>JALDYL010000039.1:0-35384 GCA_032153965.1 Achromobacter sp. | reverse complement strand
ACCGCCTGGATCACCACTTCAGTGATCCGGCATTGCTCGAACAGGCGCTGACGCACCGCAGCCACGGTGCGCGCCACAACGAGCGCCTGGAATTCCTCGGGGATTCCGTGCTGAACTTCGTCGTCGCGGCGATGCTGTTCGAGCGTTATTCCAAGATCGACGAAGGCGACCTGTCGCGCCTGCGCGCCAACCTGGTCAAGCAGGCCTCGCTGGCCGACATCGCCCAGCGGCTGGAGTTGTCGCAGTACCTGCGCCTGGGCGAAGGCGAATTGAAGAGCGGCGGTTTCCGCCGGCCCTCCATCCTGGCGGACACGGTCGAGGCCCTGTTCGGCGCCGTCTTTCTGGACGCGGGCTTCGATGCCGCCCGCCGCGTGATCGTGCGCCAGTACCAGCCGGTGCTGGCCTCGGTCGACCCCAAGACCCTGGGCAAGGACGCCAAGACCTTGCTGCAGGAATTCCTGCAGGGCCGCAAGCTGGCGCTGCCGGTGTACACGGTGGTGGCCACGCATGGCGCGGCCCACAGCCAGCAGTTCGAAGTCGAGTGCGCCATCCCGGCGCTCGAGATCAAGGTTACGGCGCCCGGCGCCAGCCGCCGCGCCGCCGAGCAATCGGCGGCCAAGCTGGCTTTGGAGGCGGCGCTGGCTATCAGCCCGGCCACCAAGGCTGCCCGCAAGTCGGGCAAGGCGCGCAAAACCGCGCAATTGTCGCTGCCGGTGGCAGTGGCTCAAGAGACTAAATGAGCGATACCCCTTTTCGTACTGGCTTCGTCGCCATCGTGGGCCGCCCCAACGTGGGCAAGTCCACCCTGACGAACGCCCTGATCGGTTCCAAGATTTCCATCGTGTCGCGCAAGGCGCAGACCACGCGTCACCGCATTCACGGTGTGCTGACGCGTGAGCACGAGCAGTTCGTGTTCGTCGATACTCCCGGTTTCCAGACCCGCCACGGCGGCGCCATGAACCGCATGATGAACCGCGTGGTCACGCAGGCCCTGGCCGACGTGGACGTGGTGGTGCATGTGGTGGAAGCCGGCAAGTGGTCCGAGGGCGATGCCAAGCTGCTGCCGCTCTTGCCCGCGCCCGAACGCACCATCCTGGTCGTGTCCAAGATCGACGCGCTGAAGAACCGCGACGACCTGTTTGCCTTCGTGTCCAAGATCATGGCGCTGCATCCGTTCGGCGCCGTGGTGCCCGTCAGCGCCACCAAGAACCAGCAGCTGGACCAGCTGCTGGAGGAAATCGCGTCGCGCCTGCCGGAAGGCGAGCCGATGTTCGAGGAAGACACGCTGACCGACCGCCCCATGCGCTTCATCGCCGCCGAACTGGTGCGCGAGAAGATCTTCCGCCTGGTGGGCGACGAACTGCCCTACGGCTGTACCGTCGTCATCGAGCAATGGGAAGAGACCAACAAGGGCGCCAGCATCAATGCCTGCGTGGTGGTCGAGCGCGACAGCCACAAGCCCATCCTGTTGGGCGCGGGCGGCATGCACATGAAGCGCATCGCCACGGAGGCGCGGCAGGACATCGCCAAGCTGCTGGACAAGCCGGTGCACCTGGAGGTCTACATCAAGGTGCGCAAGGGCTGGTCCGACCGCGAGGGTGCGCTCCGCGATCTGGGCTATGAGTAGAAGGGCGCCTCGCGTCCAGGATCGCCCCGGATACATGTTGCACGCCACCGCGTGGCGTGAGACTTCCCTTATCGTTCAGACTTTCTCCCGCGATCACGGCTGTGTGGCCATGGTCGCCAAGGGCGCCAAGCGCCCGTACTCCGTCTTGCGCCCCGTGTTGTCCGCGTTCCAGCCGCTGCTGCTGTCCTGGACCGGCAACGGCGAGGTCAAGACCCTGACCCGCGCCGAGATCGCCGGTATCCGGCCGCTGACCGGCACCGCGCTGATGTCGGCTTGGTACATGAACGAGCTGCTGCTGCGGTTGCTGCCGCGCGAAGACGCCCACCCCTTGCTGTACGACGCCTACGATTTCGCCTTGCAGCAGTTGTCGGGCGGCACCCGCGCGGCGGGTGCGTTGCGCCGCTTCGAATGGACGCTGCTGCGCGAAACCGGTTATGGCGTGGACGAAGCGCCGCCCGATTTCGACGATCCGGTGATCGAACCGGCGCTGCGCCGCGACTTGCGCGAACGGCTGGCTGAAATCCTGGCGGGCCGGCCCTTGTCGACCCGGCGCGTGTTGCTGGACCTGCAGCGCATCTGAGCGCATCGCGACCGGGCCATGACCTTCACGCTCAAGCAGGTCGAAACCTTCCGCACCGTCTATGAAACGGAAAGCGTGACCGCCGCCGCCAGGCGGCTGGACGTGTCGCCCGCCACCGTCAGCGCGACCCTGGCGGCGCTGGAAGCCAGCATCGAGCTGCGGCTGTTCGAGCGCGTGCGCCAGCGCATGCAGCGCACGCCCGAGGCAACCCTGCTGTATGAAGAAATCCGCCGCCTGAACGTCGGCCTGGAAAGCCTGGGCCGCAAGATCCGCGCGATCCGCGGCGCCGCGCAGCCGCGCCTGCGCATAGGCTGCATCCATGCCTACAGCGGCGCCATCATCAGCGACACCATCGCGCGCTTTCGCGAGCGTTATCCTGACACCGGCCTATATCTGCAGATCCGGGATTCCAATACCTTGCGCGACATGGTGGTGTCGGGCGAACTGGACCTGGCGGCGGTCGCCGACGAGTCCGAACTGGAAGGCTTGCGCGGCCACCGGCTGGCCAGCCTGCGCGCCGTGGCGGTCTTTCCCAAGGGACATCCGCTGGCGCGGTTGGAACAGGTGGAGTTCTCGCATCTGGCCGATGCCGACGTGATCGCGCTGAATGCCGAGGACGGCTCGCGCAAGCGCCTGGACGCGCTGCTGGCGCAGGCGGGGCAGAGCCTGAAGGTGGCCATCGAGACGCCCTATTCCAGCACCGTGTGCCAACTGGCGCTGGCAGGGCATGGCGTGGGCATCGCCAACCCGGCCACGGCGGTCGGCATGGCGGCGGCGGGCCTGTGCTATCGCCCGCTGGCCGCGCCGGTGCATTTCGAATGCCACATGATCCTGCATGGCAGCCGCCCCTTGTCCGAAGCAGGCAAGTTCTGGGCGACCTGCCTGCGCGGCGCGCTGGCGCCGCTGGTGGACAGCTTTGGCGTCTAACGCGCCGCGGCGGATCTCCGGACGCTAGCCACGGCGGCCGTCCGAGGTCACTATCAGAACCACGGAAGATTCCGCGTCCAGCAGGCCTGCACGCCGCAGCCGCGACACCGCGGCCAGCGCCGCCGCCGACGACAGCTCGGTGGCCAAGCCTATGCGTTCCAGCCGCTGCTGTGCTTGCGCGGCCGCGGCGTCCGATACCTCCACAGGCGTGCCGCCCGAGCGCGACAAGGCTTCCAGCGATTGCAGCGTGCTGGTGCTGCCCGCGATCGAATACTGGTCCGTCAAGCCGTCCCATTGCTTGCGCGCGTCGCCGGTGGCGCGGGCGCGCGACAGGCGGGCATACGGCTCCACCGCGTGCAGGCGGGGCAGGCGCGCGATGCGTCCGCTTTTCAGCAGATGCTGCCAGCCCAGGAAAATGCCCCACAACAGATCACCGCGCGCGGTGGGCACCACGATATCGCTGGGCAGGCCGCAGGTGTCCAGGATTTCCTGGGCAATGGGCTTGTAGCCTTCCACGCCGTAGGGGTGGGTGCCCACGGGCGGATTCAGATAGTTGGTGCCGGCGAAGGCGCCGTGGTTGCGGCACAGGTCTTCGACATGGGGCCAGCGGCTCAGGCTGTCCTCGAAGGCCGTCAGCCGGGCGCCGAAGCGCTGCATGGCCTCGCGCTGCAAGGGCGGGCAGTTGCTGGTGATGGCGATGTCGGCGTCCAGCCGAGCGGCGGCGCAATAGGCGGCAAGCGAGACGCCGGCATTGCCGCTGGAGGCGGCCGCCACGCGGGTGGCGCCGGTCAGGCGCGCACGCGACACCAGTTGGGCCGCCATGCGGTCCTTGTGGCTGCCGGTGGGATTGGCGCTTTCGCATTTCAGCCAGAGCTGGCCCACGCCCTCGGTCTGCGCCAGCGCGGGCGACGCGAGGCAGGGGGTGGCGCCTTCGCCCAGCGTGACGGCGTCCAGCACCGGCAGGGGCATGGCGCCGTCGGCCGAGGGCTCGTACAGGCATTCCAGGCTGGCGGGGTGGCGGGCCTCCAGGCAACTGGGGCAGCCTTCAGGGTAATCGGCCGGCGGCCACACGCTGGCGCAGCGGATGCAGCGCAGGCCGGACAAGCTAGGGTTCATCTGCATGTGTCAGTACTTCGAGGCAAGGGAATCGAGGGGAAGCGCGGGCGCAACCTGGATCAGGCAATCGCCGTCGTCGCTGCGGGCGATGGCGCGCAGGCAGACGACGGTGCCGGCCTGCGGGCCGGTCAGGACGCGCGGCGCGGTGTCGGGGCGGGCGGGTTCCATCAGTTGGCCGATGCGCTGGCGTGCGTTGATCACTTGTCCCAGTTCGACCGCGGGCACGAACACGCCGGCCTCGCTGGCGCGCACGGTGGCGGCGGGAGCGTCCAGGTCGTAGAGGCGGACATCGGGGCGGCGCGCGGGCGGTCGGTCGGGCAAAAGGCCGAGTTCGCCCAGGCAGCCCAGCAGGCCGTCGCGGCAGCGGTCGACCAACGCCTGGCTGGTTTCGCGGCCGCCGCCGATCTCGGCGCTCAGGCGCAGCACGCCGTGGCGGCTGGCGGCCGCCGGCATGGAGCCGGATTCCGTGCCGCGGAAGAACATGCAATCGGGCAGCCCGAAGGCGCGCGCCAGGGCGGGCAGGCGTTCGTCATAGACATCATCGCCGTAGCGCGTGATGACCGACGAGGGCAGGTAGCGCAGCGACGCGCCGCCGCTGTGCACGTCCACCAGCGCCTGTATGCGCGGCAGCAGCCGGGCTTCCAGCGCGGCCGCCACGCTTTCCGTGTAGCCGCGCGCAGGGGCGCCCAGGAAGGCGCGGTTGAGATTGCCGTCGTCCGACGGCGACAGGCGCGTGCCCGCCAGCGAGGCCTCGGCGTTGGCGGCGGGCAGCAGGTAGACCGTGCCGCGCCGCAGGATGCCGGGCAGCAGGCGCCACAGCTCCAGGATGGCGGCCTGGCCTTCCCATTCGTCGCCATGCACGCCCGCCATCAAGGCGACGGCGGGGCCAGGCCCCGCCTCGATCCGCAGCATCGGTATGGTGACGCGCCGGTAGGCCGACGCGTTGGTCGCCGCGGCGCAGGAAAAGTCCTCGCGGCTTACCGTGGCCATGCGGCGGCTCCTGCGGATGTCGAGATCCGGCTCAATCCAGCGTGGTGCCGGCGGCCTTGATGATGCCTTCCCATTTGGGCAGCTCCTTGCGTATCTGGTTCTGTACTTCCTGTGGCGTGCCGCCCAGCGGTTCCTGGGAGCGGCTGCGCAGTTCCTTGCTGACGCTGTCCGAGCGCAGCGCCGCGTTCAGCGCCGCGTTCAGCCGCGCGACGACCTCGGGCGGGGTGCCGGCGGGCGCGACCAGCGCGCTCCAGGCCGACTGCTCGTAGTCGGGATAGCCTTGCTCCGCCACCGTCGGCACGTCCGGATTGGACGCGGCGCGGGTCTTGGTGGTGACCGCCAGCGCGCGCAGGCGGCCGTCCTTCAGGTTGCCGATCAGCGGCGGCAGGTTCTCCATCATGGAATCGACGTGGCCGCCCAGCAGGTCAGACAGCTGCGCGGCCGTGGCCTTGTAAGGAATCTGGCGCACGGCGGCGCCGGTCTGGGCGATGAAGAGCTTGACGCCAACCTCGCTGGTGGTGCCCGGGTCGGCCGAGGTCATCGTCAGGCGTTCCGGCTGGGCGCGGCTGGCTTCGATGAATCCCTTCAGGTCGCGATAGGGCGAGGCCGCGTTCACCACGATGACGTTGGGCGTTTCAGCCACCAGGCCGATGGCGGCGATGTCGCGGTCCAGGTCATAGAGCTGCTGCTTGAACAGGAAACGGTGCAGCACCAGGGTGCCGACGTGGGCGTAGCCTATGGTGTAGCCATCGGCCGCGGCGCGCGCCACGGCTTGGGTGCCGATGCGCCCGCCCGCGCCGACGCGGTTTTCCACCACCACGGGCTGGCCCAGTTGGCGGCTCATTTCCTGGCCCACCAGGCGCGCGGTGATGTCGGCGTTGCCGCCGGCCGCGGCCGGCACGATCAGGGTGATGGCGCGTTCCGGGTAGGCGGCCAGCGCGGCGGGCGCGGCCAGGCTGAGCAACAGGGCGGCAAGACAGGCGGTGCGTTTCATGACGTTTCCCCAGGCATTGAGAGCTGCGCCATTGTGCGGTCGCAGTCTGGGAAATATGTTTGTTTCAATGAGATGGGTGTTCAATAAAACCTAAGATCCATCGGCGTTGCGCCGGTCCGCCGTGCGGCCCAGGCCGTTGCCCACCGCGGCGGCGGCGAGCGCGCACAGGGCGCCCAACGCGGCGATCAGAACTGCGCCATGGCCCAGCATGTCCACGCCCGCCTTGACCCAGCCGCTGGCCGCGTCGCCCGCGCGGTAGACCACGGTGTCGATGACGTTCTTGGTCTTGTACTTGTCCTCGGGCGAGACCGCCGTGAACAGCATTTCGCGCCCCGGCCGGATCAGGGCGTATTCGCCGACGCGGCGCACGATCATGGCCGCGGCCAGCACGCCGAACACGGGGAAGGCCGCCAGCGCCAGGAAGGCGGCCGTCATCGTCAGCGGCACGGCGGTCAGCAGGAAGCGCAGTCCCAGGCGGGTGGCCACGCGGCCAGTGATGAAGATCTGCGACAGCAGCGACAGCGCCTGCACCGTGAAGTCCAGCGCGCTGAAGACCCGGATGCGCTGGGCCGTGTCGGTAAAGGCATGCGCCACCAGCCGCGCCTGCTCCATGTAGAGAAAGGTATTGAGCGTGGCCAGCAGGATCACCAGCAGCGAAATGCCCAGCAGATAGGGGGACTGGAAGATGCGCGAGAGCCCGGCCAGGATCGAACCTTCCAGCGGCCTGCGCATGTCGTCCGCCGCCGCATCGTCGCGGTGGGCCGCGCGCCAGCGCAATAGCCAGCGCTTGAGGGGCAGGGTGGCTGTCAACAGTAGCGCTGACAGCAGCAGCAGGCCGGCCGGACCCAGGGCGCCGGCCAGCAAGCCGCCCAAAAGCGGGCCGGCCAGTCCGCCGGCGCTGGCGCCCGCGGCAATCAACGCGAACAGGCGCTTGGCGGATTCCAGGCGGAACACGTCGGCCATCAGGCTCCAGGCGATGGAGACGACGAACAGGTTGAAGACCGACAGCCAGACGTAGAAGCTGCGCGCCGCCCAGACGCTGCCGGGCCGCAGATGGAGCAGGGCCGCGAAGCCGACCATGCTGAGGGCGAAGACGGCGTAGACCCAGGTCACCAGCATGGCGCGGGGCACGCGCGCCGACAGCCAGCCAAACAGCGGCACCACGGCCAGCATGGCGACGAAGGTCGCGGTGAAGAGCCATTGCAGCTGGTCGACGCCCGCCTGGATGCCCATGGTCTCGCGTATCGGCCGTAGCATGAAATAGCCGCAGAACAGGAAGAAGAAAAACGCGAAGCCGCAGGCTGCCGGCGCCAGTTCCTCCTGCGGGATGCCCAGCGCCTGCGCGGCGCGGGCTGCCAAGCTGCCGTGGGCGGGCGCCATGGCGTCAGGCCAGCAGGGCGGCGATGCGTTCCCGCATGGCGGCATCGGGCAGCGGCCCGAAACCGGCCTGCGCGTTGTCCGCCATGTTGGCCGGCTTGGAGGTGGCGGGAATGACGGCGGTGACCGCCGGATGGCCGATGATGAATTTCAGGAAGATCTGCGCCCAGGATCCGCAATCGATCTCGGCGGCCAGCGGGGGCAGCGCCATGCCCTTGACCCGGCGGAACAGCGCGCCGTCCTGGAACGGGCGGTTGATCAGCACCGCGACGCCGTGGGCCTGGCAGGCGGGCAGCAGGCGCTTTTCCGCGTTGCGGTCGCCCACGGACAGGTTGACCTGCAGGAAATCCGGTTTTTCGCGTTCGACCAGTTCCGTCAGTTCGTCGTGGGCATGGTCGGCGTAATGCGTAATGCCCAGGTAGCGGATCACGCCTTGCTGCTTCAGCTCGCGCAGCAGCGCCAGCTGGTTGGCGGTGTCGATCAGGTTATGCACCTGGACCAGGTCGAGCTTGTCGCTGCCCAGCGCCTTTTGCGATTGGCGCAACTGGCGCATGGCCGATTCATGGCCCTGCGTGCTGATCTTGGTCGCCAGGAAAGTCCTGGCGCGCAGACCGTCGTCGCGGGCCAGCAGGGCGCCGGTCACCGCTTCCGCCTGCCCGTAGCTGGGCGCGGTGTCGATCAGCCTGCCGCCTTTCTGCAGCAGCGTGTCCAGCACCTGCGCCAGCGGCGCCATGGCGGCCTTGTCCGTGGGGGACACGTTGAAGGTGTCGGCGGTGCCCAGGCCGATGACAGGCAGCGCCGCGCCGGAGGCGGGGATGGTGCGGCTCGTCATGGGCGTCACCACGCTGAGGGCGCTGGCCGTCCAGGCCGGCCCGGTCAGGGCGGCGGCGGCAGTGGCCTGAAGGAAGCGGCGGCGGTCGGGCATGGCGTGGCTCCAGCGGGAAGGGCAAAGAAAAAGGGCCTACATGTGAATGTAGGCCCAAGGCAAAGAAAAAGGGCCTACATGTGAATGTAGGCCCAAGGCAAAGAAAAAGAGCCTACACGTGAATGTAGGCTCTTTGTGCCGGTTTGGCAGCGTTGCGATTATTCGCGGTTGCCGCCGAAGATGCCCAGCAGCATCAGCAGGTTCGAGAAGACGTTGTAGACGTCCAGGTAGATGGCCAGGGTGGCGGACACGTAGTTGGTTTCACCACCATTGACCACGCGCTGCAGGTCAACCAGCATGAACGCCGAGAACACCAGGATGGCCATGACCGAGATGGTCAGCATCAGTGCGGGCATTTGCAGGAAGATGTTGGCCAGCGCCGCAACCAGGATCACGACCGCGCCGATGAACAGGAATTTCTGCATCCCGGACAGGTCGCGCTTGATGGTGGTGGCCAGCGTGGCCATCGTGCCGAACACGATCGCGGTGCCGCCGAAGGCCGTCATGACCAGCTGCGAGCCGTTGCTCATGCCCATGACGAAGCCCAGCAGGCGCGACAGCATCACGCCCATGAAGAACGTGAAGGCCAGCAGCAGGACCACGCCCAGCGAGCTGTTCTTGTTCTTTTCGATCGCGAACATCAGGCCGAACGCGCCCACCAGGAACACGATGGCGGACAGGCCGGGGCTTGCGCCCATGACGCGGTTGATGCCGGTGTACATGCCCACGGCCGCGCCCAGCACGGTCGGGATCAGCGAGAGCGCCAAGAGCCAATAGGTGTTGCGCAGAACCTGGTTGCGCGCGACCTCGCCCGGCGCGCCGGCCACGGCGCCGGAACGGTTAAAAGGGGACGGACGATATTCGTTCATTGAGAACTCCTGTGTGCGGCAGAGTAATGGTTGCCTAGAAGGCTTAGATGGATAGGATACCTTACAGTTCCCTGAAGAATCCACTTCTGCCTAGGATTAGACCAGAGGCGGGGAATAGGTTCCAGACGGGTCAACCCGGCCTGACGTCCTGCAGCACCCGGGCCACGATGCGCGGCAGTTCCGCGTCCATGCGGGCCTGGATCTGCTCGATGGCTTCGGCCAGGGCCTCGCGCATCAGCTGCTCGACCTCGGCCTGCAGGCGGGCGCTCAGGACCGTCGCGTCCGGCGTTGCGGCGCGAGCCGCCGGAAGGGCCGCTACGGGCTGAATGATATCAGGGGACGCATCGACGCCTTCCGCCACCTCGGTCAGCAGCGGAAAGGCGTCGGCGTCCTGGGCTTGCGCGTCGTCGTCGGCCAGTTCGGTGAGCATCGGCGGGTCAGCGTCGTCCGGGGCCGATGGCTGGTAGAGCGACGGTTCGGCCCGCTGGGTCAGGGTAGGAATGCCGGGGTCGGCGGAGCGAGAGGGCATGGTGGCTCCCGGATGATCGAGATGGCGCGCCGGTATGGTCGGCGCGGTCAAGCGTCAGGCTGCTGGCGGCTGAGGTCGTGGCTTTGCGGCGTGTGGCCCGCGGCCAGGTAGGTCCGCCAGCGCTGGCGGGCGGCCTGCTTGTCCTCGGGGTCGTCGGAGACGATTTCAAGCAGGCGCTCGAACGCTTCGAAACCAGGAGGGCAGTCGACATCCAGATTCAGCAGCCAGGACGGCTGGGGCTGTCCGCCCTGACCCGCCGCGGCGGCCGCCTGTTGCGGGTCTCCGGCGGTCAGGATCACCGGGGTGTCGGCCGCCAGCGGATCGTTGGCCAGCACGTGCGGCACGAAAGACGTGTCGTCGAAGGCCCACAGCATGCGGTCGAACGCGGCCAGGCGGGAGCCATCCCTACAGTACACCACCAGCCGCTGCCCTGCCAGGTAGCGCTTGCGCACCACCTGGCAGGCGGTGCGCAAGCGGTCGGGCGCGCCGAAGGCGAAGTCGATGCGCGTCATGCCGCGTTCCGTTGCTGCCGTTTCAAGCCTGGTCCAGCAGGTATTGCATCAGCAGCGGCACGGGGCGGCCGGTGGCGCCCTTGTCCTTGCCGCCGCGCCAGGCGGTGCCGGCGATGTCCAGGTGGGCCCAGCGGTACGAGGTGGCGAAGCGCGACAGGAAGCAGGCCGCCGTGACCGCGCCGGCCGGGGGGCCGCCGATGTTGGCGAGGTCGGCGAAGTTGGACTTGAGCTGTTCCTGGTAGGCGTCGTCCATCGGCATGCGCCATGCGGTGTCCAGCGACTGGCGGCCGGCCGCGGCCAGCGCCTCGGCCAGGGCGTCGTCCTTGGAGAACAGGCCGCTGTTGACGTTGCCCAGGGCCACCACGCAAGCGCCGGTCAGGGTGGCGATGTCGATGACCGCGGACGGCTTGAAGCGTTCCGCGTAGGTCAGCGCGTCGCACAGCACCAGGCGGCCTTCGGCGTCGGTGTTCAGGATTTCGATGGTCAGGCCGGCCATGCTGGTGACCACGTCGCCCGGCTTGTTGGCCTTGCCGCTGGGCAGGTTTTCGCAAGCGGGGATCAGGCCCACCACGTCCAGCGGCAGTTCCAGTTCGGCCAGGGCGCGGAACGAGCCCAGCACGCTGGCGGCGCCGCACATGTCGTACTTCATTTCGTCCATGGTGGCGGCGGGCTTGAGCGAGATGCCGCCGGCATCGAAGGTGATGCCCTTGCCGACCAGCACGATGGGGCCTTGCGCGCCCTTGGCGGTCTTCTTGGCGGCCTTGTTGCCGGCGTGGCGCAGGACGATGAAGCGCAGCGCTTCCTCGGAGCCGCGCGCGACCGACAGGAACGAACCCATGCCCAGCGCTTCGACCTGCTTGCGGTCCAGCACTTCGACCTTCAGCGACTTGAACTCGCGGGCCAGGCGCTTGGCCGTTTCGCCCAGGTAGGTGGGCGTGCAGATATTGCCAGGCAGGTTGCCCAGCGTGCGGGTCAGGTCCATGCCGTTGGCGATGGCGCCGCCTTCGCGCAGGCCCTTCTGGGCTTGGGCCGCGTCAGCGCGCTCGACGACCTGGACGATCTTCTTGAGCTTGGGACGGGCGTCGCGGTCGGGCTTGCCGAAGCTGGCGTCGTAGTGATAGGTGGCGTTGCCGGCCGCGATGGCGGCGCTGCGGGCGCGCGCGATGACGGCCACGTCCGCGATCGGGTTGGCGACCAGCGTGGACACGCCTTCAGCCAGTTGGGCCGACACGCAGGCCGCGGCGAAGGCCTGCTCGGCCGAGGCGTGGGCGCGGGCCGAATATTCTTCCTGCTTGCCCAGGCCCACCAGCACCACGCGCTGCGCGGACACGCCGGGCAGGTTGCGCAGGGTCAGCGTGGAGCCGGCGCGGCCGCGGAACTCGGCCTTGACCACCGAACGCACCGCGCCATTGGAAGCGCGGTCGATGAGATCGGCGGCGGGGCTCAACACGCCTTCCGCATAGACCCCGACGGCCAGGGCCGCGGTCTTGACTTGGTGCAGGGAAGCAGTGGTCTGTGTGCTAAATTCCATGAGGGTTTCCCGTGTACGTCTGTGTATGATGCGGTCGATTATCCCGCATATTCTCCCATGTCTCTATTTAAACGCTCTGTCGTCAGCGAGATCACCAGTCACGCTGGCGTTGTCTTTTCCACGTTGCTCATCGTGTGGCTCAGCGTGCTGCTCGTGCGCCTGCTCGGTGAAGCAGCTGGCGGCAACATCGGAGCCGACGTCGTGGTGGTGCTGGCCGCGCTGTCGACCATCACCGCCTTGCCGACCATCCTCGCGGTCTCCGTCTTCATCGCGGTCCTGACCACCGTCACGCGCAACTACCGTGAATCCGAAATGGTGGTGTGGTTCGCCAGCGGCCTGTCGCTGGCCGATTGGCTCAGGCCGGTGCTGCGCGTCGCGGTCCCCGTGGCGCTGGCGGTGGCGGGTCTGACGCTGGTGGCGGCGCCCTGGGCGTATCGTCAGATCGGCGAATACCACGAACGCTTCGAGCAGCGGTCCGACCTGTCCAAGGTCACGGCCGGCCAGTTCGCGGAATCGTCCGGCGGCAATCGCGTGTTCTTCGCCGAGGATCCCCTGGAGCCCAGCGACGAACTGGGCAACGTGTTCGCGCGCGAAAACGGCCCCGAATGGCTCAGCGTGCTGACCGCCAGCAAGGCGCACAGCGAAACCTTGCCCAACGGCGACCGCTTCCTGGTGCTGGGCGAAGGCCATCGCTATGACCTGAAGCCGGGCACGCCCGAGATCCGCCTGGTGCATTTCGACAAGTACGGCCTGCGCCTGGAAAGCAAGTCGGGCGGCGATCCCGTGGCCGAAGCGCGCGCCAACGCCGAGCGTTCCGCCAAGGCGCGTACCACGCCGCAACTGATCGCCGACAACACCAACAGCAGCTGGTCGCAGGTGATGTGGCGCATCTCGCTGCCGCTGGCCGCGCTGAACCTGGCGCTGCTGGCGATTCCCCTGGGCGCGGTCAACCCGCGTCTGGGCCGCTCGGGCGACCTGCTCATCGCCGGCCTGGTGGGCCTGCTGTACATGAACCTGATCAACCTGTCGCGCGCCTGGATCTCCAACGGCAAGCTCAGCTTCGGCTTGGGCGTGTGGGCGATCCACGCCGCGGTGGCCGCGTTGACGGTCTTCCTGCTGATGCGGCGCCTGCGCGTGAAGGCGCCCAAGAACAGCGCCTGACGCCAGCAGACCCCACGCCTTGCGGCCCGCCCAGAGCGGGCCGCGGCATTTTCAGGGCAGATACTTCATCGTGCCGCCCTTGCCGGCCAGCAGGTCGGCGTTCCTCAGCACCGACTTGCGGATGAATTCCCACAAGACCGTCACGCGCTTGAGCTTGCGC
Organism: Achromobacter sp.; assembly: GCA_032153965.1. Lineage (GTDB taxonomy): Bacteria > Pseudomonadota > Gammaproteobacteria > Burkholderiales > Burkholderiaceae_B > Achromobacter. The sequence continues at coordinate 22,086 of JALDYL010000039.1, read as the reverse complement.
AGGTCCTCGTGGCAGTACATCCAGAACGAGCGCGTGATCTCGACCTCGTCCGCCAGCACCGGCGTGAGCCGCGGATCTTGCGCGGCGATGAAGCAGGGCAGGATCGCCAGCGACTGGCCCTGCAGCGCGGCGTGGTACTGCGCCACCACGCTGGTGCTGCGCAATACCACCTTGCTGGCGGGCAGCAGGTCTTCCAGATAGCGCAGCCGCTCGCTGAACAGCAGTTCGTCGACGTAGCCGATGAAGGTGTGGTCGGCCAGGTCCGCGCGCTCCCGGATCGGCGGATGGCTGGCCAGATAGCCAGGCGTGCCGTACAGGCGCAGCGTGTAGTCGCACAGCTTGCTGCACACGTACGGGCCGCGTTGGGGGCGCTCGATGGTGATGGCCAGGTCGGCCTCGCGCTTGGACAGGCTGACGAAGCGGGGCACCGGCAGGATGTCCAGCGTGATGTGCGGATAGCGCCGCTGGAAGTCCGCCGCCAAGGGCGTCAGCACATAGCTGCCGAAGCCCTCGGTGGCGCCGATGCGCAAATGGCCCGACAGCGCCTGGCCGATGCCCGACAGGTTTTCGCGGGCGGAATGCACGGTGCTCTCCATCTGCTCGGCATGGACGAACAGGCGCTGGCCGTCTTCGGTCAGCACGAAGCCCGCGCCGCGCGACTTCTCGAACAGCAGGGTGTCCAGCTCGGCTTCCAATGCGCGGATGCGCCGCGACACCGTCGTGTGCTCGACCCCGAGCTTGCGCGCCGCGGCGCTCACCCGCTGGGTGCGGGCCACTTCCAGGAAATATCTCAGGCTGTCCCAATCAAGCACTTTCCGGTTCTCCCAGGCCGGCCGCGCAGCGCGCCGCCGGCCAAATTCCACTTGTGCATGAATGCACAAGGAATGTGCATTTCTAGTGTTGCTTGTTGATTTTCACACATCTACACTGGGTCGGCGGGCTTGGGGCCTGTAGCCAGGCTCCAAGGGGCCTCAGCCCCGGGACCGCAGGCCGCGAAGACGGCGCCATAACGCATAAAACTCAGGAGACAAATCCATGAAATTGCACGCACGCGGGCTGGCCGTAGGCTTGTGTCTGGGCGCCGCTCTGGTCGGCCAGGCGCAGGCGGCGGATAAGCCGCCAGTGAAGATCGGCATTCTGACGGACATGTCGGGCACCTACGCCGGCATGGGGGGGCCTGGTTCGGTGGCGGCGGCGCAATTGGCGATCGACGACTGCCTGGCCGCGGAATGCAAGGGCATGAAGATCGAGCTGGTGTCCGCGGACAACCAGAACAAGGCCGACGTGGGCGCGGCCAAGGCGCGCGAATGGTTCGACCGCGACGGCGTCACCGCCATCGCCGACCTGACCAACTCCGCAGTGGCGCTGGCCGTGCAAGGCATCGCGCGCGAAAAGAACAAGGTGGTGATGTTTTCGGGGCCCGCCACCACGGCGCTGACCAACAAGGAATGCTCGCCGGTGGGTTTCCACTGGATGTTCGACACCTATTCGCAATCCGCGGGCGGCGCCAAGGCCACCGTGCGGGCGGGCGGCAAGTCCTGGTACTTCATCACCGTGGATTACGCCTTCGGCCACTCGCTGGAAGCCGACACGGCCAAGGCGGTGCAGGCGCTGGGCGGCACCGTGGCCGGCAGCGTGCGCCATCCCCTGAACGCGCCGGACTTCGCGTCCTATCTGCTGCAGGCGCAGGCCTCCAAGGCCCAGGTCGTGGCCCTGGCCAACGGCGGCCAGGACACGGTCAACGCGGTCAAGCAGGCGCGCGAATTCGGCATCGTGGCCGGCGGCCAGCGCCTGGTGTCGCTCTTGATCTTCCTGTCGGACCTGCGCGCGCTGGGCCTGGAAAGCGCCCAGGGCCTGTCCTACGTGGACGGCTTCTACTGGGATTACGACGACGCCACGCGCCAGTGGTCCGGACGCTTCGAGAAGGCCTTCCGCGGCCTGAAGCCCACCATGACGCAGGCCGGCGTGTACTCCAGCGTGCGGCACTACCTGCGTTCGGTCGCGGCTTCCGGCAGCACCGACGGCAAGGTGGTGGCCGACAAGATGCGCGCGCTGCCCATCGAGGATCCGATCATGCGCAACGCTTCCATCCGTCCCGATGGCCGCGTGATCCACGACATGTACCTGTATGAAGTGAAAAAGCCGGCCGAGTCCAAGGGCGGCTGGGACTATTCCAAGCTGGTGGCCACCATCCCGGCCGCCGAGGCCTTCCAGCCCCTGGCGGATTCGAGCTGCCCGCTGGTCAAGAAGTAAACCCTGGCGGGCCGACCGGCCATGGCCGCCGGCGCACCTGAAGATCCATGAACGCGGATTCCATCCGCATCGACTACGCAGTGTGAGGAGCATCAAATGAGTGAAGTCCCCCGCGTTCCGCTATTGATCGGCGGCAAGCTCGTGCAGTCCAAAACCACCGAATGGCGGGACGTGATCAATCCCGCTACCCAGGAGGTCGTCGCCAAGGTGCCCTTCGCCACGCGCGAAGAATTGGACCTGGCCATCTCCAACGCCAAGGAGGCTTTCAAGACCTGGCGCAACAGCGGGCAGGGCGCTCGCATGCGCGTCATGCTGAAGTTCCAGGAACTGCTGCGCGCCAACTCCGGCAAGCTGGCCGAAATGATCACCCGCGAGCACGGCAAGACCCTGCCGGACGCCGAGGGCGAAGTCGGCCGCGGCCTGGAAGTGGTGGAGCACGCCTGCTCCATCGCCAACCTGCAGTTGGGCGAATACGCCGAGAACGCCGCATCCGGCATCGACGTCTACACCCTGATCCAGCCGCTGGGCGTGTGCGCGGGCATCACCGCGTTCAACTTCCCGGTCATGCTGCCTTGCTTCATGTTCCCGATCGCCGTGGCCTGCGGCAACACCTTCATCCTCAAGCCCTCCGAGCAGGATCCGACGTCCTCGCTGTTCCTGGCGCAGCTGGCGCTGGAAGCCGGCCTGCCGCCGGGCGTGCTGAACGTGGTGCACGGCGGTCCGGAAACCGCCAACGGCCTGTGCGAACACCCCGACATCAAGGCGGTCTCGTTCATCGGCTCGACCCGCGTCGGCACCGAGATCTACAACCGCGCCTCCGCCGCCGGCAAGCGCTGCCAGTCCATGATGGGCGCCAAGAACCACTGCGTGATCCTGCCGGACGCCGATCCCGAGGTCGCGCTGAACCAGTTGGTCGGCGCCGCCTTCGGCGCAGCCGGCCAACGCTGCATGGCCTCGTCCGTCGCCGTGCTGGTGGGCGAAGCCCGCAACTGGCTGCCTGACTTCGTCGAGCGCTCGAAGAAGCTCAAGGTCAATTCCGGCATGGACCGCGAAGCGGATCTCGGCCCCCTGGTTTCACCCAACGCCAAGAAGCGCGTCGAAAGCCTGATCCAGAAGGGCGTGGACGAAGGCGCCAAGCTGCTGCTGGACGGCCGCAGCCTGAAGGTCGCCGGCTTCGAACAGGGCAACTTCGTGGGCCCGACGATTTTCGACGGCGTCACCGAAAACATGACCATCTACACCGAGGAAATCTTCGGGCCGGTCCTGTGCGTGGTGGGCGTGGAAACGCTGGAGGACGCGGTCGCGTTCATCAACCGCAATCCCAACGGTAACGGCGTGGCGCTGTTCACCCAGGACGGCGGCGCGGCGCGCTACTTCCAGAACAACATCGATGTCGGCCAGGTCGGCATCAACGTGCCGATCCCCGTGCCGGTGGCCTGGTTCAGCTTCACCGGTTCGCGCGGCTCCAAGCTGGGCGACCTGGGTCCCAACGGCAAGCAGGCGGTGCAGTTCTGGACGCAGACCAAGACCGTCACGGCGCGCTGGTCGGCCCATGCCAAGAGCGTGAACACCACGATCTCGATGCGCTGAACTGGGGACGCCTTACGCGTAAGCTTATATAAATAAGTTATATAACAAGGCGTCCTTATTACTTATAATTGGCCCGTCTATCAGGGGCCAATTCATGAACCTGCAGCAATTTCGTTTTGTGCGTGAAACCATCCGGCGCGACTTCAACCTGACCGAAGCCGCCCGGATGCTCTACACCTCGCAGCCCGGCGTCTCCAAGGCGATCATCGAGTTCGAGGACGAACTGGGCATCAAGATCTTCGAACGGCACGGCAAACGCATCAAAGGGCTGACCAAGCCCGGTTTGGCGGTGTCGCAGGTCATCGACCGCATCATGCGCGAAGTGGACAACCTGAAGAAGGTCAGCGACGAGTTCGCGCGCCGCGACGAGGGCGGCCTCGTCATCGCCTGCACCCACACGCAAGCGCGCTACCTGCTGCCGCGCGTCATTCCCGCGTTCCGCAAGCAATTTCCCAAGGTGCACCTGTCTCTGGCCGAAGGCAGCCCGGCGCAACTGGCCGAAATGGTGCTGCACGAGCAGGCCGACCTGGCGCTGGCGACGGAATCCCTGGCCCTGACGCCAGGCCTGGCGACCTTGCCGGTCTATGCCTGGGAACACACCGTGGTGGTGCGCCCGGACCATCCCCTGGCAGAGCTGACCTCCAGCGCCGCCAAGCGCCTGTCGCTGGCGCAACTGGCGGAATACCCCATCGTGACCTATGACCGCGCCTTCACCGGCCGCAGCACGATAGATGAAATCTTCGCCAACCAGGGCATCCATCCGGACATCGTGCTGGAAGCTATCGACGCCGACGTCATCAAGACCTATGTCGACGTGGGCCTGGGCATCGGCATCATCGCCGGAGTGGCTTACGATCCGCGCCGCGACGGCAATCTGGTGGGCCTGCCGGTGGGCCACCTGTTCGGCACGCACACGACCCGCGTGGGCGTGAAGGCGGGGGTGTTCCTGCGCGACTACGTCTACACCTTCCTGGAAATGCTGGCGCCTTCGCTGACCCGCGCGGTGGTGACCGAGGCGGTGCAGGGCGCGCCCAAATAGCAGGCCGGGACGGCCGGTTCTCCAGCGGCAAGAGGCGCGGCGCCATAGGGCGGCGCGCCTTTTTTTCTGAGTGCGTCGCGGTCCGCGCTATCCCTTTTCATATGCTCATAAAAATAATTAAATAAGAACTGATCTCATTTGAGTTGACTAAAAAATAGGAATCATTATCATTACATCCAGTCTCAACGACCCAGTGAGGTTCATCATGACGGCAGGATTAAGTGCAGTGGTAGTGGGCGCCGACCGCCTTGGCAACATCCCGGATCTGCTCAAAGGACACAATATCTCGATCACGCATCACATCAGCGGGCGTGATCCCTCGCATCAAAAGAAGACGTTGCAACTGCCCTCGGGCACCCAGCTGGTCATCCTGTTGACCGACTTCCTGGGCCACAACGTCATGAAAACCTTCCGCAACGCCGCGCAACGTGGCGGCATCCGCGTCGTCGCTTGTCGGCGTTCGGTATGCAGCATGCAGCAGGCCCTGCAGCAATGCGGCCTGTGCTCGCGGGCTGGCTCGGTGCACTGAAGACGCGGTCTGCCGCCGCCAAACAAATAACTGGGGAGGCCGAAACGGCCTGCGGCCCCAAGGGCCGCGAAGAGATGTGAAAAACGCCGCCGGACTGGAAAGTCCGGCGGCGTTTTGCTTGTTGGTGGCAGGGCCTCGCGGCTATCCTGGCTGGGTGCTTAGTTGGAGGCGCGGGCGGACGCCATCAGGCTGTTGTCCAGGCGGCGCGCGCCGTTGTAGCGTTTGGACCAGTAGGCCATGGTCATGTTTTCGACGCGGACCACGCCGCCGGCGCTGGGCGAGTGCACGAAGCGGTCGTCGCCCAGGTAGATGCCCACGTGCGAATAGCGGCGGCCCAGCGTGTTGAAGAAGACCAGGTCGCCGGCCTTCAGTTCGTTCTTGGCGACCGAGACGCCTTGTTGCGCCATTTCGGCGGCGTTGCGGGGCAGCTTCAGGCCCAGCGAGCGTTCGGCCGTGTACGTGACCAGGCCGCTGCAGTCGAATCCGGTGTCGGGGGAGTTGCCGCCGAAGCGGTAGCGGATGCCTAGATGGTTCAGGGCTTCGCTGACCAGGGCGTTGTCGCTGTTGACGCCCGAGAGGGTCTTCTGGCGCTCGCGCTTGAATTTCTGGCTTACCAGTACGCCGATGGGGTCATCGGAAGTAGCGACCCATTCCGTTTCGTAGGGATCAATCTCGGACGTATGGGCGGTTGACTTTTGATTTGTAGCGGCACAACCTGCCAGACCCACCACGCATGCCACCAACGCCAGCAAGCGCAGACCGCGAGTTGCTTGGCCGGAGGAAGGATTCAGTCTCGCGTGGTTGGAATGTCGATGCATGCGCCTGGGGGTGACTTGCAGATAACGGCAAAAAACACGGAATTCGCCGTGAATGTGGCCGAGATGTCAGCAAAATCAACATTGTTCTACAACTTCGCGGGGATTCTACCAAACTTTTAAGACCAGTTCCTTACGAAACCGGCGTTAATGTCCATGCAGCGTGGACATTTGGCAGAACATTTTGACTTGCGGCAAGCCTCGTGCAAGGTTCGCCTACCAGAATGACCAAAAGATTCGAGAAGAAATCAATCAGCCTTAAGGCCCAGGAAAGATAACAGGAGACATAAATGCAAAAAACCCGGGATTTCCATTACCGCTCGATACATGACCGCGACGCGTTCTGGCGGGAAGAGGCCGGCCGCATCCACTGGGAGACGCCTTTCGAGTCCGTGCTGGACTTTTCCCGGCCGCCGTTCGCCAAATGGTTCACGGGCGGGCGCACCAATCTCTGCTACAACGCGGTCGACCGCTGGCTGCCGACCCATGCCGACGCGCCGGCCCTGATCTGGGTGTCCACCGAGGTGGAGCGCGAGCGCGTCTACACCCGCCAGGAAGTCTACGACGAGGTCAATGCCGCCGCCGCCATGCTCAAGGAGCTTGGGGTGGGGCGCGGCGACCGGGTGCTGCTTTACATGCCCATGGTGCCGCAAGCCGTGTTCACCATGCTGGCGTGCGCGCGGATCGGCGCGGTGCACTCGGTCGTGTTCGGCGGCTTCGCATCGGTCAACCTGGCCCAGCGCATCGACGACGCGGCGCCCAAAGTGGTGGTCTGCACCGATGGCGGTTCGCGCGGCGGCAAGGTCGTGCCCTACAAGCCCCTGCTGGACCGCGCCTTGGCGCTGGCCAAGACGCCGCCGGCCTCGGTGGTGGTGTTCGACCGCGGCCTGGCGCCGTTCGAACCCGTGGCGGGACGCGACCTGGATTATGCGACCTTGCGCCAGCGCCATCTCGGCGCGCGGGTGCCGGTGGAGTGGTTGGAGTCCTCGGAGCCCAGCTACATCCTCTATACCTCCGGCACCACCGGCAAGCCCAAGGGCGTGCAGCGCGATACCGGCGGCTACGCCGTGGCGCTGGCCTCGTCCATGGAATACCTGTTCGACGGCCGCGCCGGCGACACCTTCTTCTGCACCAGCGACATCGGTTGGGTGGTGGGCCATTCCTACATCATCTACGGCCCGCTGATCGGCGGGCAGGCGACGGTGCTGTATGAAGGCACGCCAGTGCGCCCGGACGGCGCCATCCTGTGGAAGCTGGTGGAGCAGTACGGCGTCAACACCCTGTTCTCGGCGCCGACCGCGGTGCGCGTGCTCAAGCGCCAGGATCCGGAATTGCTCAAGCGCCATGACCTGTCCACGCTGCGCGCGGTCTATCTGGCGGGCGAGCCGCTGGATGAACCCACGGCGCAATGGATTTCCGGCGGCCTGGGCAAGCCCATCATCGACAACTACTGGCAGACGGAGTCGGGCTGGCCGATCCTGTCGGCCCAGCCCGGCGTGGAAAAAGTCCCGACGCGCTTCGGCAGCCCGTCGTTCCCGGTGTACGGCTTTGATGCGCGCATCGTCAGCGAGTCCACCGGCGAGGACCTGGGCCCCGACCAGAAGGGCGTGGTGGCCATCGTGCCGCCGCTGCCGCCGGGCGCCATGTCCACCATCTGGGGCGATGACGAGCGTTTCGTGCAGACCTACTTCACCTCCATTCCCGGCCGCCAGGTGTATTCGACCTTCGACTGGGGGCTGGTGGACCCCGACGGCTACTGGTTCATCCTGGGCCGCACGGACGACGTCATCAACGTGGCGGGCCACCGGCTGGGCACGCGCGAGATCGAGGAATCCGTGAACAGCCACAACGCGATTGCCGAGTGCGCGGTGGTGGGCGTGGCGGACTCGCTCAAGGGCCAGGTCGCGATGGCGTTCGCCGTGCTGAAGAATCCCGCCGGGGCCGAGACTGAAGAAGGGGCAAAGCGCCTGGAAGGCGATATCATGCGGCTGGTGGAAGAGCAGTTGGGAGCCGTGGCAAGGCCCGCCAGGATCCGGTTCGTGGGCGCATTGCCCAAGACCCGTTCCGGCAAGGTCCTGCGCCGCGCGATCGTCGCGGTATGTGAAGGCCGCGATCCCGGCGATCTGACCACCATAGAAGATCCCACCGCCCTGGAACAAATAAAGGAGTCGCTGCAATGAATACCAAGCCCGTGCTGAGCGCCGAAGACGTCAAGAAGATTTTGGCCGCGGCCGAAGCACACGCCCTGCAGAACAAGTGGGCCGTCACGATCTCCGTGGTCGATGATGGCGGCCATCTGCTGGGCATGCTGCGCCTGGACGGCGCCGCTCCGATTTCGGCGCACATCGCTCCGGCCAAGGCCAAGACCGCTGCGCTCGGCCGCCGCGAGTCGCGCGTGTACGAGGAAATGATCAACAACGGCCGCGTTTCGTTCCTGTCGGCCCCGTTGATCGACGGCCTGCTGGAAGGCGGCGTGCCGGTCGTGGCCGATGGCCACGTGGTCGGCGCGGTCGGCGTGTCTGGCGTGAAGTCGAGCGAAGACGTGCTGATCGCTCAAGCTGGCATCGCCGCCCTGGGCCTATGAGCCACGGCGAGCCGTCGGAAGCGCCTGCCGGCGCTTCCGCGCAGAACGCTGGAGCAGGGGGCAATGGCCCCCTGAATCCCGGCGTGGCCAAACGCGAAGTCTGGGCCTGGGCCATGTACGACTTCGCCAATTCCGGCTACACCACCGTGATCCTCACGGCGGTGTTCAGCACCTATTTCGTCGGCGTGGTCGGCGGGCGCGCCCCGTGGGCCACGCTGGCCTGGACCGCGGCGCTGTCGCTGTCCTACCTGCTCATCATGCTGACCATGCCCACGCTGGGCGCCCGCGCCGATGCGCGCGCCGGCAAGCGCCGCCTGCTCTTTACGAGCACGGTGGGCTGCGTGGCCGCCACGCTGGTACTGACGCAGGCGGGGCCCGGCGACGTGTGGCTGGCCTTGGCCGCCATCGTCATTTCCAACTACTGCTATTGCGTCGGCGAATCCATGGTCGCGGCCTTCCTGCCGGAACTCGCGCGGCCCTCCGCGCTGGGACGCGTGTCGGGCTGGGGCTGGAGCTTCGGCTATTGCGGCGGCATGCTCACGCTGGGTCTGTCGCTGGTCGTGGTGACCCTGGCCGAGGCGCGCGGCGAAACCGCCGAGCATTTCGTGCCCTGGGTCATCGTCGTGACGTGCTCGGTGTTCGCGCTGGCGGCGCTGCCGTCCTTCTTCCTGCTGCGCGAACGCGCCAGGCCGCAGGCCGGCGAGCAGCAGGCGCTGCACATGCTCAAGCGCCTGGCCTATGCCTGGCGTGAAACCGGGCAGCACTTTCCGGAATTCCGCCGGCTGCTGATGTGCATCGCCTGCTATCAGGCGGGGATCTCGGTGGTGATCACGCTGGCCGCGGTTTATGCCTCGGAGGTCATGGGCTTCACCACGCCGCAGATCATGCTGCTGGTATTCACCGTGAACATCGGCGCGGCGGCCGGCGCGTTCTCGTTTGGCTATGTGCAGGACCGCATCGGCCACAAGCCGGCGCTGGCCCTGACGCTGTGCGGCTGGATCGTGATGGTGCTGGTGGCCTACGCCGCCGTGACCGCGCCCGTGTTCTGGGTCGCCGCCACGCTGGCCGGGCTGTGCATGGGCACCACGCAAAGCGCGGGCCGCGCCATGACCGGCGCGCTGGCTCCCGCCGGCCGGCTGGCCGAGTTCTACTCGCTGTGGACCTTCGCGGTGCAGCTGGCTGCGGTGATCGGTCCGCTCACCTACGGCCTGGTGACCTGGGCCACGCACGGCAACCACCGGCTGGCGATCCTGGTGACCGGCCTGTTCTTCGTGGGCGGCCTCATCCTTTTGTCGCGCGTGGACGTGAAGCGCGGGTTGGCGCGCCGCGCCGCCTGAGGCGCGCGGTTCGCGCAGGCTGCTATCCTTATGGACTGTCCGGTGACGTCGTCTTGCGACTAGCGGCGGCACGCCTGGATTGCCCGGCGCCGGCCTTGCGTCGCGGGCTCCGGCCCGCATTTTGCGTAAGGTGCCCGTAAGAGCGTGGCGATACGGTTGCGGTTGGGCAATGAACAAGCGGCACAAACAAACAGAATTACCGATTGGAGACAAAGATCATGTCGAACGCTATTGAGTCCGTACTGGTGGAAACCCGGGTGTTCCCGCCGCCCGAGCGCGCAGCAGAAGGCGCCGCGATTCCCAGCATGGAGGCCTACAACGCGCTGTGCGCGCAGGTCGAGAACGATTTCGACGGATTCTGGGCCGGGCAGGCGCGCGACAACCTGCAGTGGACCAAGCCGTTCACGCAGGTTCTGGACGAATCGGACGCGCCGTTCTACCGCTGGTTCGGCGACGGCGAACTGAACGTGTCGGCCAACTGTCTGGACGTGCACCTGACCAACGGCAATGCCGACAAGACCGCCATCATCTTTGAAACCGACGACGGCAAGGTCGACAAGGTCAGCTACCGCGAACTGCTGGCGCGCGTCTGCCGCTTCGCCAACGGCCTGGCCGCGCTGGGCTACAAGAAGGGCGACCGCGCCATCATCTACATGCCCATGTCGATCGAAGCCGTGGTGGCCATGCAGGCCTGCGCGCGCCTGGGCGTGACGCACTCGGTGGTGTTCGGCGGCTTCTCGGCCAAGAGCCTGCAGGAGCGCATCATGGACGTGGGCGCGTCCCTGGTCATCACCGCCGACGAGCAGGTGCGCGGCGGCAAGACCATTCCGCTCAAGCCTGCGGTGGAAGAAGCCTTCACCATGGGCGGCTGCGAGGCCGTGACCAAGGTCATCGTGTATCGCCGCACCGGCGGCAAGGTGCAATGGAACGAAGGCCGCGACCTCTGGATGCACGACGTCGAAGCCGGCCAGCCCGACACCTGCGAGCCCGTGCCGGTCAACGCCGAGCACCCGCTCTTCATCCTCTACACCTCTGGCTCCACCGGCAAGCCCAAGGGCGTGCAGCATTCCTCGGCGGGCTACCTGCTGTGGGCGCTGCTGACGGTGAAGTGGACCTTCGACGCCCGCAAGGACGACGTGTACTGGTGCACGGCCGACGTGGGCTGGGTCACCGGCCACACCTACATCACCTACGGCCCGCTGGCCGCCGGCCTGACGCAGGTCGTGTTCGAAGGCGTGCCGACCTATCCCAACGCCGGCCGCTTCTGGGACATGATCGCGCGCCACAAGGTCACCACGTTCTACACCGCGCCCACCGCGATCCGCTCGCTGATCAAGGCGGCCGAGGCCGCGCCCGAAGCGCACCCGCAGAACTACGACCTGGACAGCCTGCGCATCATCGGCACGGTGGGCGAACCCATCAATCCCGAAGCCTGGATGTGGTACCACAAGAACATCGGCCGCGAGCGTTGCCCCATTGTGGACACCTGGTGGCAGACCGAGACCGGCGGCCACATGATCACGCCGCTGCCGGGCGCCACGCCAACCAAGCCGGGCTCTTGCACCCTGCCGTTGCCGGGCATCGCCGCCGCCATCGTCGACGAGACCGGTGGCGATGTGGAACAGGGCAATGGCGGCTTCCTGGTCATCAAGCGTCCGTGGCCCGCCATGATCCGCAACATCTGGGGCGATCCGGAGCGTTTCAAGAAGAGCTACTTCCCGCCCGAACTGCGCGGCTACTACCTGGCCGGCGACGGCGCGCAGCGCGATGCGGACGGCTATTTCTGGATCATGGGCCGCATCGACGACGTGCTGAACGTGTCGGGCCACCGCCTGGGCACGATGGAGGTCGAGTCGGCCCTGGTGGCGCACGAGCTGGTGGCGGAAGCCGCCGTGGTGGGCCGTCCGGACGACACCACCGGCGAAGCCGTGGTGGCCTTCGTGGTGCTCAAGCGCTCGCGTCCCGAAGGCGACGAGGCGCAAGCCATCGCCAAGGTGCTGCGCGACTGGGTGGCCAAGGAAATCGGCCCCATCGCCAAGCCCAAGGACATCCGCTTTGGCGACAACCTGCCCAAGACGCGCTCGGGCAAGATCATGCGCCGCCTGTTGCGCGTGGTCGCCAAGGGCGAGGAAATCACGCAGGACGTTTCCACGCTCGAGAATCCGGCGATCCTGGACCAGTTGGCCAAGCCGCTGTAATCGGTCCTGTCCATTTAATGGATGGGAACGGCCCGCCCGTGACCGCCAGCGGCGGCCGGGCAGGCGCATAATGTCATACGCCCGTATCGGAACCGCCGGTACGGGCGTATTTGCTTTTTCGCATCCAGCATTTCCTACGGAGCCGTGCCAGTGAGCCGCAGCAGTTTCGATCGTGCAGGGCTAGCCCTGATGTTCAGCACCATCCTGGTCTGGGCGGGCAGCTGGATCGCGATGAAACTGATCGTCCCCTACATCGGCCCGTTCGACTTCGTGGCGCTGCGCTACGTCTCCGGCGGCTTGGTGCTGTTCGCGCTGGCCATCGCGTTGCGGCGGCCGCTGGCGATGCCGCCCTGGAAGCTGACCTTGCTGATCGGCCTGACGCAGACGGCCGGATTCCAGGGTTTCGTGCAGACGGCGCTGGTGTCGGGCGGGGTGGGCAAGGTCTCGCTCATGGCCTACACGATGCCGTTCTGGGTGATCCTGTTCGCGTGGGGGCTGCTGGGCGAGCGCCCCACCGCGCGCCATGGGCTGGGCATCGGATTGGCCGCCATCGGTCTGGTCTGCTTTGTCGAACCCTGGAACGGCCTGGGCGATATCCGTCCCGTGCTGCTGGGCTTGGGCAGCGGCCTGTGCTGGGGCGTGGGCACCGTGCTGTCCAAGCGCATGTTCGAACGCCACGCGCCCGATGTGATGACGTTCACGGCCTGGCAGATGCTGCTGGGCGGGCTGGTCATGACGCCTGTCGCTTTTCTTGTGCCGCAGCTGCCCGCCCAGTGGGGCTGGCAGCTCTGGGCCGGCATGACCTACATCGTGCTGATCGCGACGGCCGCGGGCTGGCTGCTGTGGCTGCTGGTGGTGCGTCTGGTGCCGGCGTCGATCGCGGGCCTGTCCAGCCTGGGCGTGCCGGTCGTGGCTATGCTGTTCGCCTGGGCGTTGCTGTCCGAGCAGCCTACCGCGGCCGAGCTGGGCGGCATGGTGCTGATCCTGGCCGGCATCTGGGTGGTGAGCCGCGCGGCCCCGGCGGCGCGCGCGGAATAAACGCTTTCCGAATTCCTTTTCCTATCCTGGGACTTTCCATGATCGATCTGCGTAGCGACACAGTCACCCGGCCATCCGCAGCCATGCTGCAGGCCATGGTATCCGCGCCCCTGGGCGATGACGTGATGGGCGACGACCCGACCGTGATCCGGCTGCAGGAGGCGGTTGCCGAGCGCGCGGGCAAGGCGGCCGGCCTGTTCTTTCCGTCCGGCACGCAAAGCAACCTGGGCGCGCTGATGGCCCATTGCGATCGGGGCGACGAATATCTGGTGGGCCAGCTGGCGCACACCTACAAGTACGAAGGGGGCGGGGCGGCCGTGCTGGGCAGCATCCAGCCGCAGCCCGTCGAGCACGCTGCCGACGGCACGCTGCCGCTGGAAAAACTGGTCGCGGCGCTCAAGCCCGAGGGCGATCCGCACTTCGCCCGCACCCGTCTGCTGGCGCTGGAGAACACCTTCCACGGCAAACTGATTCCCGCGGATTACGTGCAGGCGGCCACCGCCTGGGCGCGCCAGCACGGGCTGGCCACGCACCTGGACGGCGCCCGCGTGTTCAATGCGGCCGTGGCCAGCGGCAAGCCCGTGGCGGACCTGTGCCAGCCCTTCGATTCGGTGTCCCTCTGCTTTTCGAAAGGCCTGGGGGCGCCGGTGGGTTCGGTGCTGGTGGGCAGCGCCGAACTCATCGCCCGCGCCCGCCGCTGGCGCAAGATGCTGGGCGGCGGACTGCGCCAGGCCGGCGTGCTGGCCGCGGCCTGTCTGTACGCGCTGGAGCACAACGTGGAGCGCCTGGCCGAAGACCACGAGAATGCCCGGCTGCTGGCCGAGGGGCTGCGCGGCATCGCGGGCGTCCAGGTGTTGAGCCAGGACACCAACATGGTATTCGCGGAGTTCGAGCCCGCGCGTTGCGAGGAACTCACCGCCAAACTGGCCGCTGACGGCATCCAGATGCGGGCCGTCTATGGCGGCCCGACGCGCCTGGTCACGCACCTGGACGTGTCCGCCGCGGACGTGCGGCAGGTGGTCCAGGCGGTGGCGCGGCACCTGGCATAAGCAGGGCTGGCGCTCAGGCGTCGGCGCGCAGCGCGTCCGACAATACCGAGAACAACTCGTCGATCTGCGCGCGCTCGATGATGAGCGGGGGCGACAACAGCATGGTGTCGCCCGCTGAACGTATCAGGCAGCCGCGTTCCAGGCAGGCCTGATGGACGGCATATGCCCGCTGGCCGGGCTTGCCGTCCAGGGGCTCCAGCTCGATGGCGGCCAAGAGGCCGATGTTGCGGATGTCGACCACGTGCGGCAGCCCTTTCAGGCTGTGCGCCGCATCCTCCCAATAGCGCCAGAGCTCGCGGCTGCGCAGGAACAGGCCTTCGCGGCGGCAGATGTCCAGGGTTGCCAGGCCGGCGGCGCAGGCCACCGGATGGCCGGAATAGGTGTAGCCGTGGGACAGTTCGATGGCGCTGTCCGGTCCCTGCATGAAGGCATCGTAGACGTGCTGCTGCACCAGCGTGGCGCCCATGGGGATGGCGCCGTTGGTCAGTCCCTTGGCGCTGGTGATGATGTCCGGCGTGACGCCGAAGTGCGATGAGGCGAAGGCGCCGTCGATGCGGCCGAAGGCGCAGATCACTTCGTCGAAGATCAGCAGGATGCCGTGCGCGTCGCAGATCTGGCGCAGCTTCTGCAGGTAGCCCTTGGGCGGCACCAGCACGCCGGTGGAGCCCGCCACGGGTTCGACGATGACGGCCGCGATGGTGGAGGCGTCATGCAGCGCGACGATGCGCTCCAGCGTGTCGGCCAGGTGGGCGCCCCAGTCCGGCTGGCCGCGCGTATAGGCCATCTGGCTGCGGTCATAGGTGTGCGGCAGGTGGTCCACGTAGGGCAGCAGATTGCCGAAGGGCTTGCGATGGCCGGCGATGCCCGACACCGACAGGCCGCCAAACCCCACCCCGTGATACGAGCGCTCGCGCCCGATCAGGCGCACCCGCTGGCCTTGTCCGCGCGCGCGGTGATAGCCCAGCGCGATCTTCAGCGCGGTATCCACCGCTTCGGATCCGGAGTTCGAGAAAAACACATTGGAGAACCCGGCGGGGGCTTCCTGGCGCAAGGACTCGGCCAATTCGAAGGCCAGGGGGTGGCTCATCTGGAACGACGGCGCGTAGTCCAGTTCGTGCGCGGTGCGGGCGATGGCGTCGACGATTTCAGGGCGGCGGTGCCCGGCGTTCACGCACCACAGGCCCGCAATGCCGTCCAGTACGCGGCGTCCGTCCGGCCGGATGTAGTGCATGCCCTCGGCCGCGCTGAATAGCACGGGCGCGCGCTTGTAGCGGCGGTTCGCGGTGAAGGGCATCCAATAGGCTTCGGCGTTGATGGCGGGTGTGGGGAGAGGCGCTGACGATGGCATGGGGGTTCCGGCTGGGTAGGAATTGGGACTTTCTATTTTGTATTAATAAATAGATAAATACAATACAAGCAGGCCCAATGCGATCCAGGCATGTCGGCGCCGCTCAGGCGCCAGCGCCGCCATCGAGGCAGGGGAGCGGGCGCAGCCGCTCACTCCCCCGGCAGGGGAGCGCTTCTCGACGGAGGGGGTGTTCGTCCCTTTAAGACACTTGCAGCGAAGTCTTCAGATGGCGCCGCATCAGCTGCGAAGCCCATTCCTGGTCGCCGGCCTCGAGGGCGTCGATGATCTGCAGGTGTTCGCTGCTGGAGTTGATGAAGCGCGCGTCGCGGTAGAACGCGGCATGCTCTTCCAGCCGGCGCAGCTGGTTCTGCTGCTGCACCGCCTGCAGGATGTAGCGGTTGCCGGAGAAGCGGGCCAGCATCTCGTGGAACGAGGCGTTGAGATTGAAGAATTCCGTGGCCGAGATGTCGGCGTCGCTGCGCGCGGCCAGCGCCTCATGCGCGGCGCGCATGCGGGCCAGCGCCTCGCGGTCCAGGCGGAACGTGGGTTCCAGCAGGCCGGCGCATTCGATGGTCATGCGGAACCGGTAGCTCTCGTTGAGCGCGTCGCGGTTCTCCAGCGACGGCGCGAACTGCCAGCCATGGCCCTTGCGCTTTTCGATCAGGCCGTCCGCGGACAGCTGCAACAAGGTCTTGGCCAGCACGCTGCGCGGCGCCGGATAGCGCTGCTGCAGGTCGCGCTCGGTGAAGGTTTCCGGCAGCTCGCGCGCGGCGCGGTCATCGATCAGGCGCCGGTACAGCTCGTCCTGCGTGGGGCCGGCGCCCTCGATGGCGGGAGGCGCTGCGGCGGCGTGGGTCGCCACCGTGTAGCCGCTGTTGGGGCGGTGCGTGATGAGGCCCTGCGCGGCCAGCAGCCTGAGCGCGCCGCGCACGGGCGTGCGCGATACCTCGTAACTTGCCGCCAGCGCTTCCTCCGACAGGTGGTCGCCGGGCGCATGGCGCCGGGCCACGATGTCTTCCGCGATAAGGCGCGCCAGGTCGACTTGCAGCGGAGTGGGGCGGACGGGGGCGGGGTGGGGCATGAGGGATGGGCGCGGATGGCGACGGAGTCGGAATGGTACCGGAGAGCCTCGGGCATGGATGCCGCAGGCATGGCTTCGGGGAAACCCTTGTATTGAACTTTTTTATATATTAGTACAAAATTTGCCCGTCCATGAATCTCGCTCCGGAGTCTTGAGCCGTGACTTTGCCTACCCCTTTCCCCCTGGTCGACGTGCAGGGCAGCCCCTATGAGCGGGGCCGCCAGCACGGCGCCGCCGTCCCTGAGCGCGTGGCGCGCAGCGTGGCCCTCTACCGCGGGCAGCTGGAGCGGCGCGGCGTCGCCGCGGACCGCCTGAAGGCGCTGGCCGCCGCCATGGTGCCGGTGGTGGGCGACTATGACGCGGCCTACCTGGAAGAGCTGCGCGGCATCGCCGACGGATCGGGCCAGGCGCTGGAGGACGTGGTGGTCATCAACTGCCGCACCGAAATGATGTTCGGCCATGCCGAGCTGGGCCGCGCCCGCAAGGGCCTGGACGATGGCTGCACCGGCCTGATCGTGCTGCCCGAGGCCGCGGCCGGCGGCAAGCTTATGCATGCCCACAACTGGGATTGGCGCGAGGAGTGCGTGGACACCGGCATCGTGCTGCGCATGCGCCGCGAAGACGGCCCCGACCTGCTGGTGTTCACGGAGGCGGGCAGCCTGGCGCGCCACGGCTTCAACAGCGCGGGCGTGTCGTTGTCAGGCAATTTCCTGTCCTGCGAGCACGACTACCAGCGTCCCGCCGAAGTGCCGCTGGTGCTGGTGCGCCGCAAAATGCTGGAAGCCAGCAACATCTGCAACGCCATGAAGGTGTTGTGGGCCTCGCGCCGCTTCTGCTCCAACAACCTGATGCTGGCGCAGGCGCAGGGCGAGGCGGTTGACCTGGAATGCTCGCCCGACGAGATCTTCTGGATCACGCCCGAGGACGGCCTGCTGGTCCATGCCAACCACTGGATCAGCCCGCCCGCGCGCGCCAAGCTGTTCGATAAAGGCCTGGCAGCCAATCCGGATTCGATCTACCGCCAGCGCCGCGTGCAGGACATGCTGGCGCGCGCGGCCGGCGGCATCGATTGGGACGCGGTCAAGCGCATCCTGGCCGACGACTTCGCCGCGCCGGACGGCGTGCTGCGTTCACCCAAGCCGGCCAGCTTCGACAGCATCTCCGCCACGGTGGCCACGACCCTGATGGAGCCGGCCAGCGGCGTGATGTGGATCGCGCGCAAGCCCTACGAAGGACGCAACTTCGCGGAGTACCGGCTCTTCTGAGCCGGCCCCCAGACCTGTATGCGGCAAGCGCCGCGCCTGGAGTGATCCCTATGAATTCGCATGGTTCGCGCGTCAAGAGCGCGCTGCTGTTGTCCGCCGCGCTGGCCGGCGCCATGGCCGGCCTGCCCGGCACGGCGCGGGCGCAGGCCGCCGCGCCCGAAATCCGCTACGCCGAAGGGTCGGGCACGCCGACCACGCTGCCGGGCGGACGTTCGCGCAACACCTCCACCGACAACGTGCTGGCGCACGTGGTGGAGTCCCTGGTGGCGCTGCGCGCCGACATGAGCGTGGCTCCCATGCTGGCGGACAGCTGGACGCTGTCCGACGACAAGCGCGCCTACACCTTCAAGCTGCGCCAGGGCGTGACTTTCCACGACGGCACGCCCATGAGTTCGGCCGACGTCAAATGGACCTACGACTACCTCAATGGCGCCCAGTCCGAGTATTCCTGCAAGAATCTCTACGACGGGAGCAAGGGCGCCAAGGTCGTGGCGGTGGAAACGCCAGATCCGGCCACCGTGGTGTTCAGGCTGGAGCAGCCCTATGCGCTGTTCCTGGACCAGATGGCCAGCGTGCAGTGTCCGATGCCGGTCCTGAGCGCCAAGAGCGTCGACGCCGAAGGCAAGTGGGCCAAGCCCATAGGCACCGGCCCCTACGCCCTTGCAGAATGGAAGAAGGAACAGTACCTGCTGCTGACGCCATACGCCGGCTACAAGCCGCGCGAGGAAGCGCCCAGCGGCATGGCCGGCAGGAAGGTTGCGCAGGCCAATGTGCGCTTTGTCGTGATCCCGGACGCGGCCGCGCAGAAGGCGGCGCTCATGGCGGGGCAGGTCGACGCCTACAACGCCGACGAAGACAATCTGCCGGCCAAGGACCCGCGCTGGAACATCGTCACCGAGCAGGGCCTGGACACCGTCAACCTGCTGATGCAGACGCGTGCGCCCTTGCTGTCGGACGTGAACATGCGCCGCGCCATCGCGCTGGCGCTGGATTTTCCCGGCATCGCCCGGGCGTTGAACAATGGCCAGGCGGCCTATAACCCGTCCCTGGTGCCCGCGGCCAGCGTCTATTACTCCGACGCCGACCGCGCCGGTTACGAGAAGAACCTGAAAGAGGTCAAGCGTCTGCTCGATGCCGCCGGCTACCGCGGCGAGCCCCTGAAGCTGCAGGCCAACAAGCGCTACCCCTACCTGTACCGCGTCGCGGTCGTGACGCAGCAGCTGCTGGGCAAGGCCGGCATCAAGGCCGAACTCGACATGCTGGAATGGGGCACCCAGGTGACCAACTTCCGCGAAGGCAAGTTCCAGCTGATGGCATTCGCCTATTCCGCGCGCACCGAGCCCGCGCTGATGTTCCGCGACGTGATCGGCGACAAGTCCAGGACGCCCATGGCCCAGTGGGAAAGCCCCGAAGCAGCGGCCATCCTGGAGGGCATAGAAGCCGAGTCCGATCCTGCCGTGCGCAAGCAGGCATTCGACAAGCTGCATGCGCTGATGCTGCGCGACACGCCGCTGCTGATGTACTACAACAAGCCCGGTTACGTGGTCGTATCCAGCAAGCTGCAAGGCTTTACCGGCTGGCCGCTGCGCAAGCCGCGTTTCTTCAACGTGACCAAGAACTGAGGCGCCGTGCTGGGCTATCTACTCAAGCGCATCGCGGCGTCGGTGCCCACCGTGATCGTGGTCACGGTGCTCGTGTTCGCGCTGATACGCGCGATCCCAGGGGATCCGGCTTCGCTGATGCTGGGCGACATCGACAACCCGGCGCTGCTGGCGGAAATGCGCCACGCGCTGGGGCTGGACCGCCCGGTCGGCGAGCAGTTCCTGATCTGGGTGGGGAATGCGCTGCAGGGCGACCTGGGCATGTCCATCGCGCGGCGCGAGCCCGTCATGCATCTGGTCCTGACGCACTTCGCGGTAACGGCCCAGGTGGTGCTGACCGCCACGCTGCTGGCCTGCCTGGTGGCTGTGCCGGCCGGCATGGTGGCCGCCTGGCGCCAGAACCGCCGCGCCGACACCGCCATCGTATCGACGGCTATCCTGTTCGTGTCCATGCCCAGCTTCTGGGTCGGCATCCTGCTGATTTGGCTGTTCGGCGTGAAGCTGAATTGGCTGCCCGTGTACGGCTTTGAATCCATCGCCCAGGGCGGATTGGGCGCGGCGCGCTATCTGGTGCTGCCGGTATGCGCCATCGTGCTGACGGAGATTGCCGCGATCACGCGCATGATGCGGGCCAGCACCATCGAGACGCTGCGGCTGGAATATGTGGCGCATGCGCGCGCCAAGGGCTTGCCGGAAAAACGCGTCATGCTGCGCCACGTGCTGCCCAACTCGTTCGGTCCCACCCTGACGGTGATCGGCCTGATGCTGGGTCATCTGCTGTCGGGCGCGGCAGTGATCGAGACCGTGTTCACGCTGCCGGGCATCGGCCGCCTGCTGGTGGAAAGCATCTACGCGCGGGACTATCCGGTGGTGCAGGGCTGCCTGCTGTTCATTGCGCTCCTGTACGTGGCGGTCAACCTGGTGGTGGACCTGCTGTATCCGCTGTTCGACCCGCGCGTGAAGCTTCAATAGGATCATCATGGCCTTTAAACATACCAATGCCGTCCTGGGCGGCGCGCTGGTCGGGGGCGTCGTGCTGCTGGCCCTGGTCGGGCTGGTGTACACGCCGCACGATCCGCTGGAAGGCGACCTCTTGGCGCGCTTTTCGCCGCCATCGGCGGAGTATTGGCTGGGCACCGACGAGTTCGGCCGCGACGTGCTGTCGCGGCTGATGGCGGGGGCGGGCGTCAGCGTGGCGGTCAGCGTGTTCTCCGTGCTGCTGGCGCTGCTCTTGGGCACCACGATAGGCGTCACGGCGGGCTACGCGGGCGGTTGGGTCGACCGCGGCATCACGGTGCTGGTGGAATCGCTGATGGCGTTTCCCGGCCTCTTGCTCGCGCTGGGCATCATGACCGTGCTGGGCCCGTCCAAATGGGGCGTGGTGCTGGCGCTGGGCCTGGCGTATTCGCCATCGGTATCGCGCATTGCGCGCGGCGCCGCGCTGTCCCTGCGCCAGCGCGATTTCGTCATCGCCTCGCGCGCCACCGGGCATGGCGGGCTGTGGACGGTGTTCCGCCATGTGCTGCCCAATTGCCTGCCGCCGCTGCTCATCTTCGCGACCTCGATCTTTGGTTCGGCCCTGCTGGCGGAAAGCGCGCTGAGCTTTCTTGGTCTGGGCGTGCCGCCGCCGCTGGCGACTTGGGGCGGCATGCTGTCCGAGAGCCGCAACGCCATGGACCAGGCCATCTGGCTGGCAGTGTTCCCGGGCGCCATGATTTCGCTGAGCCTGCTGGGCATCAATCTGTTGGGCGATGCGGTGCGCGACCTGCTGGATCCGCGCATGCGGGGGGTGATGGCATGAGCGCTGCGCAACCCCTCCTATCCGTGCGCGACCTGGAAATCCGCTTTCCCGGCAAGCGCGACGCCGCGCCGGTGGTGAACCGGGTGTCGTTCGACCTGCACGCCGGCGAATCCCTGTCCATCGTCGGTGAATCCGGCAGCGGCAAGACGCTGATCGGCAAGACCCTGCTGGGCCTGTTGCCCGATTCGGCCCGCATCAGCGGCGGGCAGGCGTTGTTCGAAGGCCAGGACCTGCTGCGGCAGGCGCCGCGCGATTGGCTGGCGATGCGCGGCACCGGTCTGGGCATGGTGTTCCAGGAGCCGATGGTGTCGCTCAATCCGGCGTTCCGCGTGGGTGAGCAACTGATCGAGGCGCTGGTGCTGCGCCGTGGCATGGCGCGCCGCGCGGCCTGGGACGAGGCCGTCCGGATGCTGGAGCGGGTGCGCGTGCGCGACGCGCAGGATTGCATGAAGCGCTACCCGCATGAATTCTCCGGCGGCATGCGGCAACGCATCCTGCTGGCAGGGGTGATGCTGCTCAAGCCGCGCCTCCTGATCGCGGACGAACCCACCACCGCGC
>JALDYL010000230.1:0-7072 GCA_032153965.1 Achromobacter sp. | reverse complement strand
TCCAGGTCAGGCCGGCCTGGTCGGGCTGGGTCAGCTCGTCCATGTCCTGGCCGTAGAGATTCATGCCGGCTTCCAGGCGCAGCGTGTCGCGCGCGCCCAGGCCGCAGGGGCGCACGCCCTGGGCGACCAGGTCGCGCCACAGCTGCACCACCTCGGCGGCGGGCAGCACGATTTCAAAACCGTCTTCGCCGGTGTAGCCGGTACGGGCCACCAGGGTGTCGTCGCCCACGCGGGCGGCCACGAAGGGGGTCAGCGGCTCGCTGGCGGCCTGCCAGGCGGGGCGCGCGGCCCAGACCTTGGCGCGGGCGTTGGGGCCTTGCACGGCCACCATGGCCAGGTCGCGGCGCGGGGTGATGGCGACGTCGAACTGGCCGGCCTGCTTGACGCGCTGCATCCAGGCCACGTCCTTGTCGGCCGTGCCGGCGTTGACCACCACGCGCCATTCATCGGCGGCGAAGAAATAAATGATCAGATCGTCGATCACGCCGCCCTGGGGGTTCAGCATGCAGCTGTACAACGCCTTGCCGGGCACGGTCAGCTTGGCCACGTCGTTGGCGACCAGGCGCTGAAGAAAGGCATAGGCGTCGGGGCCGACGACGTCGACGTTCAGCATGTGCGACACGTCGAACATGCCGGCGTCCTGGCGCACGGCGTGGTGCTCTTCCAGCTGCGATCCGTAGGCCAGCGGCATATCCCAGCCGCCGAAGTCGACCATGCGGGCGCCAGAGGCGATATGTTCTTCGGCCAGCGGGGTGCGTTTGAGGGTTGCAGACATGCGCGGAGACTCCGGGGCGGCAGTGTTGCCAGGGTTACGGAATGCCGGCGGTGCATGGCGGCTTGCGCCTGCACTGCGGCTGAATCTTCCGCCCCTCTGTCCTTTTGCCTGAGAGTTGCCCCGCGTGGCGGGTTTGCACCTTCGGCGCCTGGGCTGCTCGCTATGTCCCTAGTTCAGGGGCGGCGCCAGGTCTCTCCAGAGTACTGTTTTGCCGCGTCCACACGGTAAGAAAACCGGGACGGGGCAAGCATGGGCGGTATGGGTTACCTGAGCGATTCCGGGCGAATTGCGCCTTCGGCGGCGGCCGGACATACAGGCCGCTCTCTCCCGCAACATGCGTGACAGCGCCGAAAGCATACAACGAAAGCCGCAGCCAGGGAATGCCCGCCGCCTCAGGCCAGCGCCGTGTCCAGCAACATCATCAGCACGAAGCCCAGCATCAGCCCGCAAGTCGCGTAGACCTCGTGTCCCTTGCGGTGCGATTCGGGGATGATCTCGTGGCTGATCACGAACAGCATGGCGCCGGCGGCGAAACCCAGGCCCCAGGGCAAGAGCGGCTCGGACCAGCCCACCACGGCGGCGCCCAGCACCGCGCCCAGCGGCTCGACCAGCCCGGACAGCATACCCAGCGCCACGGCAAAGGCGCGCTGGTAGCCCGCCGCCAGCAGCGCCACCGCCACCACCAGCCCCTCGGGAATGTCCTGGATCGCGATGCCGGTAGCCAGCGCGGTGCCGCGCATGGCGTCGTTGCCCGCATAGCCCACGCCGATGGCCAGGCCCTCGGGCAGGTTGTGCAGGGTGATGGCGAAGACGAACAGCCAGGTGCGGCGCAGGCGGTGCGCCTCGATGCCTTCCCTGCCCTTGATGAAATGCTCGTGCGGCAGGGTACGGTCCATGAGCAGCAGCACGGCCGCCCCCAGCAGCACGGCGGCGCCCACGGTCAACCCGGCGCCCCAGGGGCCGTAGCCCAGGTCGCGGCCCGCCGCGATACCCGGCGCCACCAGCGAAAAGGCGCTGGCCGCCAGCATGACGCCGGCGCCGAAGCCGAACATGCTGTCCTGCATTTTTTGCGGAATGCTGCGGGCGAACAGGATGGGCAGGGTGCCCAGCGCCGTGGCGGCGGCCGCCACCAGCCCGCCCAAGAGGGCATCGGCCACGTGCGGCGCGCGCACGTCCAGATAGGCCCACAGCTGGTGCAGGCCCAGGCAGGCCACCAATACGGCCAGGGTCCACACGCTGATGCTGGTGGCCGCTGGCCGCACGCGATGACGGCTGAAGGTATTCATGTGCCGCTGCCCTCCTTGCCAGGGATGCGCTCAGCGCTGCGTTGCCGCGTAACGGCGCGCCACTTCAGGCCAGTTCACGACATTGTAAAAGGCGCCGATGTACTCGGGCCTGCGGTTCTGGTACTTGAGGTAATAGGCGTGCTCCCACACGTCGAGCCCCAGGATGGGCGTGTTGCCATGCATCAGCGGGCTGTCCTGGTTGGCGCTGCTTTCCACCGCGAGCTTGCCGGCCGGCGTGACCGAAAGCCAGGCCCAGCCGCTGCCGAAGCGAGTCAGCGCGGCCTTGGTGAAGGCGTCGCGGAAGGCGGCCTGCCCGCCCAGCTCGGCGTCGATGGCCGCCGCCAGCGCGCCGTCCGGCTCGCCCCCGCCCTGCGGGGACATGACCGACCAGAACAGGCTGTGGTTCGCATGGCCCCCGCCATGGTTGCGCACGGCGCCGCGGACAGCTTCGGGCAACTGGTCCAGCCGCGCCACCAGGGACTCGACCGGTTCATTGGTGGCGATGCCCGCGCCTTCCAGCGCGGCGTTCAGGCTGTTGACGTAGGTCTGGTGGTGCTTGCTGTAGTGGATCTCCATCGTCATCGCGTCGATGTTGGGTTCCAGCGCGTCATAGGCATACGGCAGGGGCGGAAGGGTGTAAGCCATGCATGTCTCCGTGAAATCCGCCCCTTGTTCGAGGCTGGATCAATATCGAAAACATAAATGATAAGTATTTTTATTTAATACCACAACGACAAGCTTCCAATTCTTGCCATAGCGCCGGTCTATCGACGCCATGGCCCGACATGGAAACTACAGCGCCTTGCCGCAGGCGACGCCCGAGGCCCAGGCCCATTGGAAGTTGTAACCGCCCAGCCAACCCGTGACGTCCACGGCTTCGCCGATGAAATAGAGACCGGCTGTGGTCTTGGCCTGCATGGACTTCTGGTCCAGGCCACGCGTATCCACGCCGCCGCGCATGACTTCGGCCTTTTTGTAGCCGGCGGTGCCGCTGGGCACCAGGGTCCACTGGTGGATGTCCTGCGCCAGCCCGCGCAAGGTCTTGTCCGGCGCGTCAGCCAGACGCAGCGCCGCCAGGCCGGGCTTGCCGCCCTGCTCCGCCAGGTGCAGCCAGCGGTCGGCCAGGCGCTTGGGCCAGAGGCCCGCCAGCACGGTATGCAACTGCTGCCGGTTGCCCGATTTCGACGCCAGCAGTTCTTCCGCCAGATCGCGGCCGGGCGCCAGATCGATCACGATGGGCTCGCCGGGTTGCCAATAGCTGGAGATCTGCAGGATGGCAGGGCCGGAGAGGCCGCGATGGGTGAACAGCAGATCCTCGAGGAACTCGCCGCGCGCCTTGCCCTGCCCTGTTTGCAGATTGACCTCCAGCGCCACGCCGGACAATTCGGACAGGGACCGCCACTGCTCGGCATCGAAGGTCAGCGGCACCAGGGCGGGCCGCGGCTCCACCACCTTCAGGCCAAATTGCCGCGCGATCTTCAGGCCGAAATCGGTGGCGCCCAGTTGCGGAATGGCCATGCCGCCGGTGGCCACGACCAGCTTGGCGGCGCGGATCGCCCCCTGGCTGGTGCGCAGCTCGAAGCCCTGCTCGCCGTGTCCGATCTCGGACACCGAGCAGCCCATGCGCCACTGCACCCTGCCCTCGTCGCATTCGGCGCGCAGCATCTCGATGATGGATTCGCTGGAATCGTCGCAGAACAGCTGGCCGCGATGCTTCTCGTGCCAGGCGATGTGGTGGCGCTTCAGCAGCGCCAGGAAATCCTGCGGCGTGTAGCCGGCCAAGGCCGAACGGCAGAAATGCGGGTTGTCGGAGAGGAAATTGGCGGGGCCGGCGCCGATATTGGTGAAGTTGCAGCGGCCGCCGCCGGAAATGCGGATCTTCTCCGCCAGGCGCTCGGCGTGGTCGACCAGCACCACGCGCAAGCCGCGCTGGCCGGCGACCGCGGCACACATCATGCCCGCGGCGCCGGCGCCGAGTACTGCTACATCGAACATCAGTCTTCGATCAGGCAGTCGACGTAGTAGCGCTTTTCGCCGTCCGGACCCACTTCGTCGGCCAGGCCGTGGATGTAGGTTTCGAAGCCCGGGAAACGCTGGTTGAACTCGCGCGCGAACTGCAGGTACTGGACGATGGTGCGGTTGAAGCGTTCGCCCGGGATCAACAGCGGGATGCCCGGAGGATACGGCGTCAGCAGCACGCCGGTGACGCGGCCTTCGAGCTTGTCGATGTCGACGCGCTCGACCTCGCGGTGCGCCATGCGGGCAAAGGCGTCCGACGGCTTGAGGGCCGGCACCATGTCGCTCAGGTACATCTCGGTGGTCAGACGGGCCACGTCGCGCTCGCGGTAGGCTTCGTGGATCTCCTGGCACAGGTCGCGCAGGCCCATGCGCTCGTAGCGGCGATGGTCGCGACAGAATTCCGGCAGGATGCGCCACAGCGGCTGGTTGCGGTCGTAGTCGTCCTTGAACTGCTGCAACGCGGTCAGCAGCGTGTTCCAGCGGCCCTTGGTGATGCCGATGGTGAACAGGATGAAGAACGAATACAGGCCGGTCTTTTCAACCACCACGCCGTGCTCGGTCAGGTACTTGGACACCAGCGCGGCCGGGATGCCGGTTTCGCCGAAGCTGCCCGACATGTCCAGCCCCGGCGTGATGACCGTGGCCTTGATCGGGTCCAGCATGTTGAAGCCTTCGGCCATTTCGCCGAAGCCGTGCCAGTGGTCGTTGGCTTCCAGGATCCATTCGTCGCGGTTGCCGATGCCTTCGGACACCAGGCGGTTCGGGCCCCAGACCTTGAACCACCAGTCGTTCTTGCCGAACTCGGATTCCACCTTGCGCATGGCGCGGCGGAAGTCCAGGGCTTCGCGGATGCTTTCCTCGACCAGCGCGGTGCCTCCGGGCGGTTCCATCATGGCGGCGGCCACGTCGCAGGACGCGATGATCGCGTACTGGGGCGAGGTGGACGTGTGCATCAGGTAGGCTTCGTTGAAGACGTTGCGGTCCAGCTTGCGGGTCTCGGACTCCTGCACGATGATCTGCGAGGCCTGCGAAATGCCGGCCAACAGCTTGTGCGTGGAGTGCGTGGCGAACACCATCGCGTCCTGGCTGCGCGGGCGGTCCTGGCCGATGGCGTGCATGTCCTGGTAGAACTCGTGGAACGAGGCGTGCGGCAGCCAGGCTTCGTCAAAGTGCAGCGTATCGACATAGCTGCCGAGCTGTTCCTTGATCATTTCCACGTTGTAGATGACGCCGTCGTACGTGCTTTGCGTCAGCGTCAGGATGCGCGGATTCTTGTTCACCGCTTCGCGCGCGAAGGGGTTGGCTTCGATCTTCTTGCGGATGTTGTCCGGGTGGAATTCTTCCAGCGGGATCGGCCCGATGATGCCCAGGTGGTTGCGCGTGGGGCGCAGGAACACCGGGATCGCGCCCGTCATCGTGATGGCGTGCAGGATCGACTTGTGGCAGTTGCGGTCCACCACCACCACGTCGCCCGCGGCGACGTTGGCATGCCACACCACCTTGTTGGAGGTGGAGGTGCCGTTGGTCACGAAGAAGCAGTGGTCGGCGTGGAAGATGCGCGCGGCGTTAAGTTCGGATTCGGCCACCGGGCCGGTGTGGTCCAGCAGCTGGCCCAGTTCGTCCACGGCGTTGCAGACGTCGGCGCGCAGCATGTTCTCGCCGAAGAACTGGTGGAACATCTGGCCCACCGGGCTCTTCAGGAACGCCACGCCGCCGGAGTGACCCGGACAGTGCCAGGAGTACGAACCGTCCTGCGCGTACTTGACCAGCTCGCGGAAGAACGGCGGCGGCAGGCTGTCGACGTAGCTGCGGGCTTCGCGGATGATGTGGCGCGCCACGAATTCGGGGGTGTCCTCGAACATGTGGATGAAGCCGTGCAGCTCGCGCAGGATGTCGTTCGGGATGTGCTCGGAAGTGCGCGTCTCGCCGTACAGGTAGATGGGGATGTCGGCGTTGCGGAAGCGCAGCTCGCCGATGAAGGCGCGCAGGTTCTTGATGGCGCTGGCCACGTCCTCGGGCGAATCCACGTCGAACTCTTCATCGTCGATCGACAGGATGAAGGCGCTGGCGCGGCTCTGCTGCTGGGCGAACGAACTCAGGTCGCCGTAACTGGTCACCCCGATCACCTCGACGCCCTCGGCCTCGATCGCCGCGGACAAGGCGCGGATACCCAGACCGGACGCGTTCTCGGAACGGTAGTCTTCGTCGATGATGAAAATGGGGAAGCGGAATTTCATGCAGGCGCTCCTGGGGGCAAGGCGGGTTCGGACGCGTAACGCGGCGCGAGTGTACTTCTAGTAAAAATCCGCCTGATGACAGACGGCGCGAGCACCCGCCAGGGCGGCGGGAATGGCCGAATTGTAGGGCTGTTTTTCTTACAGTCCTAAGGGAAATCCCGGAAAGGCCCGGACGGCCGTTGTCATCGCGCCAAAAGCGGACGCTTTCAGCACAGAAACCCGGGCCACGTCGGGGAGCAAACCGGCGCCCGGAGCGTTGCGCGACGCTAGCGGATGGTGCTCGCCTCGCCCGCCTGCAAGGCCGTCAGGAACTGTTCGAAATAGGGCGGGATGGCCTCGGCGGACCCGTAGCGGATGCGCCGCTCGACCTTGGCGATGGCGCCGAAGCAGACCTCGGTTCCGGGTTCGCCGCAGACCAGCACCACCGGGTCCTCGTCGTCGCACACTTCGTACAGGCCGCCATGCGCGCGACGTCCCACCTCGTAGAGGTAGGCGGCAGCGCCGACAGTCTGCATGGGGGTGAGAGGCAGGGTCCCGACGTGGGCGGCCTCCAGCGCTTCGTCCAGCGCATGGACGCTGGACGGTGTGTAGTCCAGCACGGCGCCGGTAGAACCGGCTGCCTGGACAAATTCCTGCGCGGCATCCGCCACACGCGCCACGAACTCTTCCTGGACTTCGTCGCGCTTGGCGTCCTGGTTTATCTTGAGGAAACCGAACATCATTGGCTCCTTTGTGAAAACCGCAAGCGGCGTTAG
>JALDYL010000038.1:0-35583 GCA_032153965.1 Achromobacter sp. | reverse complement strand
ACCTGCCGCCGGAAGGCTGCAGCTACCGCCTGGCGGTGGTCTCGATCCGCAAGCAATACGCCGGCCACGCCAAGCGCGTCATGTTCGGCCTGTGGAGCATCCTGCGCCAGTTCATGTACACCAAGTTCATCGTGGTGGTGGACGAGGACATCGATCCGCGCGACTGGAAGGAAGTGGTGTGGGCGATGACCACCCGCATGGATCCGGTGCGCGACACCTTGCTGGTGGAGAACACCCCCATCGACTACCTGGACTTCGCCTCGCCGGTGTCCGGCCTGGGCGGCAAGATGGGCATGGACGCCACCAACAAGTGGCCCGGCGAAACCAACCGCGAATGGGGCACTCCCATCACCATGGATGCGGACGTCAAGAAGCGGGTGGATGAGATGTGGGGGCAGCTGGGCCTTTGAGTTCCAGGCTCGCATCATAAAAAAACCCGCCTTCATGGCGGGTTTCTAATTGGACAAAGCCGCAACTTCAGCGTTGCCCACCTGACGGATCATCATCACGGCGCGAGTTCTGCCAGGCCTTGAACAATTGCCAGCCGACAAAGGCGCCGCCAGCGATCTTCAGGAGCTTGGAGCGCTTGCCGCCGCGCATGATCATGGCGGACAGCGACGAGCTGACAATGGGATAGCGGCGCGCCAGGCTGATTGCCTGCAAGGCCCAGCGCGATGCGCCGCCCGAGACCAGGCCGGGCAGCAATCCCTTTAGAAGCGCGGCTGGTTCCAGCTTGCGTCCGGTTGACGCGATGCTTTGCGCCAGCGATTCGCGTTCGATGGCTGCGCGCGCGCGCAGCAGTTCGATGCGCACGGCGCGGTCGACGGTGGGAGACCTTTTTGTCATGCTTCAGCCCTCCTCGCGCCGGCGCGCCTGCGCCTCGTCGTCGTCCTGCGCGTCGCGCACACGCTCCAGCAATTCGGCGTCGCGCCCGAGTTCCTCGAGCGTGGCGGCGAACGGCGGCGCGCCGTAGACCAGCCCATGGCGCACCGCCACCAGCAAGGCCACGCCAACCAGGCCGTAGAAACCCGCCAACAGGCCCAGGGCCAGATAGCGGTCTTCAGTAGGCCAGAACGCCACCGCGACCGTGACGGTGAAGACCAGCACCGCCAGGGTCAGGAACAGCAGCGCAGCAAACGCCATGCCCAAGAGCTTGAGCAGGCGCGCCTTTTCGTCCGCCGCTTCCAGCGCCAGCAATTCCAGGCGCGTGCGCAACAGCCCGACCACGCTGGACGCAACGCCGAAAACAGATTTTCGTAGACCCATGACTGAAAAGGACGCCGGGCGGGAAGCACGGCCTTGCGCCCGCGCCGCCCGCCCGGATGTCCTGCCCTATCAGCGGCGGCTGATCAGCAAGCCGAGCAGCAGGCCGGTCACGCCTGCGATGCCGATGGCTTGCCAGGGATTGTCGTGCACGTAGTCGTCGGTCGCGCGGGCTGCCTTGCGGCCGCGTTCCAGCACGGCGTCCTGCGCTTCGTACAGCGCTTCGCGCGTACGCTTCAGGGACGTCAGCGCGCGGTCGCGCAATTCGTTGGCCTTGTCGCCCGTGCTGCTGGCGGCTTCGCGCAGCAGGCTTTCGGCGTCATTCAGGCTGGACTTGACACTGTCGATGAGTTTTTCTTTTGCGACTTCTTCGGATTTTCTCGTGGCCATTATTTGAGCTCCTGTTGTGTGTCAATGACGGAACCATCATACCAGCCGCCATGCGGGGCACACGGCGCGCTTGCTACGGGGTGCTACTTGATTTGCGTAATCTCAACGGCGGATTTGACGCCGCCCTGATCGATGTCCTGCTTCATCACCAGATTGATCGCCGGACAGTACCAGTCCGTCACCGTGGTGTTCATGCCCGGGATGGGAAT
This sequence comes from Achromobacter sp., assembly GCA_032153965.1. Classification (GTDB taxonomy): domain Bacteria; phylum Pseudomonadota; class Gammaproteobacteria; order Burkholderiales; family Burkholderiaceae_B; genus Achromobacter. The sequence goes on along the minus strand of JALDYL010000038.1, from coordinate 33,721 downwards.
GGTCAGGCCCTGGAACGTGGCCATGGTGGGATCGGAATTGCGGGTGTACGTGATCGGATGGCAGGACTGCGCCCCCAGTGCGGTGGACACCGAGGTCTTCTGCCCCACGGTTTTCTCGCCGATGCGCACCGTGGTGCTGGGTTGGCCGCCGACGGGCGCCTCCTTGCCGATCTTCAGGCGGAACGACGAGCCGGGCAGCTTCTGGCCGGCGCTGAGTTTGCCGTCATACGCGAACAGGCCCAGCATGCGCAGGTCGAACTGGCCTTCGGAAGGCTTGGGCGCTTCGCCCGCGCTGGCATAGCGCAGAAAGGTGGCCTGGCCGCCCTTGACCGTCATCAGGTAGTCCAGCTTGGACTTGCCCGGAGGCAGGCCCGCGTAGCTGAACGTGGCCACGCCCTGCACGCGCGCGCGGCAGTTGTCGCCATTGCTTTTTGTAACTTCGGCGAAGGTCAGGTCGGCGCCCAGCGCCAGGTTGCCGGTACCGGTCAGTTGCACCGCGCCGCCGTCATGCATGAATTGCGCGTCGCACACGCCGGCCTGCGCCGCAGCAGCCGCGCCGAGCGCGCCCGCCGTAAAAATCAGGGATGCCATTTTTCGCATCGTCACAAGCCACTCCATCAATCCGCATAAAAAACCGCCCGCGCCTGGCGCAAGGCTGGCTTGATACTACACCGGTTGCAAGGCCCGGCGCGTGTCGGAACGTGTCGGCCACGACCGCCTACAGCGGCTACGCGGGAAGGGCGGCGCGCGCGGCGCGGCCGATCAGGGCCTGGATCTCCGGCACGCAGGAACCGCAACCCGTGCCGCAGCCCAGCGTCGCCTTCAAGGCCGCCAGATCGCAGCCCCGGCCGATGCCGGCCAGGATCGCGGCTTCGCTCACGCCATTGCAGACGCAGACCGCGCGCGAGCGGACCGCGCCCGCGATCCGCCCCGTCAGCAGCGCCGCCACGCTGGCCGGCGCCTCGCCGCCGCCAGCCCAGGACAACAGTGCATCCTGCGCCCGCAGATCGCCAGCCAGCAAGAAGCCGTGCAACACGCCCTGCTCCACCCGCACCCTGCGCATCTGGCCGCGCGCGGGGTCGTCGAAAGCCACGTCGGGCCGCAGCAGGCCCAGCGCATCCGCCATCGCCTCCAGCATCTGCGCCGGCGGCGCGGCGGGAGCCGCCAGACGCATCCGCACCCCGCCCGCGCCCACCGGCAGGACGACCGCGTAGTCGAAACGCCGCAACCACGGCGCCAGGCGCGCGCGCAGCGCAGCGCCATCGCCCTGCAGCCAGCCCGCGGCCTGCCATGGCAGGCCAGCCGGAGCCGCGGACACGGCGCTGTGCTTGAGTTCCGGCTGGCGCGAAATGGGATCGGCAGCCGGGTTGGTCAGCGCATTCACCCCCAGCCCGGCCATGTAGGCGCTGCCCCAGTGCATGGGCAGGAACGCCTGTCCCTGCGCCAGCGAGTCATCCGCCTGCACGGGTAGCACCACACTACCCCGGCGCGATGCCAGTCTGGCCAGCGCGCCGGGTTCCAGCTTGAGCCGGCGCATATCCTCGGGATGCATGGACACCCAGGGTTCCTCGACATGCTGCGTCAGGACGCGTGCCAGCGAAGTGCGCGCCATGGTGTGCCAATGGTCGCGCAGGCGCCCCGTAGTGAGCCGCAGCGGGTATTCAGGGCTAACGGCTTCCGCGACCGGACGGTAATCCACGTCACAGAAGCGGGCGCGTCCGCTGGCGGTGGGAAACACGCCATCGGCATACAGGCGCGCCGTGCCCTGCCCTTGCCGGTACGGCCATTGCTGCGGTCCGCGCGTCTGTAGGGTCGCGTAATCCAGGCCGCTGTAGTCCAGATCCCGGCCCGCCGTCGTGCGGGCATGCTCGGCAAAGACCTCGCTTTCATCCTGGTAGGCGAACAGCGCCGCCTTGTGCGGGGCCATGCGGGCGGCCAGGCGCAGCGCGACCGCCTGCGCCAGACGCCAGTCCGGCTGCGCGTCGCCGGGCGGATCGATCGCCGCGCGCACCCGGCTGATGCGCCGTTCCGAGTTGGTCACGGTGCCGGACTTCTCGGGCCAGGTCGCGGCCGGCAGCACCAGGTCGGCGTAGGCCAGGGTCTCGGTGCCCGCGTAGGCCTCCTGCACGATGACGAACTCGGCGCGTTCCAGCGCCGCGCGCACCCGGGCCTGGTCCGGCAGGGACTGCGCCGGGTTGGTGGCCGCGATCCACAGCACCTTGATGCGCCCTTCCAGCGCTGCGTCGAACATCTCCAGCGCGGTGACGCCCGGCGCCTGCGGCAAGGCGTCCACGCCCCATAGCGCGGCGCTTGCCTCGCGGTCGACGGCCGACGCGGGATCGCGGTGGCCCGGCAGCAGCGTGGCCATGCCGCCGGCCTCCCGCCCGCCCATGGCATTGGGCTGGCCCGTCAGCGAGAACGGCCCGGCGCCCGGCCGGCCGATCTGTCCGGTCGCCAGATGCAGGTGTATCAGCGCGGCATTCTTGTCGGTGCCGCTGGCCGACTGGTTCAAGCCCATGGTGTAGAGCGACAGCGCCGCGCCCGCCGCGCTGAACCAGCGCGCCGCCTGGACAATGTCCTGCGCCGGCACGCCGCAGATTTCCTGCGCCGCTTGCGGCGTGTACTGCCGCGCGCGCGCCATCAAGGGCTCGAAGCCTTCCGTATGCCGCTGGATGTAGCCGTGGTCCAGCAGCCCCTCCTGCTCCAGGACATTGAGCATGGCGTGGAACAAGGCCACATCCGTGCCCGGCGCCAGTTGCAGGTGCAGGTCGGCGAACGCCGCGGTGTCGGTGCGCCGCGGATCCGCGACGATGACCTTCATGCCCGGACGCCGCGCCCGCGCGGCCTCCAGCCGCCGGAACAGCACGGGATGCGCATAGGCCATGTTGGAACCGGCGATCAGCACCGTGTCCGCCAGGTCCAGGTCCTCGTAGCAGGCCGGCGGTGCATCCGCGCCCAGCGTGCGCTTGTAGCCCGAGACCGCGCTGGACATGCACAGGCGCGAATTGGTGTCGATGTTGTTGGTGCCGGCCAGCGCGCGGGCCAGCTTGTTGAAGACCGCGTAGTCCTCGGTCAGCAACTGTCCCGACAGGTAGAAGCCCACGGCGTCCGGACCATGCCGCGCAATGGTGTCGGCCAGCCTGGCCGCCGCGATGTCCAGCGCCTGATCCAGCGCGATGGCGCGCAGGGGTTGGGCGCGCGTCTCGCGCCATTGCGCCGACAGCACCCGCGCGCCGTCGCGCCGCACCGTGTCCGCCAACGCCAGGCCCTTGCTGCAGAGCCTGCCATGGTTGGCCGGGTGCTGCTCGTCGCCGCGCACGCGCAGCACGGCGCCATCGCGCGCTTCCACCCGCACGCCGCAGCCGGTGCCGCAATAGCAGCACACCGAGGCCACCTCGCGCACGCCTGGCGGCGCCGCGTCCACGATATCGATCCGCCTAGCCCTGGGCGCGTCCATTCCTTAATCTCCCGCCGCTTCGCCGTGCATGAGCCGCTCGCGCAAAGCGCCGATGCGCCGGCCTTCGCGGATCAGCCGCACATACCAGGCGCTGTCCGCCGTGTCGCCATACAGGCAGGCGCCCACCAGTTTGTCGTCGCGGATCACCAGCTTCTTGTAGACGCCGCCCGGCGTGTCGGCCAGGGTGATCGACTCGGTCTGCTGGCCTCCGGCGAAATCGCCGGCGGAAAACAGGTCGATGCCGCTGACCTTGAGCCGGGTCGAGGTCACGCTGCCTTCGTAGCGTCCGATGCCATGCAGCGCCAGGTGGTTGGCCGCCACCTTGGCCTGTTCGTACAGGGGCGCGACCAGCCCATAGGCGGTGCCGCGATGGCTCACGCATTCGCCCACCGCGTAGATGCGCGGGTCATAGGTCTGCAAGGTGTCGCTGACCACCACGCCGCGGTTCACATGCAGGCCGCAGCGCTCGGCCAGTTCGGTGTTGGGCCTGACGCCCACCGCCATCACCACCAGGTCCGCCGCAATCTCTTCCCCGTCCGCGAAGCGCAGCGCCCGCACCCGCCCGTCGGCCCCGCCCAGGATCTCGCGGGTCTGGCGCCCCAGCAGGAACTTCAGGCCGCGCGCCTCCAGGCCGCGGCGCAGCATGGCCGCGGCGCCGCCGTCCAGCTGCCGGTCCAGCAGCGCTTCCCCCAGATGCACCACGGCCACGTCCATGCCGCGCGCGGCCAGGCCGTTGGCGGCCTCCAGGCCCAGCAGGCCACCGCCTATCACCACCGCGTGCCGGTAGCGCGCCGACGCTTCTATCATGCGGTTCACGTCGCCGATATCGCGAAAGGCGACCACCCCGTCCAGCTCGCGGCCCGGCACCGGCAGGATGAACGGATTGGAGCCGGTGGCCAGCAGCAGCCGGTCATAAGGCGTCTCGGAACCATCGTCCGCCAGCACGGTGCGCCGGGCGCGGTTCACGCCCACGACCTTGCGGTTCAGCAGCAGGCGGACGCCGTGGCGGGCATACCAGTCCTCGTCATTGAGCACGATGTCGCGCAAGCTCTGCTCGCCTGTCAGCACCGGCGACAGCAGGATACGGTTGTAGTTGGGGTACGGCTCGGCGCCGAACACCGTGATCTCGTACAGATCGGGCGCCAGCTTCAGCAGCTCTTCCAGCGTGCGTATGCCCGCCATGCCATTGCCGACCACCACCAGCTTCTGCTTCGCATCCATGGCTGCCTCTAGGCGGCTGCGCGCGATGCGCCGGCCTCGGCCAGCGGCTGCGGCTCCGCATCCAACGCGGCGTTTGCCTGGATGGCCGCCTGCGAGCGCTCGGGGTTGCCATGGCGGCGATGCAGGAAGTCCACCACCGCCGCGCGGCACGCCAGATAGGTGGCGTCGTTGGCCAGCCGCACGCGGTCGCGCGGACGGGACAGGGGCACGGCCAGGATCTCGCCGATGGTCGCGGCCGGGCCATTGGTCAGCATCACGATGCGGTCGGACAGCAGCACCGCCTCGTCGACGTCGTGCGTGACCATGACGGTGGTGGTGCGCGTCTTGGCGACGATCTTCAGCAGCTCGTCCTGCAGATGCGCGCGGGTCAGCGCATCGAGCGCGCCGAAAGGTTCGTCCATCAGCAGCACGCCCGGCTCGATCGCCAGCGCCCGCGCAATGCCCACGCGCTGCTTCATGCCGCCGGAGATCTCGCGCGGCAGCTTGTGTTGCGCCGGCAGGAGACCCACCAGGTCCAGCGCGGCGCGCGTGCGCTCGGCCAGTTGCGGCCGCTTCTCGGCGGCGCCGAACACCCGCTCCACCGCCAGGTACACGTTCTGGAAGCAGCTGAGCCATGGCAACAGCGAATGGTTCTGGAACACCACGGCGCGGTCGGGGCCGGGGCCCGTGATCTCGCGCTCGGCGCACAGCAGCACGCCGCTGGTGGGTCGGGTCAGGCCCGCGATGAGATTGAGCAGGGTCGATTTGCCGCAGCCAGAATGGCCGATCAGCGTGATGAACTCGCCCTGCGCCACGGTCAGGTCGATATCGCGCAGCGCCACGAATGCGCCCTTGCGGGTGTTGAACGTCTGGCCGACGCGCTCGATGCGTACATGTTTCTTCATGGCGCTATTCCTCGGTGTAGGTGTAGCGGCGGGCCAGGGCGACCAATAGGGTTTCCAGCAGCAGCCCGACGATGCCGATCACGAAAATGGCGATGACGATGTGCTCCACCTTCAGGTTGTTCCATTCGTCCCAGAGCCAGAAGCCGATGCCCGTGCCGCCGGTCAGCATTTCCGCCGCCACGATCACCAGCCAGGCGGTGCCGATGGACAGCCGCACGCCGGTCAGCATGTAGGGCAGCACGGCGGGCAGCAGCACCTTGGTGGTCACCTTCCATTCGGACAGGTTCAGCACCCGCGCCACGTTCAGGTAGTCCTGCGGCACGCGCGCCACGCCGACGGCGGTGTTGATGATCATCGGCCAGATCGAACAGATGAAGATGGCCCAGATGGCGGCCGGGTTGGCCGCCTTGAACAGCAGCAGCCCCAGCGGCAGCCAGGCCAAAGGCGACACTGGCCGCAGCAGGCTGACGATGGGCGAGAACATCGCCCGCACCGCCGCATAGCGGCCGATGGCGAAGCCCGCGGGGATGCCGATCAGCGCGGCCAGGCCGAAACCGACCGCCACACGCTGCAGCGACGCCAGCAGGTTCCAGCCTATGCCCTTGTCATTGGGGCCGTTGTCGTAGAACGGATCGGAAAACAGTTCCACGGCGGCGCGCCAGGTGACGCCCGGCGTGGGGATTTCCGGTATCCGCATCGCCACCACCTGCCACACCAGCACAAACAGCGCGAAGCCCGCCACGGGCCCCACCACGGCCCGCAGCGCGGACTCCAGGCGCTCGCGCCAGAGGGCGAGGAGTTCATCGCCGCGGCTCATACTCGTTACGCTAGACATTGCATGCCCCTTTTCGTATCGGCGCTCAGGCCTTGATCTTGAATCCGTCGGCATAGGCCGCGGGGTTGCTGCCGTCCCAGACCACGCCGTCGATGAGTTTGGAGCTGCGCATCTCGCTGGCGGGCAGCGGCACGCCAGCGGCCTGCGCGGCTTGCTTGTAGAGGTCGATCCGGTTGATCTGTTTCGCCATCGCCAGATAGTCGGGATGTTCCTTCAGCAGCCCCCAGCGCTTGTGCTGCGTCAGGAACCACATGCCGTCGCTCAGGTACGGGAAATTGGCGGCGCCATCGGCGTAAAAGCGCATGGCGTGCTCATCCGTCCAGCTTTTCCCCAGCCCGTCGTCGTAGCGGCCCAGCATGCGGTCGACGATGCCGCTGGCGTCCGTATTGACGTAGGACTTGGCCGCGATGGTCTCGGCGGTCTTCTGGCGGTTGGCGGGCGAGGCGTCGATCCACTTGCCGGCCTCGAGTATGGCGGCCGTGACCGCGCGCGCCGTGTTCGGGTGGCGCGTCACGAAGTCCGCGCTCGTGCCCAGCACCTTCTCGGGATGGTCGGTCCAGATGCCTTGCGAGGTGACGGCGGTGTAGCCGATCTTGTCCAGGATGGCGCGCGCCCCCCAGGGCTCGCCCACGCAGTAGCCGTCCATATTGCCCACGCGCATGTTGGCGACCATCTGCGGCGGCGGCACCGTGATGACCTTGGCGTCCTTCATGGGATGGATGCCGTAGGTCGCCAGCCAGTAATACAGCCACATCGCGTGCGTGCCGGTGGGAAAGGTCTGCGCGAACGTGTATTCGCGCTTGTCGGACGCCATCAGCTTGGCCAGCGACTCGCCGTCGCGCACGCCCGCCGCCAGCAGCTTGTTCGACAGCGTGATGGCCTGGCCGTTCTGGTTCAGGCTCATCAGCACCGCCATGTCCTTCTTCGGTCCGCCTATGCCCAGGTGCACGCCGTAGATCAGGCCGTACAGCACGTGGGCCATGTCCAGCTCGCCGTTCATGAGCTTGTCGCGCACGGCGGCCCAGGAGGCTTCCTTGGACGGCGTGATGGTCACGCCGTGCTTCTTGTCCAGGCCCAGCACCGAGGCCATCACGACCGAGGCGCAGTCGGTCAGCGGAATGAAGCCGATCTTGACCTCGGTCTTCTCGGGCGCGTCGGTGCCGGCGGCCCAGGCGCCGGCGCGCACCAGCGGATCGACCAGCGACAGCAGGCTGGCGCCGGCCACCGCGCGCGCCGTGCCGCAAAGCCATTTGCGGCGTGCGGCGTTGGCGCTGAGGTCCCCGCCCGCGGCGGCGTCGGTGGAGGGGCTACGGGTCGATGGCGTCATGCATGGCTCCTGGCAAAAAAAAACGTCCCGCGCGCCCTGGATTCCCATCCGGTGGCGCTGCGGAACGTCGTTGTCCCTAGCCGCAGGTCGCGGCGCGTTGCGTCGGGCCACCTTCATTGGCCGCCCGATTCCACTGAAGCAAATGCTGTGCCAGAAAGCAAAGAACATGGCCTGAACGGCCGCCAGGCCGCGCCCGCGCTGGCGCTGCCCCGCCAACCGGCGCGCGCTTCGCAATGGAGGAAAACAGGGCGCGAACCAACTTGGTGCGCAGCCGGTTGCGGCAGTGCACCATCCGCGTGCGGTCCGCGCTCCGCGGCTGTGCGCGACTGGCGGCCCGCGCCGCGCAACGCGATGGCATGGAACTTGCGTGGATGGAAGCATCAGAGGGGAATCTCATGCTCAAGGTCATGCTGCTCAACGATGGCGAAGGACGCGCGGCGTCGCTGCGGCAGACGCTGGCCGCGGCGGGCGTGCACGTGGTGGCAGAAATGGCGCCGGACATGGACCTGGCCGCCGCCATCGCGCAAGCCGCGCCCGACGTGGTGCTGATAGACAGCGACGCGCCCGGCCGCGACACACTGGAGAACGTCTGCGTGGCCAGCGAGCACAGCGATCGCCCGGTGGTGATGTTCACCGACAACGGCAATCGCGAAACCATACGCAGCGCCCTGCGCGCCGGCGTCGCGGCCTACGTGGTGGGCGATGTGCCCGCCGGACGCATCGAGCCGCTGCTGACGGTGGCGATCGAACGCTTCGCCATGGAAAAGTCGCGGCGCGAGGAATTGCGCGAAGCGCAATTGCGTCTGGCCGACCGCCAATGGGTGGAAAAAGCCAAGGGCATTCTGATGAAGGCGCGCTCGATTTCCGAAGACGAGGCCCATGGCTTGTTGCGCCAGCGCGCCATGCAAAGCCAGAAACGGCTGGGCGAGGTCGCCCGCGAAGTCGTGGAGATGAGCGCCTGGCTGGGCAAATCCACTTAATAAGCTTTGGTTATATGGAACAAAGAAATCAAAAGTTGTGGGGATGAAGCCCCCTTCCTATGATCCAACCACACTATGCCGGGTACGCCCGAGGCTGGCATTCATGAAGCTTTTCCCGATTTTTGCCGATCTGAAAGACAGGCTGGTCCTGGTGGTAGGCGGCGGCGCCGTCGCCGAACGCAAGACGCTGTCGCTGCTGGAAGCTTCGGCCGACGTGCTGCTGGGCGCGCCGGAACTGACGCCCGCCCTGGCCGCCCTGGCCGCCGAAGGCCGCATCCGCCATCTGGCTGGACGCTTCGATCCCGCCTGGCTCGACCAGGTCTGGCTGGTGGTCGCCGCCACCGATGACCGCGAGACCAACGCCGCCGTGTCCGAAGCCGCCGGCGCCCGGCGCATCTTCAGCAACGTGGTGGACGACCCCGAGCTGTCGTCCTTCCAGGTGCCATCCATCGTCGACCGCTCGCCCGTGATCGTCGCGATTTCCTCGTCCGGCGTGGCGCCGGTGCTGGCGCGGCGCATCCGGGAACGCATCGAATCGCTGTTCGACCACACCCTGGGCCAGTTGGCCGGGCTGGCCGCCAGCTACCGCAAGCGCATCCGCGCCAGCCATCCCGACCTGGGCGCGCGCCGCCGCTTCTACGACTGGCTGCTGGATGGGCCGGTGGCCGGCTTGCTGCGCCAGCAGCAGCCAGCCCAGGCCGAAGCCGCGCTGGCGGCGGCCTTGGCCGCGCCGCGGGCGCCCGACGCCGGCAGCGTGGTGCTGGTGGGCGCCGGCCCCGGCGACCCTGGCCTGTTGACGCTGAAGGCGCTGCGCGCGCTGAACGAAGCCGACGTGATCCTGCATGACCGCCTGGTCAGCGGCGAGGTCATGTCGCTGGCGCGCCGCGACGCCGAACGCATATCGGTCGGCAAGCTGCCGGGCGAAGACCATAACGCCACCCAGGCCCGCATCCACAGGCTGCTGGTCGAGCACGCGCGCGCCGGCCGCCGCGTGGTGCGTCTGAAGGGCGGCGACGCCTTCATCTTCGGCCGGGGCGGAGAGGAACTGGAATACCTGCGCGCGCACGGCGTGCGCTATGAAGTGGTGCCCGGCATCACCGCCGCGCTGGCCTGTGCCGCCTATGCCGGCATCCCGCTGACCCACCGTGAACATGCACAGTCCGTCCGCCTGATCACCGCGCATTGCCGCGAGGACGAAGACAATCTGGACTGGCCCGCGCTGGCCCGTGAAAAACAGACCTTGGCCTTCTATATGGGCGTGGGGCAACTGGATCTGCTGACCGGCCGCCTGCTGGCCCACGGCCGTTCGCCGGCCACGCCCTTCGCGCTGATCGAGAACGGCAGCCGGCCCGAGCAACGCGTGCTCTCCGGCACGCTGCAACAGCTGCCCGCCCTGGCCGCTGAACACGCGATCCGCTCGCCCGCGCTCCTGATCGTGGGCGAGGTGGCGGGATTGGCCTCGCAATTGCAATGGTTCGGCCAGCACCTGGACGGACGCCTGGAGCGCCTGGCGGCCTGAGGGGCCGTGGGCCCAATGCAAAACGCCAGCCTGCAGGCTGGCGTTTTTGCTCGTGGCCGCCCCCCGGCCGCTATTCCGTCTTCTGCGTGGTGCCGAAGATGCGGTCGCCGGCATCACCCAGGCCGGGCATGATGTAGCCGTGTTCATTCAGCCCGTCGTCGATGGACGCGGTGTAGATATGCACGTCGGGATGCTTGGCCAGCACCGCGTCGATGCCGACGGGCGCGGCGACCAGCACCAGGGCGCGGATTTCCTTGCAGCCCGCGCGCTTGAGCAGGTCGATTGCCGCGACCATGGAGCCGCCGGTGGCCAGCATCGGATCGACGATCAGCGCCAGGCGCTGGTCCAGTTCGCCCACCAGACGTTCCAGGTAGGTATGCGCTTCCAGCGTTTCTTCGTTGCGGGCCACGCCCACCACGCTGACCTTGGCGCCCGGAATCAGGCTGAGCACGCCGTCCAGCATGCCGATGCCGGCGCGCAGGATGGGCACCACGGTGACCTTCTTGCCGGCGATCTTCTCGACCTGCACCGACCCACACCAGCCCTCGACGGTGGCGGGCGCCAGCGGCAGGTCCTTGGACGCTTCGTAAGTGAGCAGCGCGCCCACTTCCTGCGACAGCTCACGGAAGCTCTTGGTGCTGAGGTCGGCGCGGCGCATGATCCCGAGCTTGTGGCGGATCAGCGGATGGCGGATTTCGTGCACGGGCATGTGCGTAACTCTCCAGAATATTGATAGACAGGGTATTCGCCTCAGGCGGAACCATGACGGCGCGGCGCGCTTTGCATCGCCCGCCGCCGAGCCACATCTGAGGATCGTAATCGGTTTGGAAGGGAATTGTTATTGACCGCCGGCAGGATCGGCCAAAGATTCTTGCCGGCGCGAAGCATGCATGCCTATTGTTCGGCAAGCCAGGCGATCAGGGCGTCATCGAAAGCGCGCACGGCGCCCGCCTGTTCGTGGTTGACGATGCTGACCACCACGTAGCGCTTGCCGCTGGCGCCCAGCACGTAACCCGCGATGGAACGCACGTCGCGCAGCGACCCGGTCTTCAGGTGGGCCATGCCCAGGGTGCCATCGCCCTTGAGGCGGCGGCGCACCGTGCCGTCCACCCCCGCGATCGCAAAGGAAGAAATGTACTCGGGCATGACCGGCGAATTCCACGCCACGGTCAGCATCGACGCCAGGCTGTCGGCCGACACCCGGGCGTCGCGCGACAGGCCGGCGCCGTTGTCGATGACCAGCTCAGGCATGTCCAGCCCCTGCTTGGCCAGCAGCCCCTTGGCCACGGCTTCGCTGCTGGAGACCGTGGCGGGCCGGCGGCCGCGCTCGGCGCCCAGGGTCAGCAGCAAGGTGCGCGCCATGACGTTATTGCTGCGCTTGTTGATCTGGCGGATTGCCTCGGCCAGCGTGGGCGAATCATGCGAAGCCAGCACCACCGCGTCGGGCGGCACCATGCCGGAACGGACCTGGCCCTTGAAGGTGCCGCCCAATTCCTTCCACAGCATGCGGAACACTTCGGTGGCGTACTCGGGCTGCGACAGCGCCAGGCGGTACAGGCTGAATTCGCCGCAGGAGCCGGCGACCTTGCCGTTCACGCGGATGGTCACGCCCTGCTGGGTGATCAAGGGCTCGGTCGTCACTACCGGAGGACCCGGGCAACGGGCATCGCTCCATTCGACGCGGCCCTCGATCTTCAGGCCGGGCAGCGGCGGATCGATCAGCGGCACCCACTTGTTGGCGGCGGGATCGGGCGTGAACAGCAGCCGCATCGCGCCAAAACCCACCATCAGGGCGTCCGGGCTGGCGTTGTAGGCCCGGTCCGGGGCGCCGTCGAAGGCGCCGGGGTCGGTCGCGACCTGGCCGAAGATGCTGCGGTCGATGACCAGGTCATTGATCTGCTTGACGCCGCGCAGGCGCAGTTCGCGCAGCAGCACCCACAGGTCCTGCAGCAGGAATTGCGGATCGCCGCCAGCCCGCAGGTACAGCGGGCCGCTCAGCACGCCCTTGGCATCGGGCCGCGCGCCCGGCGCCGTCATGAATTCGGTGCGCCAGACGTAGTTGGGTCCCAGCTCGGACAGCGCGGCCCAGGTCGTGACCAGTTTCATCACCGAGGCGGGATTGCGCGACTCCTTGGCGTTCAGCGCCACCAGGCGCGGCCCGCCCACTTCCTGCACCACCAGGGACAGGGAACTGTCGGGCAGCTTGCTGGCTTTCCAGGCGTTCACCACGTTGGGCGGCAGGCCGGGCACCTGCGCCCAGGCCACGCCCGCCACCGCGGCCAGCAGCCCGCCCGCCAGCCACCGCTTCAGCCCGCCCATACGCATATTCGCTCGTCCCGTCATGCCTCGCCCACCCGGTTGCTCGTCCTGCAAAACCGAGAGCATACAAAACCTGGACGAATTGCGGCGCGGGAGGTCCTCCCACCGCCAGCCCCAAACAGCAAAAAGCCCCGTTGAGGACGCAGCAGATACATATTGCATGCGCAACGCCGGGGCCTTTCTCCTTATTTCTGCAGCCTCCACTTGCCGGAAGCCACGGTCGCCATCACCAGCGCCCGCTCGTCCAGCCCATTGTGGTCGGTGGGGCTCATATTGACCACGCCGGTCGCGGTGGGCAGGTTCTTGACGTTCTCCAGCGCGTCGCGCAGCGCCGCCCGGAATTCGGGCGTGCCGGGCTTGGCCGTCTTCAGCGCCACCGGGATGGCCTGCTGCAGCAAGAGGCCGACGTCCCAGGTGTAGGCGGCGAACAGGGACACGCTGCCCGCGCCGTTGGCCGCCTCGTACTTCTTGGCGAAGGCCTGGGCGGTGGACTTGACGGGGTTGGTATCCGGCAGCAGGTCGGCCACCATCACCGGCCCCACCGGCACCCAGGCGCCCTCGCAGGCTTCGCCACAGACGCGCAGGAAGTCGTTGTTGGCCACGCCGTGGTTGAAATAGATCTTGCCCTTGTAGCCGCGCTCGCGCAGCGCCCGGGCCGGCATCGCGGCGGGCGTGCCCGAGGCGCCGACCACCACGGCGTCGGGCGCGGCGCCGATCACCTTCAGGGTCTGGGCCACGGCGGACGTGTCCGTGGGCGCGAAGGCTTCCTTGCCCACCACCTCGATGCCGTGCTTTTTGGCCGCCTTCTCGATTTCCACCCAGAAGGTCTCGCCCAGCGCGTTGTTGAAGCCGATGAAGGCCAGCTTCTTGACGCCATTGGCCGCCGCATGGCGCGCAATGCCCTCGGCCATCAGCGAATCGGAGTGCGGCGTCTTGAACACCCAGCGGCGCTTGTCGTCGACCGGCTCGATCAGCCGCGCCGAGGAGGCCAGCGTGATCACCGGCGTGGCGCCGCTGGCCACCGTGTCCAGCATGGCCATGGTGTTGGGGGTGGTGGTGGACCCGACGATCAGGTCCACCTTGTTCTCGGAGATCAGCTTGTGCGAGTTGCTGACCGCGCGGGTGGTGTCGGAAGCGTCGTCCAGCACCACGTACTCGACCTTGACGCCGCCGATCTCGGTGGGCAGCAGGCTGATGGTGTTGCGTTCGGGGATGCCCAGCGAGGCCTGGGGGCCGGTGGTGGACAGGGTGGCGCCGATTTTCACTTGGGCCAGCGCGGGCGCGGCGCCCGCTGCCAGCAGGGCGGCCAGCGCAGCGGCCATGAGGGTACGACGAGGGGTCATGCGGAGTCTCCTTGGATACGCGGATGTCTTATGCTTGGCGCCGATCCGCTACGGCGTGGAACTCTGTTTATACGGCGGGGAACCCGGCGCGCGGGCGACTCGGGGGCCCGCTGCGGGTTAGTCCGCACGGGCTCGCAGCGCGGCGCGGCTGCGTCATTGCTGGTCTCCACGTTGCCAGTGACTGGCAAGCGCTGTATTTTTTAGTGATACACGTATTCTAATAAGAGACAACCTCATGTCAACAGATAGCAGCACGGGGATCCAATCAGCCGAAATCGCCCTGGACGTGCTGACCCGGCTGGCCGAACTGGGCGGCGCGCTGTCCGTGTCCGAGCTGGGCCGCAGCCTGGACATGCCGCGCGCCAAGGTGCACCGCTACCTGGTGTCGCTGGAGCGGCGTGGCTATGTGGAACAGGACGCGGCCAGCGCCCGCTACCGGCTGGGCCCGCAGGCGCTGCACACCGGACTGGCGGCGCTGGCCGAAGTGGATTTCGTGAAGCTGGCGGCCGGCAGCCTGGACAGCCTGAGCGCCGCCATCGGCCAGACCGTGTTCATCTCGGTCTGGGGCCAGCACGGCCCCACCATCGTGCAATGGCGCGACGCGCGGCTGCCGGTGACCGTCAACGTGCGGGTGGGCTCGGTGCTGCCGCTGCTCAACAGCGCCACCGGCCGGGTCTTCGCCGCCTGGTTGCCCGAGGCCCTGGCCCTGCCGCGGGCGCTGTCCGAATGGGACGCCCTGCTCGCTCATGATCCTGAGGCCGCACGGGTGCTGGACGCGGCCGAGCCGCCCGCCGATCCGGCCGCCGCGCTGCGCCGGCAATGGCAGGCGACCCGCCAGCGCGGCTACGCCAGCGTCAGCGGCCACCTGCTGCACGGCATCAATTCGGCCGCGGTGCCGGTGCTGGATGCCCAGGGCCATCTGGCTGGCGCCATCACCAGCCTGGGGCTGCACGGCGGATTCGACCTGTCGCCCGACGGCGGACCGGTGCGGGCGCTGACTGCGGCGGCGGCGGATTGCTCGCGCCGGCTGGGCTGGAGCCCGGTGCGCTGAGGCGCGCGCGGCGGCCATCCGTCCCCGGGTTGGGCGCCCCGATCTTGCGGCCGCTTTACAATACAGGGTTGCCCCGGGCCCGCCTGGCCCGTTTTCGCCCCCTTTTTGCCGCCCTAGCCGGACGGATAGCCGCGTGTCCCAGCCCCTTACCGTCGCCGATTTCAATTACGAACTGCCGCCCGAGCTCATCGCCCAGGCGCCCGCCGCCGAACGCACCGGCAGCCGCCTGCTGCACCTGGACGGCGCCGGCCAGCTGCACGACCGGCTGTTCGCCGACCTGGCCGCGCTGCTGCGTCCGCAGGACCTGTTGATCTTCAACGACACCCGCGTCATCAAGGCGCGGCTCAACGGCCACAAGATCACCGGCGGCAAGATCGAGGTGCTGGTCGAGCGCATCACCGAACCCGACCGGGTCCTGGCCCACGTGCGCGCCAGCAAATCGCCCGGCCCGGGCATGGTGCTGCGCCTGGCCGACGCTTTCGACGCCACCGTGCTGGGCCGCGAAGGCGAACTCTTCGACATCCGCTTCCCCGGCCCGGTGCTGGATCTGCTGGACGCCCACGGCGCGACGCCGCTGCCGCCCTACATCACGCACGAAGCCGACACCGGCGACGACGAGCGCTACCAGACCGTCTACGCCCGCGAACCGGGCGCCGTGGCCGCGCCCACCGCGGGCCTGCATTTCGACCAGCCCACGCTGGACCGCCTGGCGGCGATGGGCGTGGAACGCGCCTTCGTCACGCTGCACGTGGGCGCGGGCACCTTCCAGCCGGTGCGCGTGGACAATCTGGCCGACCACATCATGCACGCCGAATGGTTCACCGTGCCGCAAGCCACGGTCGACGCGATCGCCGCCGCCCGCAGCCGCGGCGGCCGGGTCATCGCCGTCGGCACCACCAGCGTGCGCGCCCTGGAATCCGCCGCCGCTCAGACCGAAGGGCGCACCGCCCCGGGCCTGCCGCTGGCCGCCGCCCAGGGCGACACCCGTCTCTTCATCACCCCCGGTTACCGCTATCGCGTCATCGACGCCCTGGTCACCAACTTCCACCTGCCCCAGTCGACCCTGCTGATGCTGGTGTCGGCGCTGGCCGGCGTAGAACCGATACGCCGCGCCTACGCCCACGCCGTCGCCGAGCGCTACCGCTTCTTCAGCTATGGCGACGCCATGTTTATCGAGTCCCCCGCCCCATGACCGGACTGAATTTCGAACTGCTCGCCACCGACGGCGGCGCCCGCCGCGGCCGCATCACGCTGAACCACGGCGTGGTCGAGACGCCCATCTTCATGCCCGTGGGCACCTATGGCAGCGTCAAGGCCATGATGCCGCACGAGCTGAAAGAGATCGGCTCGCAGATCGTGCTGGGCAACACGTTCCACCTGTGGCTGCGCCCGGGCACGGACATCATGGAAAAGCACGGCGGCCTGCATGGCTTCATGCAGTGGGACAAGCCCATCCTGACCGACTCGGGCGGCTTCCAGGTGTTCAGCCTGCAAGGCATGCGCAAGATCACCGAGGAAGGCGTGAAGTTCGCCTCGCCCATCGACGGCGCGCGCCTGTTCCTGACGCCCGAAGAATCCATGCGCATCCAGCGTTC
This sequence comes from Achromobacter sp., assembly GCA_032153965.1. Taxonomy (GTDB): domain Bacteria; phylum Pseudomonadota; class Gammaproteobacteria; order Burkholderiales; family Burkholderiaceae_B; genus Achromobacter. The sequence continues at coordinate 17,190 of JALDYL010000038.1, read as the reverse complement.
GCTGAATTCCGACATCGTCATGGTGTTCGACGAGTGCACGCCCTATGAAATCGACGGCCGCCCCGCCACCGTTGAAGAAGCCGCGCGCTCGATGCGCATGTCCTTGCGCTGGGCGCGCCGCTCGCGCGACGAATTCGACCGCCTGGGCAACCCGAACGCGCTGTTCGGCATCGTCCAGGGCGGCATGTATGAATCGCTGCGCGACGAATCCCTGGCGGGCCTGCAGGACATCGGCTTCCATGGTTACGCCATCGGCGGGCTATCCGTCGGCGAGCCCAAGGAAGACATGATGCGCATCCTGGCGCACGTCACGCCCAAGCTGCCGGCCCAGGCGCCGCGCTACCTGATGGGCGTGGGCACGCCGGAAGACCTGGTCGAGGGCGTGAGCCGTGGCGTGGACATGTTCGACTGCGTCATGCCGACCCGCAACGCGCGCAACGGCTGGCTGTTCACGCGCTTTGGCGACGTCAAGATCCGCAACGCCAAATACCGCGACGACACCCGCCCGCTGGATCCCAGCTGCGGCTGCCATACCTGCGCGAATTTCTCGCGCGCCTACCTGCATCACCTGCAACGCGCCAACGAAATCACCGGCGCGCGCCTGAACACCCTGCACAACCTGCATTTCTATCTGACCATCATGAAGGAAATGCGCGAGGCCATCGCCGAAGGCCGCTTCGACGCCTGGCGCGCGCAATTCGCGGCAGACCGGACGCGGGGCATCGAGTAGCATCCGCTACACACCTGTCCGCGCCTTCCACTGGCCCGGACAGGCCGACCTGACGCGCTACCGCCTGGGCCCGACCTCGAAGCGCCGGAGCTCCTCGTCAATGGCTTGGGCCAATTCGGCGCCACGGCTGCGCGGCATGCGGTTCGCCGGGGCAACAATCCCCAGCGCCGCCGTGCCGCTGGCGCCGACCGCAAACGCCACCCCTACTCCCCCCACGCCCTGACCACTAACCTGGGCGTAGCCCTGCGTGCGCGCCTGCCGGACCCAGCGCAGCAGTTTCGAGAGCGACAGGTCTTTCGCAAGATACTGACGACGGTGGCGTTCGAAATGCGCTCCGATCCGGTCGTCATCCCATTGCGCCAGCAACGCAAAGCTGGGAATCCCCAACCCCAGCAGACGGGCCCCTCCCACGTAATCGGCGTAGGACCGGATCGGACGCGAACCCTCTTCCAGATGCAGGCAGTGGCTGTAGTCTCCGCTGCGGACAACCAGGAAAGTGTGTTCATCCGAACGCCGCGCCAGGGCCTTCATGACAGGCAGGCATACCTGCGTCAACGGCGACTGCGCCAACGCCGCCAGGCCCATCCCCATCGACTCCAGGCCCAGGCAATAGGCGCCGCCAATCACATCGCGCCTCACGAAGCCAGCGGATATGAGCACGGACAACATGCGGTACGCCGTGGTCCTATCCAGCCCCGAACGCGCCACCAGATCGCGCAGCGACATACCGCCCGCCTGTTCGGCGCTTAATAACCGCAGCAGGTCCAGCGCCCGGCCGATGCTCTGCCCTCCGCGCATGGGTTGCGGCGTGGAAACGGAGGAAGGGGATCGTGTAGAGGTTGCGCGCGGCATGGTCGGCATTCCAGGGAGTTTCGTCCGGAGGCTTCCGATCATAGCGAGATTGTCCGCGGTCAGATGTGCACATGGTGCACACCCAAACAAATAGTCGTTGCCGCGCTTGCCCGGCTGGCCTGGAATGTCTGCACAACGGCCTGCGGCCACAAGAACACCTAACCGCGACGAGACATGATCCCCTACGAATCCCGCCTCCCAGCTGGCTCACCCGCCTTCATCGAACAACGCGCCGGCATGCTTGCTCTGGTCGCGGAAATGCGCGCGCTTGAACAACGCGCTCGCGTTGCGTCCGAGCGCGCCGCGCCGGCCTTCGCGCGGCGCGGTGCCCTGTTGCCACGCGAACGCGTCGACCGGCTGCTGGATCCGGGCAGCCCCTTCCTGCCGCTGGCGACACTGGCGGGATACGGCATGGATGGCGCCGAACTGGATGCCTGCGTCCCCGGCGGGTCGCAGATCGCCGGAATCGGCCACGTCAGCGGCGTGCGCTGCATGGTCATCGCCACGGATTCGGGAATCGAGGCCGGCGCCCTCACGGAAGCCGGCAACCTGAAACTCATGCGCTGCCAGGAAATCGCGCTCGAGAACCGCCTGCCCTTCGTGCACCTGGTGGAGTCCGCGGGCGCCAATCTACGCAAGTACCGGGTCGACAAATTCATCCGCGGCGGCGGCATGTTCTACAACCTGGCGCGCCTGTCGGCCGCGGGCCTGCCGGTCATCACCGTGGTGCACGGCTCATCGACCGCAGGGGGCGCCTATATGCCGGGCCTGTCCGACTACGTCATCATGGTGCGCGGACAGGCCAAGGCGTTCCTCGCGGGACCGCCGTTGCTCAAAGCGGCAACGGGCGAAGTGGCCAGTGCCGAAGAACTCGGCGGCGCGGACATGCATGCCCGCGTCAGCGGCCTGGCCGAGTACGTGGCGGAGGACGACGCCCACGCCATCGCCATCGCCCGCGCCGTGGTGGCCGCCCTGCCCTGGCCCCGCCCGGCGGCGGCCGCCATCGCCGTGCCGCCGCGCCTGGATCCGGACGAACTGGCCGGCGTCATGGTGCTGGAGCACCGCCGGCCCGTCGACATGCGGGAAATCATTGCGCGGCTGGTGGACGATTCACTGTGGCTCGACTTCAAGCCGGACTATGGCGCGCAGACCGTCTGCGGACACGCCCGCATCGACGGTCACGCGGTGGGAATCATCAGCAACAACGGTCCCATCGATCCAGCCGGCGCCGCCAAGGCCACGCAGTTCATACATCTCTGCAATCAATCGGGCACGCCGCTGCTGTTCCTGCAGAACACCACCGGCTACATCGTGGGACGCGCCTCGGAGGAGGCCGGCATGATCAAGCATGGCTCGAAGATGATCCAGGCCTTGTCCAACTCCCGCGTGCCGCAGATCACGATCCATTGCGGCGCCTCGTTCGGCGCGGGCAACTATGGCATGTGCGGCCGCGCCTTCCGGCCCCGCTTCTGCTTTTCGTGGCCCAACGCGCGCACCGCGGTCATGGGCGGCGAGCAGGCGGCGGGCACTCTGGAAATCATCGCCCGCCAACAGGCCGAACGCAGCGGACGCCCCGTGGACGAAGCCAGCTTGGCCACGCAGAAAGCCGAGGTCATCACGAACTTCGAGCGGCAGGCCCGCGCCTTCTACACCAGCGGCCATCTGCTCGACGACGGCGTGATCGACCCGCGCGACACCCGCGCGGTGCTCGCGTTCGTACTGGCCACCATCAGCGAGGGCCAGGCACGATCGCCGCAACCGATGCAATTCGGCGTGCCCCGCTTCTAAAAAACGGCAACCAGGACTACGGAGACGACATGCTCTACACCCAGCAACACCGCGAACTGATGGACAGCCTCAGGCGGTTCATCGCCGCCGAAATCGACCCCTACGTGGACGAATGGGAAGCCGCCGAGATTTTCCCGGCTCGCGAATTGTTCAAGAAGATGGCGCCATTGGGCTTCCTCGGCATTACCAAGCCCGAAGCCTACGGCGGTCTGGGACTCGACTTCTCCTACGCCATGGCGGCATCCGAGGCCATGGGCTACGCCCGCGCGCAGGGCGTGGCGATGGGTATCGGCGTGCAGACCAACATGGCCACCCCGGCACTGGCCGCGTTCGGCTCCGACGCGCTGCGCCGGGAGTTCCTGGCACCGGCGATAGCCGGCGAGGCGGTCGCGTCCATCGGCGTTTCCGAACAAGGCGCGGGCTCGGATGTCGCCTCCCTCAAGACCCGCGCGCGCCGCGACGGCGATGACTATGTCATCAGCGGATCGAAGATGTGGATCACCAATGGCACCCAGGCCGACTGGATCTGCCTGTTGTGCAATACCTCCGAGGGCAATCCGCACAAGAACAAGTCGCTCATCGTGGTGCCGCTGCTGGAAAGCGGCAAACGCGTGCGCGGCGTGCAGGTGCAGAAGATCCGCAAATTCGGCATGTGGAGTTCGGACACCGCACAGATCTTCCTCGACGAAGTTCGCGTGCCCGCGCGCAACCGCATCGGCGAGGAAGGCATGGGTTTCATCTACCAGATGAAGCAATTCCAGGAAGAACGCCTGGACGGCGCCGCGCGCCGCCTGGCCGCCATCATGTGGATCCAGGAAACCGTGGATTACCTGCGGCAACGCCAGGCCTTCGGCCGTCCGCTGTTGGACAACCAGTACATCCAGTTCAAGCTGGCCGAACTCAAGACCGAACTGGAGGCGCTGCGCGGGCTGATCTACCTTGCAACGCAAACCTATATCGAAGGCGGCGACGTCGTCGAACTGGCGTCCATGGCCAAGCTGAAAGCCGGCCGCCTGTCGCGCGAGATCGCCGACTGGTGCATGCAGTTCCAGGGCGGCATGGGCTACACCTGGGACAACCCGGTGTCCCGCGCCTACCGCGATTACCGGCTCTGCTCCATCGGCGGAGGCGCGGACGAAGTCATGCTGATGGTGATAGCCCGCCACATGGGCCTCATGGCCAAAAGCGCCTGAGGCTCCATGGAACACGTCTACCAGCATCTCATCGTCACGCGCCTGCGCGGCCTGCTGTTCGTGACGCTCAACCGCCCCGAAACGCGCAACGCGCTCGGCGCCGAGGTCGTGGCCGAAATGGACCGCGCCATCGCCGGCTCGCCCGGCGAGCCGCCGCCCCGGGCCCTGATCCTGCGCGGCAGCGGCGGCTTCTTCAGCGCCGGCGGCAATGTCGGCGGATTCGCCGCGAACCTTGGCGAACCCGCGCCGCAGCCCGACCCCGTGGCCGCCCGCAACCGAGAATTCGGCCGCTTCATGGAACGCCTGGCGGCCCTGCCCATGCCGGTCATCGCCGCCGTGGAGGGCGCGGCCATGGGCGGCGGCATGGGGCTGGCCTGCGCGGCGGACATCGTGCTGGCGACGCAGGATGCGCGCTTCGCCTTGAGCGAAACCCGGCTCGGCCTGATTCCCGCGCAGATCGCACCCTTTGTGGTCGCGCGGCTGGGACTGCGCACCGCGCGCCGGCTGGGGATCAGCGGCGAACGCATTCATGGTGAAACGGCCCTGCGCCTGGGCATGGCGGACGAATTGGCCGTCGACAGCGCATCGCTCGACGCGTTGCTGGCTCAATGGCTTACGTCCATCTGCGCCTGCGCCCCGCGCGCCAACGCCCTGATCAAGCCCTTGCTGGCCGAATGCGTCGCGCCTGAGGCCGCAGGCGCCGCGCTCGACCGCGCGGCGGCGCTGTTCGCCGGCTGTCTGCGCGACGAAGGCGTCGCAGGCATCGAGGCGTTCCGCAGGCGCCAGCCTCCGGGCTGGGCGCAAGTCATTGCCGCCGAAGACGTGCGCAAAGCCTGCGCCGCCGAGCCTGCCCCTCTCTGAGAATTCCATGACCGACACCAAGCTTGTCCGACCATTCCACACCCTGCTGATCGCCAACCGCGGCGAGATCGCTCGCCGCATCATGCACAGCGCGCGCAAGCTGGGCTACCGCTGCGTAGCCGTCTACTCGGACGCCGACGCGAATAGTCTGCATGTGCGCGAAGCCGATCTGGCTGTCCGGATCGGAGGACCGGCGCCCGCCGACTCCTACCTGAACATCGAGGCGGTGCTGGCGGCGGCGCGCGCCACTGGCGCGGACGCAGTGCATCCCGGCTACGGATTCCTGGCCGAAAACGACGTGTTCGCGGCGGCGGTGGAGCAGGCCGGGCTGGTCTTTGTCGGCCCGCCGGCGGCGGCTATCGGCGCCATGGGCAACAAGGCGCGGGCGAAGGACGCGATGATCCGCGCGGAGGTGCCCTGCATTCCAGGCTATCAGGGTGCCGATCAAAGCATCGAAGCCTTCGTCCACGCCGCCAGCGAGATCGGATTTCCCGTCATGGTGAAGGCGGCAGCGGGCGGCGGCGGCCGCGGCATGCGGCTGGTGCGGGAGCCGGCCGCGTTGCCTGCGGCGCTCGCTTCCGCGCGATCGGAAGCGGCGGCCGCGTTCGGCTCCGACGAGCTGATCCTGGAAAAAGCCATCGAGCGGGCTCGGCACGTTGAAATCCAGGTGCTGGCGGACAGCCACGGCAATGTCATCCACCTGGGCGAACGCGATTGTTCCGTGCAGCGCCGCCACCAGAAGCTCATCGAAGAGGCCCCTTCCCCCGCCGTGGATGACGCGTTGCGCGCATCGATGGGGCAGGCCGCCGTGCGCAGCGCGCGCGCGCTGGGCTATCAGGGAGCGGGCACGATGGAGTTCCTGCTCGCTCCCGATGGCGCCTACTACTTCATGGAAATGAATACCCGCCTGCAGGTCGAGCATGCGGTGACCGAAGCGGTCACCGGCCTGGACCTGGTCGAATGGCAATTGCGCGTCGCCGCGGGCGAAATACTGGGCATCGCACAGGAGGCCGTGCGCATCGATGGCCACGCCATGGAGCTGCGCCTCACCGCCGAGGATGTGGCCGCCGGCTTCCTGCCGCAGACCGGAATCATGCGTCGCTGGAACCCTCCCCTGGAAACGCCGGGCTTGCGGGTCGACCACGGTCTGACCGAAGGCGGCGCCATCCCGCCCTACTACGACTCGATGATCGCCAAGCTGGTCGCTCACGGCCGCACTCGCGAGGAAGCCTGCCGCAAGCTGCTGCGGGCGCTGGAACAGTGCGTCGTTCTGGGCGTTCCGACCAACCAATCGTTCCTGGCGGATTGCCTGAACGACCCGGTCTTCGCCGCAGCCTCGGGTGTACATACCGGGTTTGTCGAAGAACGCTTCGGCTCCACGCTGACCACGCGTGCCGCGCCCGATGCGGCGACGGTGGCGTGGGCCGCCTTTGCCGTCCACGCCGGCATGATGGACGCGGCCGGCCCCGGACTCGCGCCGCCGCTGCCGGCGTCACGCCCATGGCGCGTCGCCTTGGTGCTGGATGCATGTCGGTGGGACGTCGTGGTGACGGGCAGTGCCTGCGGCTGGCGGATCGATGTAACGCCCGCCGCCAGCGGCGCCCAGCCCGTCCGTTGCGAATTGAGCGGGCCCCGCTGGCAAGGCCAGGACCGCAGCCGCCTGGAAGCCGAACTGGACGGCGTCCGCGAACGTGTCTGGATAGCCCCGGGACCGGACGCGATAGGCTTGTTCCATCGCGGACGCGCCTGGGAGTTTCAACTGCCGCCAGCCTACCGGTCCCGGACCGGCGCGCTCCCCAGCGGTACGGTCACTGCGCCGTTCACGGGCCGCATCCTGCATATCTCGGTGGCTGCCGACGACCACGTCAAGCTGGGCGACCCGCTGATCGTCATGGAGGCAATGAAGATGGAGCACACCCTCTACGCGCCGGTCGCGGGCCGCGTCGCCGATCTGGCGGCCCTGGCCGGCAGCCAGGCGTCCAAGGACCAACCCTTGCTGCGTATCGCTCAGGAACCGACCGTGCAGGCTGCTCCATGACCGCCGTGCGCATCGGCGGCGCCAGCGGATTCTGGGGCGACTCCGCAACCGCCACGCCGCAATTGCTGGACGTTCCCGGCATGCAATACCTCGTGTACGACTACCTGGCCGAAACCACCATGTCGATCCTGGCGCGGGCGCGCGACAAGGATCCGGCGCTGGGGTACGCCACGGACTTCGTTCATGCGGCGATGGCGCCGCAGTTGCGCCGCATCCTGGCGCGCGGCATACGGGTGGTGGCCAACGCGGGGGGACTGAATCCTCTGGCATGCCGCGACGCCCTGGCGCAAGCCGCGGCGCGGCAGGGGCTGGCGCCTCGCATCGCCGTCGTCTGCGGCGATGACATCCTGGCCCTGCTGCCGCAACTGCGCGAGTCGGGCGCTGATGGCCTGCCCGAGGCGCCGTACTCCGCCAATGCCTATACCGGCGCGCGGGGCATCGCGCAGGCGCTGGCGCAGGGCGCCCAGATCATCATCACCGGCCGCTGCGTCGACAGCGCCATGGTGCTGGGCGTGCTGGCCCACGAACATGGCTGGGCCTGGGACGACTGGGACAAGCTCGCCGCCGGCACTCTCGCCGGCCACGTTATCGAATGCGGCGCGCAGGCCACCGGCGGACTCTACACCGATTGGCAATCGGTGCCGGGCTGGGACAACATGGGCTACCCCGTCATCGATTGCGCCGCGGACGGCAGCTTCGTGCTTTCCAAACCCGCCGGGAGCGGCGGCCTGATCGCCGCCGGCTGCGTCGCCGAACAGGTCCTGTACGAAATCGGCGATCCGGCCAGCTACCTCATGCCAGACGTCACCTGCGATTTCCGGCACGTCCGCGTGTCGCAGGTGGACGCGGATCGCGTCTCGGTCCGCGGCGCGCGCGGGCGCCCTCCCACCAGCAGCTACAAGGCCAACGCGACCTGGCGCGACGGCTACCAGCTCGCGACCATGCTGGCTATCCGCGGCCCCGAGGCCCGGGCCAAGGCCGACAAGACCGCCGCCGCGCTGCTGGACCGCAGCCGGCGGATGCTGCGCGAGCACGGCCTGGCGGACTATCGGGAAACATGCGTGGAAATGCTGGGGTGCGAAGCGCTGTACGGCCCGCACGCCAGGCCGCTCCCCACTCGCGAAATCGTTCTCCGTATCGTCGTCCGGCACGATCTCGCCGCGGGCCTGGGCTTCCTGCAACGCGAATGCGCCTCCGCCGGGACCTCCATGGGGCCAGGCACCCGCTCGTCCTTTCAGGGCCGGTCAGAGGTTCAACCCGTGGTGCGAGTCCACTCGTTCCTGTTGCCAAAATCCCTGGTGCAAGAGCAAGTGCTGCTGGAAGACCTCGCCATCCCCGTGCCGCCCGCGGCCGGCAACGCACCTTGCCCCAGCCTCGCCCCCGCGCCAGCCGGATCGGACGCCACGCAGGACGAGACTGCCGCGTCGCGAGATGAAGGCCCCCAGACCGCCGTCGCGCTACTGGCTTTGGCCTGGGCGCGCAGCGGCGACAAGGGCGATACCGAGAACATTGGCGTCATCGCCCGCCGTCCCGAGTTCCTTCCCTTGATCCGCCGGCAACTGGGCGCCGAACAGGTGCGTGCGTATTTTGCGCATCTGGCGCATGGCCCGGTCGAGCGATTCGACGTGCCCGGCCTGCACGCGCTGAACTTCCTGCTGCACGAAGCCCTGGGCGGCGGCGGCATGTCCAGCCTGCGTTCCGATCCCCTGGGGAAGTCCTATGCCCAGATGTTGCTGGACTACCCCATGCAAGTACCCCGGAGCTGGATTGAGCGCGGCTTGATCGCACCGCCCTAGCCCCGCCCCGACGGGCCCTGACCCGGCCACGAATCACGCAGTCCCATAAAAACAGAGGAGACACACAGCATGAGCCGGATCATCAGCAATACCATCGCCGCCCTAACCATGGCGTGCACTCTTGCAGGCGCGGGCAGCGCGGGCGCCACCTACCCGGAAAAACCGCTACGGGTTGTCGTGCCGTATACCGCGGGCGGCGTATCGGACGCCGTCACGCGGTTGATCACCCGCAAGCTGAGCGACGAGATCGGCCAACCGATAGTCGTCGAAAACCTGGGGGGGGCCAACGGCCAGATCGGCTCAGCGGCGGTCGCCCGCGCCTCGCCCGACGGCTATACCTTCGTGGTCGTCGTCATGGCGCATGCCATCAACCCCAGCCTGTACAAGAACATGGCCTACGATCCGCTGCGCGACTTGCGCGGGGTCAGCCTGTTCGGCCGCATTCCGCTGCTGCTGGTATCGAGCGCCAGCCTGCCGCCCCGCAATCTGGCGGAGTTCCTGGCCTGGGCGCGGGCGAATCCGGACAAAGCCACATTCGCCTCGAGCGGCGCCGGCTCGGGCGCGCACCTGGCGGCGGAAGAGTTTGCCCAAATCAGCGGCCTGCGCATCACCCATGTGCCATACAAAGGCGTCGGGCCGGCGCTGCCCGATCTCTTCTCCGGACAGGTGTCCGCCATCTTCGATTCGGTGCAGACCATGATGCCGCAGGTCAAGGCGGGCAAGTTGCGGGCGCTGGCCATGACCAGCGCCCAGCGCTGGCCTGGCGCCCCCGACGTGCCCACCATGGCGCAGGCTGGGGCGCCCGATTTCGTGGCCGGCAGCTGGATCGGTATGCTGACGCCCGCCAAGGTGCCAGACGAACTCGCCGAGCGGATGTCCGCCGCCGTCCAGCGCGTGCTTGATCAGCCCGACGTGCGCGCCCAATTGATCGACTATGGCATCGATCCGGTTGGCGGCAAGCCGGCGGCTTTCGACCAGTTCATCGCCGACGAAGCCCGGCGCTGGGCGGACGTCATCGCCAAAGCCGGCATCCGCCTGGAGTAAGCCATGAGCCCCCGCATCCTGGAAGGCGTCAAGGTCCTGGACCTGACTCGCGTCATCGCCGGGCCGCTATGTACCCAGATCCTGGCCGACATGGGCGCCACCGTCTACAAGATAGAACGCCCCGGCGAGGGCGACGACACCCGCCGCATGGGGCCCTTCCTGCCCGATGGCCAGGGCGGCGACAGCAACGACTCTGCCCTGTACCTGGCCTACAACCGTGGCAAGCATTCCGTGACGATAGATATCTCCACGCCCGAGGGCTCCAAACTCGCGCACGACCTGGCGATGCGCTGCGACATCGTCATGGAGAACTACAAGGTCGGCACCCTGGCCAAATACGGACTGGACTACGCTACGCTGGCTGCCCAAAAACCCGGCCTGGTCTATTGTTCCCTGACTGGCTTCGGCCAGAGCGGCCCCTACGCCCAACGCGCCGCCTACGACTTCATCTTGCAGGGGCTGGCGGGTGTCATGAGCACTTGTGGGCACGCCGAGGGCACTCCCGGGGGCGAACCCATGCGCACGGCGATTCCCATCACCGACGTCGTCACCGGCCTGTATGCCGCCATCGCCATCCTGGGCGCCCTGTTGCACCAGCGCCAGACCGGCATGGGCCAGCATGTGGACGCCTCCATGCTGGACGCGTCCGTCGCGCTCAACGGCCATCTGGCGGTCGGCTACCTCATGACCGGGCAGCTGCCTGCCAGGCAAGGCAACACCAACCCCATCGCAGCGCCATCCGAAGTCTTCGCCTGCGCGGACGGCCGCATGATCTTGGCGGCCGGCAACAACATCCAGTTCAGCGCCATGTGCGATGTGCTGGAAAGGCCTGACCTTGGGGCCGACCCGCGCTTTGCCACCAACGCCCTGCGCGTCGCCCACCGAACCGAACTACGCGACCTGCTGGCGCCTTCCCTGGCTGGGCGCAGGCGCGCCGACCTGTTCCCGCTCTTTGACCGGGCAGGCGTACCGTCGGGGCCGATCAATGACCTGTCCCAGGTTTTCGAAGATCCCCAGACACGCCACCGGCAGCTCGCCCTCTCACAGCCGCACGCCCGCGGCGGCGATGCTCCCATGCTGCGCAGCCCGCTGGACTTCTCGGCCACCCCCGTGCGCTACGGCCCGGCGCCCACGCTGGGCCAGCACAGCCTGGAGGTGCTGAGCCTCGAACTTGGCCTGGACGACGTCCGGCTGGCCGACCTGCGCTCCCGCGCTATCATCTAAGAGCGAGCCGGGCGGCCGCCTCAGGGCGGCCCTAGCTCCGGCGCCCCTTGTCTTTGCCCGAACAGCCCCTAGTTAGGGCTAGCGCATAACCTCGCTACAATAGTCGGCTTGCCCTATCCATGGCTCGCGCGGGGATGGGCGCATAAAAACATTAGATACAAACACCCAAACAGACTAAACGCAGGAGAATTCAATGTCCGTTATCGATACCGCCAGCCTCGTCGTGGCCCAGGCCGCCCCCGAGGGCAACGCGCTGATGGGCATGCTGCCCATCATCCTGATGTTCGTGATCCTCTACTTCCTGATGATCCGTCCCCAGATGAAGCGCCAGAAGGAACACCGCAATCTGATCGCCGCCCTGGCCAAGGGCGACGAAGTGGTCACCGCCGGCGGCATGCTCGGCAAGGTCACCAAGGTTAACGATAGCTACGTCACCGTCGAAGTCTCCGAACTGGCCGACAAGCCCGTTGAAGTGATCATGCAGAAGTCCTCGGTCTCGACCGTGCTGCCCAAGGGAACCATCAAGGCCCTGTAAGCGTCCCACAGGAGCCCCATCGGGCTCTTGTTGCTTGATGGCCCTGCCGCCGCCCGCCGCGCTCGCCGCCCGGGCGGCCCTTTCATCACTTTTACATGAAGTAGCCGGCAATGAACCGCTATCCCCTCTGGAAGTACATTACGGTCCTGGTCGCGGTCATCATCGGCCTGCTGTACACGCTTCCCAACTTCTACGGCGAGTCCCCGGCCGTCCAGGTTTCCAGCGCCAAGGCCACGATCAAGGTCGATCCCGCCATGCTGAGCCGGGTCGAGCAGATCCTGACCGACGCCAAGATCCCCAATGAAGGGGTCTATTACGAACAAAACGGCACGCTCGGCACCGTGCGCGCCCGCTTCACGTCGACCGACCTGCAGCTGCAGGCCCGCGACCTGGTCGACAAATCCCTCAATACCGTCGCCGGCGACCCCCACTACACGGTCGCGCTGAACCTGCTGCCCGCCTCGCCCGCCTGGATGCGCGCCCTGGGCTGGTTCGCGCCCAAGCCCATGTACCTGGGCCTGGACCTGCGCGGCGGCGTGCACTTCCTGCTGCAAGTGGACATGCAGGGCGCCCTGACCGCCCGCTACGACTCCCTGGCCGCCGACGTGCGCTCGGTGCTGCGCGACCAGAAGGTCAACGTGGCCGGCGTCGAACGCTCGGGCATGGCCATTGCCGCCACCTTCGCCAATACGGACGACCGCGACCGCGCCATTTCCACCCTGCGCAGCCGCCTGCCCGACCTGGAATTCACCGAACGCGAAGAGAACGGCAAGCCGCTGCTGATGGCCGCCCTGAACCCGGCCGCCGTCGCCCGCGTGCAGGATTCCGCGCTCAAGCAGAACATCAACACGCTGCACAACCGCATCAACGAACTGGGCGTGGCCGAACCGGTCATCCAGCAACAGGGTTCGGACCGCATCGTGGTTCAGCTGCCCGGCGTGCAGGACGTGGCCAAGGCCAAGGAACTGCTGGGCCGCACCGCCACGCTGGAAATCCGCATGGTCGACGACTCCCCCGCCGCGCAAGCCGCGCTGCTGGGCGGCAGCGTGCCCTTCGGCCTCGAACGCTACAACGACCGCGACGGCCGTCCCATCCTGGTGCGCCGCCAGGTCATCCTGACCGGCGAAAACCTGCAGGACGCCCAGCCCGGCCGCGACTCGCAGACCCAGCAGGCCGCCGTCCACCTGACGCTGGACTCCAAGGGCGCCCGCATCTTCCGCGACGTCACCCGCGACAACATCGGCAAGCGCATGGCCATCCTGCTGTTCGAAAACGGCAAGGGCGAAGTGGTCACGGCCCCGGTCATCCGCGGCGAAATCGGCGGCGGCCAGGTGCAGATCTCGGGCAGCATGAGCTCCGAGGAAGCCGCCGACACCGCGCTGCTGCTGCGCGCCGGCGCCCTGGCTGCGCCCATGTCCATCATCGAGGAACGCACCATCGGCCCGAGCCTGGGCGCGGACAACATCGCCAAGGGCTTCTACTCGACGCTGTACGGCTTCCTGGCCATCGCCGTCTTCATCATCCTGTACTACCACCTGTTCGGCGTGTTCTCCACCATCGGCCTGACCATGAACGTGCTGCTGCTGCTGGCGCTGCTGTCCATGCTGCAGGCCACGCTGACGCTGCCGGGCATCGCGGCCATCGCGCTGACGCTGGGCATGGCCATCGACTCGAACGTGCTGATCAACGAGCGGATACGCGAGGAACTGCGCGCGGGCGCCAGGCCGCAGCAGGCCATCCATCACGGCTTCGAACGCGCCTGGGGCACCATTCTCGACTCCAACCTCACCACGCTGATCGTGGGCCTGGCGCTGCTGGCCTTCGGTTCGGGCCCGATCCGCGGCTTTGCCGTGGTGCATGTGCTGGGCATCCTGACCTCGATGTTCTCGTCGGTGGTGGGCGTGCGCGCGCTGGCCAACCTCTGGTACGGCCGCAAGAAGAAGCTCACGTCGATCTCCATCGGTGAAGTCTGGAAACCGAAGACCAACTGAACATGAGCGCGGGCGGCCCGGCCGCCCGCCACAGATAAAGCCTAAGGCGAAAAATGGAATTTTTCCGTATTCACCGCACCATCCCGTTCATGCGCCACGCGCTGGTGCTGAACATCATCAGCTTCGTCACGTTCCTGGCGGCTGTCTTCTTCATCATCACGCGCGGCTTCCACCTGTCGATCGAATTCACCGGCGGCACGGTCATGGAAGTCAACTACGCCCAGACGGCGCAGCTTGAAAACGTGCGCGGCGTGGTCTCCAAGCTGGGCTACACCGACTTCCAGGTGCAGAACTTCGGCACCTCGCACGACGTCATGATCCGCCTGCCGCTGCAGGAAGGCCAAACGTCCGCCACCCAAAGCGAAAGCGTGCTGGCCGCCTTGAAGGCAGCAGACTCCGGCGTGGAACTGCGCCGCGTGGAATTCGTCGGGCCGCAGATCGGCCAGGAGCTTCTGCACAACGGCTTGATGGCCCTGCTGGTGGTGGTCATCGGCATCATGGTGTACCTGGGCTTCCGCTTCGAATGGAAGTTCGCCGTCGCCGGCGTGATCGCCAACCTGCACGACGTGGTGATCATCCTGGGCTTCTTCGCCTTCTTCCAGTGGGAATTCTCGCTGTCGGTGCTGGCGGGCGTGCTGGCGGTGCTGGGCTACTCCGTGAACGAATCCGTGGTCATCATGGACCGGATCCGCGAGAACTTCCGCAAGTACCGCAAGGCGGACGTGCACGAAGTCATCAACAGCGCCATCACGCAGACCATCTCGCGGACCATCATCACCCACGGTTCCACGCAGATGATGGTGCTGGCCATGCTGTTCTTCGGCGGCCCCACCCTGCACTACTTCGCCATGGCCCTGACCATCGGCATCTGGTTCGGCATCTATTCGTCGGTGTTCGTGGCCGCGGCCCTGGCCATGTGGCTGGGCGTCAAGCGCGAAGACCTGGTCAAGCCGGTCAAGAAGGAAGGCGAGGAAGGCGAAGCCGCCTGATCGTTTCCGCTTGAAGAGAGACCCGCCGCATTGCGGCGGGTTTTTTATTGCGCGGCGCCTGGCGGTTTCCGCTTCGCCAGGAACCGCAATCCCGCCCGCAAGCCGAACGCGCAGGGAATGACAATGAACTGCAGCAAGCCTGCGTAAATCCAGGCCCAGCCCCAGCGGAAACGCCACGGAATGAATTCCGGCACTCCGTTGTCATCGAAGTACGGGTCATGGTTGATAAGCGCCAGCCCGATCAGGTACGAAAACAGTACGCACCCCATGACGAAAAGCCAAAGCCGGGTTCCGCTGGCCTTCAGACCGAAACGCAGCCAACACAGCGCGCTGGCCGCCAGCGCAACCAGCAGGCTGACTGCGAACAGCACTGCGAAAAGATAGAAAACCATATAGTCGATATCCGCTGCCGGGGCCTGTTGGGCCGATGCGCCGGCGCGCACGGCCGGGCGCGAGCACTGTACCGCAGGCCGCCGTCACGGTGTACGGGTACGGATCCTCGCGGATTCGCTACCATAGCCGCACCATGAAACTTGTCATCGATCATCTCGTCGTCGCCGCCACGGACCTGGACAGCGGCGCTGAATACGTCGCCGGACTGCTAGGCATCGCGCCTGCGGGCGGCGGCGCGCATCCCCGCATGGGCACCCACAACCGGGTGCTGGGCATGGCGGGCGGTGTCTACCTCGAAGTCATCGCCATCGATCCGCAGGCCCCGGCGCCGGCGCGGCCGCGCTGGTTCGGACTGGATCAGGACGCGGTCCGCGCCCGCATCGCCCAGGGTCCCTACCTGGCGCATTGGGCGGCGCGGGTCGAGGCGCCGCTGGATCTGACCCGCATGCAGGCCGAACATCCCGCGCGCATCCCTCCCGCCATCCCCATGGAACGCGGGCAGTTGCGCTGGCGGCTGACGGTGCCCGACGACGGCAGCCTGCCCGCCTGGCGCGAGGCCGGCCACGCGGCCGGCGACGGCCTGCTGCCCACGCTGATCCAGTGGGACGTGGCGGATTATCCCGGCGTCAGCCTGCCGCCCCAGGACCTCGTCCTCAAGCAATTGTCCGGCAGCCATCCCCAGGCTGGGCTGCTGCGCCAGGGCTTGGCCTGGCTGGGCGCCGACCACCTGATCCAGGTCGAGCAGGCCGACGGGCCGCCGCGCCTGAGCGCGCAGATAGAAACGGCTGGCGGCCTGAAGATCCTGGCCTGAATCCGCCCCATCAAAAAACATCCGGAGACCTGTACATGCATGCCACCCGCAAGCGATTCGACGAAGACCCTTACCTGGACCGATGCGACGCCACCGTGATCGCGGTCAGCCCCGAGGGCGTCGAACTGGACGAGACCGTCTGCTACGCGCGCAGCGGCGGCCAGGCGGGCGACAGCGGCACGCTGACGCTGGCCGACGGCCGCGCGCTGACTCTTGCCGACACCGTCTACGCCGAGGACCGCAAGCGCATCTTGCATGTGCTGGAAGGCGGGATAACGCCGCAAGTAGGCGACCGCGTGTCGGTGGCCATCGACTGGCCGCGGCGCCATCGCCTCATGCGCCTGCACACCTGTCTGCACCTGCTGGGTTCGCTGGTGCCTGCGCCGGTGACCGGCTGCAATATTTCGCCCGACTCTGCCCGCATCGACTTCGACCTGCCCGAGTCCACGCTGGAGAAGGAAGACCTGACGGGGCGTCTGAACGCCCTGATCAATGCCCGCACCGGCGTCAGCATCAACTGCATCACGCCCGAGGAACTGGCGGCGCAACCCGACCTGGTGCGCACCATAGGCGCCGCGCCCCCGGCAGGCACCGCCACCATACGCATCGTCGAAATCCCGGGCGTGGACCGCCAGCCCTGTGGCGGCACGCACGTGGCCAACACCGGCGAGATCGGCGCGGTGATCGTTACGAAGATCGAGAAAAAGAGCCGCACCAACCGGCGCGTGGTGGTGAATTTCGCGTAAGGCGTCGTCTGGAGCCGGCCCCGGCCAGCTTCCGGACACTGGCTTATTTTGCTTCTTCGTAGATTTGCGGGTTTACAGGCGAAGGCCGTGTCGCTTCGTAGACCGCCCCTCCCCCCGACGGCGACACCACCAGAAAACCAATCTCCGCATTCGCGCCAGCGATCACAATAGAAATTCAAGAAATCATGTATGTGTTGTT
>JALDYL010000229.1:0-7135 GCA_032153965.1 Achromobacter sp. | reverse complement strand
CCGGCGACGCCACGCCGGCGATCATGCCGGTGCCGAACTTCTCGGGCGTCTTGGAGATCTTGCGCTCCAGCGCATAGGCCACGAAGGTGGTGATGGTAGGCCCGGTGCCAGGCATGGCGCCGAACAGCGTGCCCACCGCCGTGCCGCGCACCATGGGCCAGAAAGCGGTCTTGAGTTCCTGCTTGCTGGGCCGCATGTCGCGCAGGCGCAGCTTGGCGCCGCTGCCGATGATGGTCATGCGGTTGACGCTCATGAGGAAGTCGGCCACGCCGAACAGGCCCATGGAAATCGCCACCAGCTCCAGGCCGTCGGACAGGTCCAGCAGGCCGAACGAGAAGCGGATGGTGCCGGTGTTCACGTCCGTGCCCACCACGCCGCACATCAGGCCGAACAAGGTCATCGCCACGCCCTTCAGCGGCGAGCCGCGCGACATCGTGGCGCCGGCCAAAAGGCCCAGCAGCATGATCGAAAAGATTTCGGTGGGACCGAACTTGAACGCCACTTCGACCAGCAGCGGCGAGGCGAAGATCATGACGATGATCCCCACCGACGCGGCGAAGAACGAACAGATCATCGTGATGCCCAGCGCTGTTCCGCCCTTGCCCTGCTTGGTCAGCGGATAGCCGTCCAGGCAGGTGACCGCGTGCGGCGGATGCGAAGGCAGGTTCAGCAGGATCGCGCCAATGGCGCCGCCGTACTGCGAACCATAGAAAATGCCGGCCAGCATCAGGATGGCAGGCACCGGATGCATCACGTAGGTCAGCGGCAGCAGAATGGAAATGGCCGACAGCGCGCCCATGCCGGGCAGCACGCCGATGAGGTTGCCCACCAGCACGCCGAAGAACGACCACATCAGGTTATGCCACTGGAAGGCGACGCCGAAGCCGTACCAGAGGTCCATCAAGGATTGGGAAATCATGGCGCATCAACCCCAGCGAAACAGCGGAAGCTGCAGCTGCAGCGCCCACCAGAAAACAACGACCGCGATGGCGGTCATGGCAGCCGAAAGCAGGATGGCCTGCTTGATCGTGTTCTTGCGGTCGCCCAGCGCCGAGATGAATACGATGGCGAACGTGGCGGGCAGCAAGCCGCCGTAATGACCCAGCAGCAGGAAAGCCAGGATGCCCAGCAAGATGCAGGCGCCGCCGCGGAAATCCGGCAGGCCGTGAGCATGGCCGTCGCCAGGCGCTGGAGCGGTCGATTCGCCCGAGCGCGCCGAGATCGCGATCAGCACGCCGGTCAGCGCCAGCAGACCGCCGAGCGCCGCCGGGAAAAATCCGGGGCCCATGTGGCTCAGGGTGCCGATGTGATAGTCGGTGCCACCGTAAATCGCCCCCAGCCCGATGAGGACCATCAGCGCTCCGCCGTAATAGTCCTTTCTATTGATTGTCTTTTGCACTTCATCCTCCTTCGTGGTGCGGCCAGCGCCTGCCCGGGATGTGCGGCTCGAAACGAGCGCCGCCCGGGTCCTGGCGACAGGCCCGCACGCAGATTACGGAAGGAAGCTGCTAATCCGCTTTCTATGCGCTGTCGCGTTCCTGAATTCGGGGGTTATCCCTGAACGGAAGCCGCGAATGAAAGCGGAAATGCAGAGAAGTTACTGATCGCCCTTGAGCTCGACATCGGGCGGGCGCGGATACTGCGAGACGGTCGAGGCGAGCGGCAGCCACAGCACGGAGGCCAGGCCGACACCGCCCTGCGCATTTGGCTCGCCGTCGCGCAGTTCGATGTCGCCGTCATTGCGGCGCGCGTAGGCCCGCGCGATCGCCAGGCCCAGGCCCGAGCCCGTCGAGGCGACCGGCTTGTCCGTGCCGACCCGCTCGAAACGCGCGAAGGCGCGCTGGCGCAGTATCGGATCCAGCCCTGGCCCATTGTCGGAAACGGCAACCTCGGCGCGGTTGTCGTGGCAGCAGACCGACACGGTGATGCGCGCGCCCGCAGACGCGTAATGAATGGCGTTGTGCACCAGGTTCGACAGCGCCTCGTGCAGTTCGGCCTCATTGCCCGACACCGGCGCCGGAATCTCCAGGCCCTCTTCGGAGCCCGCCTGCACCCAGCCCAGGTCCTGCTGCTTTTCGTGCGCCAAGGGCAGGTATTGCAGCACCACCTCGCGCGATACGCTGTTCATGTCCAGCAGTTGCCGCGGCTGCTGATCGGCCTGGTTGGCGTGCGCCAGCGCCAGCAGCTGCTCGGTCAGGCGGCGCGTGCGGCCCAGCTGGTCGACGATGCCGCGCAAGCCCTCCTGCGCGCGGGCCGGATCGCGTTCGCGCAGGGCGTACTGCGCCTGCGTCAGCATGATGGCCAGCGGCGTGCGCAGCTGATGGGAGGCATCGGCCAGGAACTGCGACTGCTCATCCAGGACGCGGCGGTAGCGGGCGATATGGTGATTGACCGCATCGACCAGCGGCGCCACTTCGCTGGGCACGCGCGAGGCGTCCAGCGGTGTCAGGTCGTCGGGGCGGCGCGCGCGGATGTCGTTGCGCAGGCGGCGCAGCGGCTTTAACGCCCACGACACGCCCCACCAGACCAGCAGCGCGACCAGCGCCAACATGCGCGTGTCGCGCAGGATTTCCTGGCGCCGCGCGTTGTTCTCGGCTTCGATGCGCTTGCCGGTGCTTTCGGCCACGACGACCAGCACCTGGCGGTGCTGCCCTTGGTAGTACAAATCCCGCACGACGGCGACGACCCGCACGGGATCGTTGCGATAGACGCTGTCGTAGAAGACCGGCTGGCTGT
Organism: Achromobacter sp.; assembly: GCA_032153965.1. Classification (GTDB taxonomy): domain Bacteria; phylum Pseudomonadota; class Gammaproteobacteria; order Burkholderiales; family Burkholderiaceae_B; genus Achromobacter. Next base: position 4,399 of record JALDYL010000229.1, on the reverse strand, counting down.
TGGAACGCGGCCAGGTAGGCGGACGCGGCATTTCCGGCATGCCCAGCAAAGTCTTGCCCCGTTCGGTGGGCACGGCCGCGCCGTCCGGCAGGGGCGGGTCGATCTCTTCGATGCGGAAATACTTGCGCAGGCCCGCGCGGGATTCGAGCATCACCTGCGCGTACAGCGGCGTGGCAACCTGCAGATTGCCGTCAGGAGTGAACTCCAGGCTGCTTTCCAGCACCCGGGCCGGCTCCACCAAGGCGCTGTCGTAGGCTTCGTTGGTGATCTCGGCCAGCGTGCGGTAGTCGTTCACGCTGTCCACGACCAGCAGCACGATTACGCCTGGCAGCAGCAGAATGATCAGCAGCGCGCGGATACCCACGCGCGGCAGCTCGGATAGCCGCAGCCTCACTCAGGATTCCGCGGACTCGCTGGCGACGCTTTCCAGCATGTAGCCCAGCCCGCGCACGGTGACGATGCGCACGTCGCTGCCGGCCAGCTTCTTGCGCAGCCGGTGCAGCACGACCTCGATGGCGTCCGGATTGGCTTCGCTGTCATGGGTGAAAACCTTGCCGAACAGCTGGGACTTGTCCACCGGATAGCCGCTGCGGGTCAGCAAGGCGGCCAGGGCGGCATGTTCGCGCGGAGTCAGGAACAGCAGCGAGCCGTCCAGGGTGAAGGCGCGGCTTTCGCTGTCGTAGGACAGCGAACCGCATTGCAGGCGCGGATGCTGGCGGCCGCGGCTGCGGCGCACCAGCGCCGTCAGGCGCGCTTCGAGTTCCTCGAGCGCAAAAGGCTTGGTGAGGAAATCGTCGGCGCCCAGGTTCAGGCCGCGCACGCGGTCCTGCAGGGCGCCCTGGGCGGTCAGCAGCAGCACGGGGGTGCGGTCGTCGCGGTTGCGCATTTCGCGCAGCACCACCAGCCCGTGCTTGTCGGGCAGGCGCAGGTCCATGACGATGGCGTCATATTCCGTGCCCGCCATGAAGGCCTCGGCCGTGCGGGCGTCGGCCGCGTGATCCGGCACAAATCCGCTTTGGGCGAGCGCGCGCATCAACCAGGACGCCATGTCCCGTTCGTCTTCAACCAACAATATGCGCATGACCGTCCGTTCCTTCGGGCAAATTCTCTGCTGCCCGCTGCCCATGCACGCGCTGGCGCAGGTAGCGGGTTTCGTGATGACGCCGAAAGAGGATCGCCGACAACTCGTTCAACGCCTGGGTGTAGACGTCTCGCTTGAACTCGATCACCGCGTCCAGGGGCACCCAATACTGGCTCCAGCGCCAGGCATCGAATTCCGGATGCTGCGTCGCGCGCAAGCACACGTCACTGTCACGTCCTACCAGGCGCAACAAGAACCAAATCTGCTTTTGTCCTTTATAGTGGCCGCGCCACTCACGCCGGACGAAGTGATCGGGCACGTTATAACGTAACCAATCGCGTGTACGCCCCAAAATACGGACATGCTCGGGCTTCAAGCCCACCTCTTCATGGAGTTCGCGATACATGGCCTGCACCGGGCTTTCGCCGTACTTGATGCCGCCCTGGGGGAACTGCCAGGCATGTTCCCTGATACGCTTGCCCCAAAAGACCTCGTTTCTACCGTTGACGAGAATGATGCCGACATTGGGGCGGTAGCCTTCGCGGTCAAGCATGGGCCACCCCCACCGAATTCAATACAATTACAGTCGATTATACGTATCTGCTGCCACCTTTAAACATGCGCGCATCCAACTACCACATCAACACCCTCAAAGAAGCCCCTTCCGAAGCCGAAGTCGCCAGCCACCAGCTGATGACCCGGGCCGGGATGATCCGCAAGCTCGCGGGCGGCATCTACACCTACATGCCCCTGGGGCTGAAAGTCATCCGCAAGGTCGAGGCCATCGTCCGCGACGAAATGAACGCCGCGGGCGCGATCGAGCTGCTGATGCCGGTGGTCCAGCCGGCCGAGCTCTGGCAGGAATCGGGCCGCTGGGAGCAATACGGCGCCGAGCTGCTGCGCATCAAGGACCGGCACCAGCGCGATTTCGTGCTGCAGCCCACGTCCGAGGAAGTCATCACGGACATCGCCCGCAACGAGATCCACAGCTATCGCCAGTTGCCGGTGAACTTCTATCACATTCAGACCAAGTTCCGGGACGAACGCCGTCCGCGCTTCGGCCTGATGCGCGGCCGCGAATTCACCATGAAGGACGCCTATTCCTTCGACCGCGACGAGGCCGGCGCGCAGGCCAGCTACGACACCATGTTCAACGCCTACATGCGCATTTTCGGCCGCCTGGGCCTGCAATTCCGCGCCGTGGCCGCTGACACGGGCTCGATCGGCGGCACCCGCAGCCACGAATTCCAGGTGATCGCCGACACCGGCGAAGACCTGCTGGTCTACAACGCCGACTCGAACTACGCCGCCAACATGGAGCTGGCCGAGGCCCCCGGCCTGTACCCGACCCGCGCCGAACCCGCCCAGGCCATGGCCGACGTGGCCACGCCGGGCGCCGCCAAGTGCGAGGACGTGGCCCGCCTGCTGGGCCTGCCGCTGGAGCGCACGATCAAGTCCATCGTGCTCGCCACCGACGGCGAGAAAGGCGCCGACATCTGGCTGCTGCTGCTGCGCGGCGACCACGAACTCAATGAAATCAAGGCTGGCAAGCTGCCCGGCCTGGCCGGCTTCCGTTTCGCCACGGAGACCGAGATCGTCGAAGCCTTCGGCTGCAAGCCCGGCTACCTGGGCCCGGTCAAGACCGTCCGCCCCGTGCACGTCATCGCCGACCGTACCGTGGCCAACATGGCCGATTTCGTCTGCGGCGCGAACAAGGAAGACTTCCACATCCAGGGTGTGAACTGGGGCCGCGACCTGCCCGAGCCCGAACTGGTGGCCGACCTGCGCAACGTGGTCGCCGGCGACCCCTCGCCGGACGGCAAGGGCACCCTGTCGATCCAGCGCGGCATCGAAGTGGGCCACGTCTTCTACCTGGGCAAGAAGTACTCCGAAGCCCTCAAGGCCACCTTCCTGGACGAGACCGGCAAGCCCGCCGTCCTGGAAATGGGCTGCTACGGCATCGGCGTGACCCGCATCGTGGGCGCGGCCATCGAACAGAACCACGACGCCCGCGGCATCATCTGGCCGCGTGCGATCGCCCCCTTCGAGGTGGTAATCTGCCCGGTCGGCTGGGGCAAAAGTGAAACCGTGCGTGACACCGCCCTGAAGCTCTACGAATCGCTCCTGGCGCGCGGCGTGGACGTCATCCTGGACGACCGCGATGCCCGCCCGGGCGTGATGTTTGCTGAATGGGAGCTGATCGGCGCGCCGCTGCGTGTAACAGTTGGAGAACGCGGCCTGAACGATGGTGTGGTGGAATTGCAGGCCCGTCGGGAAACCGAAGCGGCCAAGATTCCGGTAGAGTCCGCGCTTGAAGCCGTGCTGACGAAACTCGACACGCTGTAAACCTTATAGTAACTACGGACTTTTCGCGTCCCGACCGCCCCTTCCTATTCATCGTGACCGATCCGAAGTCCGCCGAATCCGTCCTGCAGGTCCGTGTCTACTACGAGGACACGGATGCAGGCGGAGTGGTTTTCTACGCCAACTACTTGAAATTCCTGGAGCGCGCACGCACCGAGTGGCTGCGCGACCTGGGGGTCAACCAGTCCAATCTGGCGGCCAGCGAGCAACGCCTGTTCGTTGTCCGCTCCCTGGACATGTCCTACCGCAAGCCGGCCAGGCTGGACGATTTGCTTACCATACGCAGCCGAGTCACACGACTGGGCCGCGCTTCGATACACTTCGCGCAACGCGCGGAACGCGACGGGGAACTGCTTGCCGAAGGCAACATCCAAGTCTGCTGCGTCGATGCCATTCACATGCGGCCGGCGGAGTTGCCGGCTGACGTTCGCGCCAAACTGGAATTCATTCAGGAATAACCATGCAAGTCACCAACGACATGTCGTTGCTTTCGCTGATTTCGCACGCCAGCGTGCCGGTCCAGCTGATCATGCTGATGCTGTTGGGCATTTCGATCATGTCCTGGACCTACATTTTCGCCAAGCGGCTGGCGATCAAGCGGGCCCACGCCCAGACCCGCCGTTTCGAAGACGATTTCTGGTCGGGCGGCGACCTCTCCATGCTGCAGCAGGCCGTGGCCTCGCGCCGCGATGAGCAAGGCGCCCTGGCCCGCATCTTCGACGCCGGCATGACCGAATTCCTGAAAGCCCGCCGCGGCAATGCCGCAGGTGACGCCACCGCCGTGCTGGACGGCCCGCGCCGCGCCATGCGCGCCGCCTACCAGCGCGAGATGGATTCGCTGGAGTCGCACCTGAACTTCCTGGCTTCGGCCGGCTCCGTGTCCCCTTATATCGGCCTGCTGGGCACGGTCTGGGGGATCATGCACGCCTTCATCGGCCTGTCGAACATGCAGCA
>JALDYL010000228.1:0-7151 GCA_032153965.1 Achromobacter sp. | reverse complement strand
ACGCGCGGCTGCGCGTCCACGGCCTGGAGGGTCTGCGCATCGCCGACGCGTCGGTGATGCCGTTGATCACGTCGGGCAACACCAATTCGCCGACCATCATGATCGCGGAGCGGGCTGCCGACATGATCCGCGAGGACGCAGCAGGCCGCTGAATCGACGCAGGCGTCGCAGAAAAGAAAGCCGCCCCTTGGGGCGGCTTCCTGGCGAAGGCGTCACCGCGTTCAGCGCAGCGAGCGGTACGTCTCCTGGCGTTGCGGATGGGTCAGCATCACTTGCCAGAGCTGGCCCTCGCGCGAGCGGAAGAAGCCGGCGCAACACATCAGGTAGTACTTCCACATGCGGTAGAAGCGGCTGCCGTAGCGCGATTCCAGCCCGGGCCAGGCGCGCTCGAAGTTATCCCACCAGGCCATCAGGGTGCGGTCGTAGTCGGCGCCGAAGTTATGCCAGTCTTCGATGATGAAGCGGCCTTCCACGGCGGTGGCGATCTCGCGGGCGGACGGCAGCTTGCCGTTGGGGAACACGTAGCGGTCGATCCACGGATCGGTGCTCTGGCTGGTGGCGGCGATGCCGATGGTGTGCAAGAGGAACACGCCGTCCGGCGCCATCAGGCGCTGCACGTTGCTGAAGTAGGCGTCGTAGTTCTTGGGGCCGACGTGCTCGAACATGCCTACCGACACCACCTTGTCGAAGCTGCCCTGCAGGTCGCGGTAGTCCTGCAGCAGCAACTGCACCGGCAGTCCCTTCACTCTTTCCTGCGCCAGCGCCAGTTGCTCCTTGGACACGGTCACGCCGGTGACCTTGACGCCATAGCGTTCGGCGGCAAAGCGCGCCAGCCCGCCCCAGCCGCAGCCGATGTCCAGCAGGGTCTCGCCTTCGCGCAGTTGTAGCTTGCGGCAGATCATCTCCAGCTTGGCCAGTTGCGCTTCTTCCAGCGTCTGGGCGTTTTCCCAGTAGGCGCAGGAATAGATCATGCGGCTGTCCAGCATGGCTTCGAACACGTCGTTGCCCGCGTCGTAATGCTGCTCGCCGACCTCGAAGGCGCGGTGCTTGGATTGCAGGTTGAACAGCTTGTGGCGCAGGTGCTCGGCGATCAGCTTGACGCGCGCCAGGCCCAGCGCCGCCGACCCCATGTCCGCGCGCAGCAGGCGGGTGAACAGTTCGTCGAGCTGATCGCAGTCCCATTCGCCGTCCATGTAGGATTCGCCCAGGCCCAACGACCAGCTGGCGAAGACGCGGTCGTACATATGCTTGTCATGAACCTGAATGTCCCAGGGGCGGTTGCCATTGATGCGGACATCGGCCCGGGCCAGGATGTCCTGCAGCACTTTGGGAGGTTCGGGGGGAGGGGAACTGGCGGATTGATGGCCGGCGGCCAACGGCGAGGAAGGACTGGTTTGCTGCATACGGACTCCATATCAATTTTGGGATGACTGATCTGGCAATGCTTGAAACTTCCGACTCTGATCCTAACAGGTCCGCAACTCCAATTTAATGATTGGATCGCCTCGATAGGCAATGGCAATTCCGCGCTGGCAAGGGGGCTGGGCGGCGATCCGGATGCAAGGATCGTAGCGACGACCGGGCCGATAGTCCAGAACCGGGCGCTAGGGGTGTTGCGGCGGCGCCGCTCGCTGTCCTATAAGATACCGGCCTGGCGCGCCTCTAGCTGCGGCGCGCAACGACTTGTGGAGTGTATCGATGGTGGACGCCAGCCTGGAACCCCGTTTGGATTTCGTCACCTGCGCCAGCCCCGCGGGCCTGCACCGCATGGCCTACTGGGAATGGGGCGATCCGGCCAATGACCAGGTGCTGGTCTGCGTGCATGGCCTGACCCGCAGCGGGCGCGACTTCGATACGCTGGCGCGGCGGCTGGCGGGGCAGTATCGCGTGGTCTGCCCGGACGTGGTGGGGCGGGGGCGTTCCGATTGGCTGACCAACCCCGCGTTCTACACGGTGCCGCAATACGTCTCGGACATGGTGACCCTGCTGGCGCGCTTGAAGCCGGCGCGGCTGGCCTGGGTGGGGACGTCGATGGGCGGGCTGATCGGCATGGCGCTGTCGGGCGCGGCCGTGTTCGCCCGCGCCATGCTGGCCATGCGTCCGCACGCGGGCATGCTGCCGCCCGAGCAGGGCTTCCACCTGGACAAGCTGGTGCTCAACGACGTCGGGCCGCGGCTGGAGACGGGCGCCCTGGCGCGCATCGGCCAGTATGTGGGCGAACCCGGCGAGTTCGCGACCTTCGAAGAGGCCGTGGCCACCATGCGCGCCAACTCCGCCACGTTCGGCCCGCATACCGACGCGCAGTGGGCGGAGCTGGCGCGATACCTGTATCCGCAGCAGGGCGATAAATGGGTCAAGCACTACGACCTGGCGCTGTCCCAGGCGCTGGCTGCCCAGACGCCCGAGGAACTGGCGGCCGGCGAACAGATCCTGTGGCGTTCCTATGACGCCCTGCCGTGCCCCGTGCTGATCGTGCGCGGCGCGCAATCCGACCTGTTGACGCGCGCCACCGTCGACGAAATGCTCAAGCGCAATCCGCGCGCGCAGGCCCATGAGGTCGCCGGCGTGGGCCATGCGCCCACCTTGATGTCGGACGAGCAGGTCGATCCGGTCGCCTCCTTTCTGCTGTCCTGACCGCGCGGTAAACGGGGGACGGCTTGGCGCTATCCACGCTGCCGGGCCTTCTCTACAATAGCTGGATGAACGCGCGCACACTGAACATCGATCTGCACTGCCATTCCACCGTCTCGGACGGCGCGCTCGCGCCGCGCGACGTGGCGCAGCGCGCGCATGCCAATGGCGTGGACGTGTGGGCCCTGACCGACCACGATGAAGTGGGCGGCCTGGCCGAAGCGGCCCGCGCGGCGCGCGAGCTGGACATGGACTTCGCCACCGGCGTCGAGATCTCGGTGACCTGGGCGAACGTCACGGTCCATATCGTGGGGCTGCGCTTCGACCCCGAGAACACCGCCCTGGTCGAAGGCCTGCGCAAGACCCGCTCCGGCCGCGCTGAACGCGCCAAGCGCATCGGCGAACGCCTGGCCGAAATGGGCATGCCCGGGGCCTACGAAGGCGCGTTGCCGTTCGCCGGCAACCCCGAACTCATCAGCCGCACGCACTTTGCGCGCTATCTGGTCGAAGCCGGCTACTGCCCCGACGTGCAGGCCGTGTTCACCCGCCATCTGGGCGACGACCGGCCCGGCCACGTGCCCATGCAGTGGGCCACGCTGGCGGAGGCGGTGGGCTGGATCCGCGGCGCGGGCGGCACCGCCGTCATCGCGCATCCTGGCCGCTACAAGTACACGCCGCTGCAATTCGCCGCGTTGTTCGACGAATTCCTGCAGCTGGGCGGCCTGGGCATCGAGGTCACCACGGGCAGCCATACCTCGGAAGAGGCCCGCTATTATGCGGATGTGGCGCGCCGCTACGGATTCCTGGCGTCGCGCGGTTCGGACTTCCATAGTCCGAAGGAAAGCCGGGTGGACCTGGGCCGCTTGCCGGCGCTGCCGCCCGACCTTAAACCGGTCTGGCACGACTGGTTCTGACGCGGGCGGCGGCCAGGCCGCTTGCTCCGCACACTATCGACTGTGATCGCGCCCGAGCGGCGCAACCGCCATGAACAAAGCCTTTGTCAAAGAGTCGGACAACGAGGACGACGACGATCTGCCGCAAGCCCAGGCGCTGCCCGCCGGCACCAAGAACTACATGACGCCCGGCGGCTACGAGCGCCTGCGCGGCGAACTCACGCATCTGATGAACGTGGAACGTCCGTCCGTCGTGCAAGTGGTGTCGTGGGCCGCATCCAATGGCGACCGTTCCGAAAATGGCGATTACTTGTACGGCAAGAAGCGCCTGCGCGAGATCGACCGCCGCATGCGCTTTTTGACCAAGCGGCTGGACATCGCCGAAGTGGTCGATCCGGCGGCCCAGCCCAACCGCGACCAGGTCTTCTTCGGCGCCACGGTGCAGTATTCGGACAAGGCCGGCGAGGAACACAACGTGACCATCGTCGGCGTGGACGAAGCCGAGCCGCTGGCGGGCAAGATCAGCTGGATCTCGCCGGTGGCGCGCGCGCTGATCAAGGCCAAAGAGGGCGACACCGTGGTGCTGCGCACGCCGGGCGGGATCGAGGAACTGGATATCCTGGAAGTCAGCTATCCGGCCTAGTCTGCCGATCTGGCCGGAGTCGGCAACGGAGTTTTGACGCGGCAAAGAAAACGGGCGCCAGCTTGTGGCCGGCGCCCGTTGGTGGGCGGGATCTAACGTCCCTGCCTCGGTTGGCGGCTTGCGCCGCCGTTCCCCTGGGGCTTGCTGCTTGTTCTTGCGGGTTTACTTCTTGCGGTTGGCGATCGACTTTTCGGCCAGGTTCACCAGGTCTTCGCCGATCTGCTTCTTCCACTTTTCATAGACGGGCTTGGTGACCTTGACGAAGGCCTCGTGGTCCGCCGCCGACAGCGCGGTCACGGTCACGCCGTGGCCCGCGATCTCCTTCAGCAACGACGGATCTTCGGGCGTCACGCCCTTGCGCGCGATCACGATCTGCTGCTTGCCGGCATCCAGCGCGGCCTGGCGCACGATGTCGCGGTCCTTCTCGGACCACGAATTCCAGACCTCGCGGTTGACCACGAAGATCAGCGGATCGGCCACGTAGTTCCACAGCGTCAGGTACTTCTGGCCCACCGTGTAGAGCTTGGAGCCGGTGTAGATCGACAGGGGGTTCTCCTGGCCGTCCACCGCGCCGCTGGCCAGCGCCGGCTGAGCGTCGGCCCAGCTCATCTGCGTGGGGTTGGCGCCCAGCGCGGTGAAGGTGTCGATGTACAGCGGCGAACCCACCACGCGCAGCTTCTGGCCCTTCATGTCCTCGGGCTTCTTGATCTCGTGCTTGGAGTTGCTGAGCTGGCGATAGCCGTTTTCGCCCCAGGCCAGCGGCACCACGCCGGCTTTTTCGATCAGCTTGAACATCTCTTTGCCCACGTCACCCTGCACCAGCGCATCGATGGCGGCGTAGTCGGGCATCAGGAAGGGCAGGGAGAACAGGTTCAGCTGCTTGACCTGCGGCGACCAGTTGATGGTGGAGCCCACGGCCATGTCGATCACGCCCTGGCGGATGGCGGTGAATTCGCGCGTCTGGTCGCCCTGGACCAGCGAGGTGCCGGGATAGACCTTGATGTTGATGCGGCCCTGGGTGCGCTCGCGCACCAGGTTGGACCAGATTTCGGCGCCCTGGCCCCAGGGGAAGGTGGTGCCGACGACGATGGAGAGCTTGTACTCGGGCTTGTAGTTCTGCGCATGGGCGGGCGCCATGCCGACGACGGCCGCCGCGCACAGGGCCGCTCCGATCAGGTTGCGGAATTTCATGTTGCGTCTCCTCTCTTTGCGTGTCTGTTGTTGTAATGAATACCGGTAACGCCGGCCTTGGGGGCGCCCCTTGGGGTCGCCCCGTTTGGCCCTTTCAATAACCCAGCTTCTTGGGCAGCCACAGCGCCAGTTGCGGGAACACCAGCACCGCGACCAGCACCAGGAACATCGCGCCCAGCAGCCACACCACCCAGCGCACCGTGGACTCCATCGGCACGCGCGCGATGCGGCAGGACACCATCAGGTTCACGGCCAGCGGCGGGGTGAACTGGCCCAGCGCCACCTTCAAGGTCAGGATCACGCCGAACCACACCGGATCCCAGCCATAGGCGTTGGCGATGGGCATGAGCAGCGGCACGAAGATCAGGAAGATGGAGATGCCGTCCAGGAACATGCCCACGGTCATCAGCAGCAGGATCAGCAGCGCCAGCACGCCCCATTCGCCCAAGCCGGAATTGACGATGGCGTGGGTGATCGGGTCGATCACGCTGAGCGTGGACAGCGCCCAGGCGAAGATGCCGGCCAGCGTCACCACCAGCATGATGACGGCGGACAGTTCGGCGGCTTCGCGCAGGATGGTGTACAGGTCGCGCAGCTTGATGGTGCGGTGGATGAACATGCCCACGAACAGGCCGTAGAACACCGCGACCACGGCCGCTTCGGTAGGCGTGAACCAGCCCATGCGCATGCCGCCCAGGATCAGCACGGGCGCGGCCAGGCCCCAGGACGCTTCACGCAGGCTGGCCCAGAAGGGCGGGCGCGGCAGGTGAGATTCCAGCCCGCCCATCTTGTATTTGCGCGACAGCCAGACCGCCGGAACGATGAGGGCGAAGCCCGCCAGGATGCCGGGGATCATGCCGGCGGCGAACAGCGCGGGCACCGAGGCGCCGGGCACCAGCACCGAGTAGATGATGAAGGCCACCGACGGCGGGATCAGGATGTCCGTGGCCGCGCCGGCCGCGACCACCGCGGCCGAGAACGAGCCCGGATAACCGGCGCGCGACATGGCCGTGATCATCACTGCGCCCACCGCGGCCGCGCAGGCCGGGCCGGAACCGGAAATGCCCCCCAGGAACATGGCCACCGCGATCGACACCAGCGGCAGCATGCCCGGACCGCGCCCGACGATGGCGATGGCGAAGTCCACCAGCCGCTTGGCCACGCCGGAACGGTCGAAGATCGAGCCCACCAGCACGAACATGGGAATGGCCAGCAGCGGGTACTTGGCCAGGCCGGCGTAAAAATTCTGCGGCACGGTCAACAGGCCATACCAGGGCGTGTCCAGGTTGGACAGCACGATGGCCACCGTGCCGCCCAGCCCCAGCGCCACGCCGACCGGCACGCCGATCAGCATCAGGACGATGAAGACAGTGAAGAGGATGGCGGCGATCATTGCTGATCCTGCCCGGCGGCGCGCCCGCTCTTGGCGATGCGGCGCAGCGTGCCGATGGTGCGCAGCGAGATCGCCGCCGCCATCACGGGCAGCCAGATTGAATACCACCAGGTCGGCACGCCGATGGCGGGCGAGGTTTCTTCGTAGATGTATTCGTCGGCGACCAGCTTCACCGACAGCACGGTCAGCAGCAGGAAGAAGGCCAGCACGCAGCCATTGGAGATCAGCGCCATGATGCGTTGGCGGCGCGGCGAGCCGGAGTCGGCCAGGATCTCGATGCGGATGTGGTGGTTGCGCACGAAGGCCACGCTGCCGCCCGCCATGGTCAGCACGATCAGCAGGAAAACCGAGATCTCTTCCGTCCAGGCGAAGGACTGGTCGGTGAAGTAGCGCACCAGCA
>JALDYL010000227.1:0-7190 GCA_032153965.1 Achromobacter sp. | reverse complement strand
AATCTCGATAAAAATTATTGACGCCGAGATTTATGCTGCTTATCGTAGAAAAAAGCGTCGCGATTACGACCGGCATGCAGCTGGCGGCAGGCGCAACCTGGAGACAAGCAGTGATACGGCTACACGACATCCGGTACGTCCGGCTGGGTACCCGCGACCTGGAATCCGCGGTCCGTTACGCGACCGCGGTGCTAGGCCTGGAAGTGGCGCGCAAGGAGCACGGCGCGGTCTATTTCAAGTCCGACTCGCGCGACCACACCCTGTGCTACTTCGAAGGCGATCCGCGCGACCACACCACGGCGTTTGAAGTGGACACGGCCGAGGAACTTGAGCATGCCGGCGCGGTGCTGGAGCGCAGCGGCTATCAGGTCGCCGCGGGCAAGCGCGAAGACGCCGAGCAGCGCTACGTGCGCGATTTCCTCAGTTTCATCGACCCGTCCGGCAACCGCATCGAACTCGTGCACGCGCCGCATCACAGCGGCCGCCGCTACTTCCCCAGCCGCGATGCCGGCGTGACGGGCTTTTCGCATATTGGCCTGCGCACGCTGGACGCGCGGCGCGACGAAGCCTTCTGGACCGGCCTGCTGTCGGCCCGGGTCAGCGACCGCATCGGCGAAGCGCCGCTGCTGCGCATCGACGAGGTGCATCACAAGATCGCGCTGTTCCCGTCCAGCTATCCGGGGGTGCAGCACATCAACCACCAGGTCGAGAGCATCGACGACATCATGCGCGCCTGGTATCAGTTGAAGGAATGGCAGGTGCCGATCCGCTTCGGGCCGGGGCGGCATCCGACCTCGGGGGCGATGTTCCTGTACTTCGACGGCCCCGACGGCATGATCTATGAATACTCGACCGGCGTGCGCCTGATCACCGCCGAAGACGAGAAGACCTACCGTCCGCGCAGCTTTCCCGCCGTGCCGTCCTCGTTCTGCATGTGGGGCGCCAAGCCGGACATTCCGGAGTTCAAGACGTGAGCGGCGCGCAGATGAAAGTCGACGCCGGTCAAGAAGCCTTGGTGCGGGTGGCGGCGCGCGGCCTGGCCCGCGCCGGCCTGGTCCACGCCTACGGCCATTGCAGCAGCCGGCTCGATGCCGATCACTTCCTGGTGTGCGCGGCGCGCCCGATGGGCCTGATCGAGCCCGGCGAGGCGGGCACGGTGGTGCCGGTGCACGGCGAGCTGCCCGAGGGCGTGCTGGGCGAGGTCCGCATCCACCAGCATATCTACCGCATGCGTCCCGACGTGGGCGGGGTGGTGCGTTCCATGCCGCCCACGGTCATGACGCTGTCCTCGGCCCGCGTCACGCCGCAGCCGCGCCACGGCATGGGTTCGTATTTTTCTCCGGCCGTGGCGCTCTGGGACGACCCGCAGCTGGTGCGCAGCGATGCCCAGGCGCGCGGCGTGGCCCAGGCCCTGGGCGCGGTGCGCGCGGTGGCCATGCGCGGCAACGGCGCGGTGGTGGCGGCCGAATCGCTGATGCATGCCGTGGTGCTGACCTGGTATCTGGAGGATGCCGCGCGCATCGAATGGCAATTGCGCTCGGCCGGCCTGGCCGAAGGCGCGCCCACGCTCTCGCCCGAAGAGGCAGCGGCCCGCGCCGTGGGCACGGGCCGCATCTACGAGCGCATGTGGGAATACCTGACCGCCGGCGACCCTGAAGCGGCGCTGGCAGACCTGTTACAACCGAGGACGCAATGACCGATTTCCGCAATTTCATCAACGGCGAATGGGTCGCCACGGGCAAGACGTTCGACAACCGCGATCCGGTCGACAACCGCCTGATCGGGCGCATCCACGAGGCCGGCGACGCCGAGGTCGACGCCGCGGTGCGGGCCGCCAAGGCGGCGTTGCGCGGTCCCTGGGGCAAACTCAAGACGCAGCAGCGCGTGGAGCTGCTGCACGCGGTGGCCGACGGCATCACCCGGCGCTTCGACGACTTCGTCGACGCCGAGATCGCCGACACCGGCAAGCCCTATGACCTGGCCAGCCATCTGGACATTCCGCGCGGCGCGGCGAACTTCAAGATCTTCGCCGACCTGGTGCGCAACATCCCCAACGAGACCTTCGACCTGGAAACGCCGGACGGCGGCCATGCCCTGAACTACGGCGTGCGCGTGCCGCGCGGCGTGATCGGCGTGATCTGCCCCTGGAACCTGCCGCTGCTGCTGATGACCTGGAAGGTGGGGCCGGCCCTGGCCTGCGGCAACACCGTGGTGGTCAAACCTTCCGAAGACACCCCGGCCACGGCCACGCTGCTGGGCGAGGTGATGAACGAGGTCGGCGTGCCGCCCGGCGTCTACAACGTGGTGCATGGCCGCGGCCCCGGTTCGGCGGGCGAAAAGCTCACGCGCCATCCGCTGGTCGACGGCATCACCTTCACCGGCGAGACCCGCACCGGCGAAGCCATCATGCAGGCGGCGGCGGTGGGCGTGCGGCCCGTGTCCTTCGAGCTGGGCGGCAAGAACGCCGGCATCGTGTTCGCCGATGCGGATTTCGACAAGGCGGTGGCCGGCATTGCCCGCGCGGCCTTCGACAACACCGGGCAGGTCTGCCTGGGCACTGAACGCGTGTACGTGCAGCGGCCGATCTTCGAGCGCTTCGTGGCCGCGCTGGGCGAGCGCGCCCGCGGCTTCAAACTGGGCCGCCCGAAGGATCCCGGCGTCAACCTGGGGCCGCTGATCTCGCAGCGCCACCGCGACAAGGTGCTGGGCTACTACGCCCGCGCCCGCGAAGAGGGCGCCACGGTGGTGGCGGGCGGCGGCGTGCCGGACATGCCGGACGAGCTGGCCGGCGGCGCTTGGATCCAGCCCACCGTGTGGACCGGCCTGCCGGAAACCTCGGCCGTGATCCAGCAGGAGATCTTCGGACCCTGCTGCCATATCGCGCCCTTCGACACGGAAGAAGAAGCGGTCGCCCTGGCCAACGCCACGCCCTACGGCCTGGCGGCCTCGGTCTGGACCAGCAACGTGGGCACCGCCCATCGCATGGGGCAGGCCCTGGAAGTGGGCATCTGCTGGATCAATTCCTGGTTCCTGCGCGACCTGCGCACGGCCTTCGGCGGATCCAAGCAGTCCGGCATCGGCCGCGAAGGCGGCGTGCATTCGCTCGAGTTCTACACGGAGCTGCGCAATGTCTGCGTGAAGCTCTGAGGTGTAAGCAGGCCCCAGTACCGGCAGGCGCCGCGCAGAACGGCGCCGCCGTCCATCCCCCAAGGAGACTTAGCATGCAAGCATACGCACGCGGCCTGTCCGCGCTGGCCGCCATTGCGGCCCTGACCGCGGCCAATGCCGCAATGGCGGACATCCGCATCGGCTTTACCGGAGTGCTGTCCGGACCCCAGGCGGCATTGGGCCAGGACCAGTACGACGGCCTGATGCTGGGCATCGAGCAGCTGGGCGGCAGCCTGGGCGGCCAGAAGGCCGTGGTGATCCGCGACGACGACCAGCTCAAGCCCGACGTGGGCGCGCAGATCGTGCAGAAGTTCATCGAGAAGGACAAGGTTGACGTGATCGTCGGCCTGGGCTTCTCCAATGTGTTCATGGCGGAACTGCGGCGCATCAAGGAATCCGGCGTGGTGGCGCTGTCCACCAACGCCGGGCCCGCGCCGATCGCCGGCCGCATGTGCCTGCCCAATCTGTTCGTGCTGGGCTGGCAGAACGACAGCATGTCCGAAGCCATGGGCAAGTACGTCAAGGACCAGGGCTACAAGCGCGCCTACCTGATGTCGTCCAACTACCAGGCCGGCAAGGACAAGCTGGCGGGCTTCAAGCGCTTCTATGGCGCCGCTCCCGCCGACGAGATCTATACCCAACTGGGGCAGCTGGATTATTCGGCGGAGATCTCGCGCATGCAGTCGGCCTCGCCCGACGCGCTGTTCGTGTTCTACACCGGCGGGGTGGGCGTGAACTTCGTGCGCCAGCTGCGCCAGGCCGGCCTGATGGAAAAGCTGCCGTTCTTCTCGGAAAGCCTGATCGATTCCAACACGCTGACCGCGCTCAAGGAGCAGGCGGTGGGCGCGATCTACGGCACGCCCTGGGCCACCACGCTGGACAACCCGCAGAACCGCAAGTTCGTCGAAGCTTTCAAGGCCAAGTACGGACGCCTGCCGTCGGAGTACGCGGTGGGCGGCTACGATGCGGCCTTCCTGCTGGACACCGCCATCAAGCAGCAGGGCGGCAAGGTCGGCGACAGCAAGGCCCTGGCCGCGGCGGTAAAGGCCGCCGGCGCCAACTTCCCCACGGTGCGCGGCAAGTTCCGCTTCAACAGCAACAACATGCCGGTCCAGGACCTGTACGCCTACCAGGTCGTGAAGGAAGGCGACAGCGTGGGCCTGAAGCAATTGGCCAAGGTGTTCACCGACCACCAGGACGCCTACGTGGCGGACTGCCCGCTGAAGTAACCGTCCCGGGAGACGCCCCATGAACGGATCCTTGCTGTTGTCGCAGATGCTCAATGGCCTGCAGCTCGGCGCCTTGCTGTTCCTGCTGTCCTCGGGGCTGACCCTGATCTTCGGCATCATGAACTTCATCAACCTGGCGCACGGGTCGCTGTATATGATCGGCGCCTTCCTGGGCGCCACCGCCTACAACGCCAGCGGCTCGTTCGCCTTCGCCATCCTGGCGGCGGTGACGGGCAGCGGCCTGGTGGGCGTGGCGCTGGAGCGCCTGATCGCGCGGCCGCTGTACAAGCACGACCACCTTTACCAAGTGCTGGCCACCTTCGGGCTGATGATGTTCTTCAACGAACTGGCCTCGGTCATCTGGGGCAGCCGGCCGTATTACGCCGCCGTGCCGCAGGGGCTGGAAGGGGCCGTCAGCCTGTTCGGCAACGACTACCCGGTGTATCGCCTGATGATCATCGGCGTGGGCGCGCTGGTGGCGGTGGGCGCCTGGTTCCTGATCCAGCGCACGCGCTTCGGCATGCTGATCCGCGCCGGCGCCAGCAACGCGCCCATGGCCAGCGTGCTGGGCGCCAACGTGGACCTGCAGAAGACGCTGCTGTTCCTGCTGGGCGCGGTGCTGGCCGGCGTGGCGGGCGCGCTGGCGGGGCCGATCCTGTCGGTGCAGTCCGGCATGGGCGAGCCCGTGCTGATCCTGGCGCTGGTGGTGATCGTGGTGGGCGGCATAGGCTCGGTGCGCGGCACGCTGGTGGCGGCCTTGCTGATCGCCATGATAGACACGCTGGGCCGGGCCTTCCTGCCCGACATGCTGCGCGCCGTGTTCGACGCATCCGTCGCCAACGCGGTCGGGCCCGCGCTCGCTTCCATGCTCATCTACGTGCTGATGGCCGTGGTGCTGGCGTTCCGGCCGCAAGGCCTGGTCTTCTCGGCGCGGCGTTGACGCGCGCCTGTCCTGGGATTCGATCATCATGCAAGAACACAAACACCGGCGCTGGGCGCTGCCCTTGCTGTTCCTGGTCCTGGCCGCCGTGCCCTTCGCGGCGCAATGGCTGGGCGAACCTTTTTACGTGACGCTGGGCGCGCGCATCCTGATCTATGCGCTGGCCGCGCTGGCGCTGAACCTGGTGCTGGGCTTCGCCGGACTGGTGAGCTTCGGCCACGCCATGTTCCTGGGCCTGGGCTGTTATGCCGTGGGCATCCTCAGCTATTACGGCTTTGGCAACGGCTGGCTGCAGCTGGCCGTGTGCATCGCGGTATGCGCGCTGGTGGCGCTGATCGTCGGCACGGTCTGCCTGCGGACTTCGGGCATAGGCTTCATCATGATCACGCTGGCGTTTGCGCAGATGTTCTATTTCCTGGCGGTCAGCCTGCGCGAGTACGGCGGCGACGACGGCCTGAACATCTACGAAGCCAGTTCCTTCGGCCTGTTCGACCTGGGCGGCAGCCAGCCCGTGTACTGGGCGGCCTGGGCGGTGCTGCTGGTGTCCAGCCTGGCGATGGTGCGCCTGCGCCGTTCGCCCTTCGGCATGATCCTGCGCGCCACCCATGCCAACCCGCGCCGCGTGGACGCGCTGGGCTATTCGGTGTTCGGCGTGCGCCTGACGGCCTACGTGGCCTCCGGCGTGCTGACGGGCGTGGCCGGGCTGCTGCTGGCCAACCTGACCGCCTTCGCTTCGCCCAGCTACATGTCCTGGCCGGTGTCGGGCGAACTCATCGTCATGGTGGTGATAGGCGGGCTGGGCAATGTGCTGGGTCCGATCGTCGGCGCGGTGGCCTACCTGCTGATGGAAGAGGCCTTCAAGAGCATGACGCAGCACTGGATGCTGTTGATGGGGCCGGCGGTGGTGATCATCGCCATGCTGGCCAAGGGCGGCTATGCCAATTCCCTGGCCTGGTTGCGGCGTCCGCCTGCGGCCGCGCCTGCAAGCCTGCCGCCTGCGGGTGACGGGCAACAGGACCGCCGGCCGCCGGACGCGCTGCGCAAGGAGGCCTCGGCATGAACATGCGAACCGCCGCCGCGCCCACGGGATTGACCACGCAGGACCTGGTGCGCCGCTTCGGCGGCCTCAAGGCCACCGATGGGGTGTCGCTGGACGTGGCCCCCGGCGAACTGCACGCGTTGATCGGCCCCAACGGCGCGGGCAAGACCACCCTGATCAACCTGCTGTCGGGCGAGCTGCGTCCCGATGGCGGCGCCGTGCGCCTGGGCGCCGCCGACGTTTCCCACGCCACGGTGCAGGAGCGCGTGGCGCTGGGCATGCTGCGCTCCTACCAGGTGACTTCGGTGTTCGACAGCTACACGGTGCTGGACAACGCCTGCCTGGCCGCCTTGCGCAAGCGCCGCCGGCGCCTGTCGGGCTGGACCGCCTTGCGCGATTGCGCCGACGTGGTCGGCGCCGCGACCGAGGCGCTGCGGGCCTGCAAGCTGGAAGACGTGGCCGAGGCCCAGGTGGACAGCCTGGCCTATGGCCAGCGCCGTCAGCTGGAGATCGCCATGGCCTTGGCGGGCGAGCCGTCGGTGCTGCTGCTGGACGAGCCCATGGCCGGCATGAGCGCGGCCGAAAGCGCGGGCGTGATCGCGCTGCTGCAAAGCCTGAAGGGCCGCTACACCATCGTGCTGGTCGAACACGACATGAACGCCGTATTCGCGCTGGCCGACCGCATCAGCGTGCTGGTCTACGGCAAGATCATCGCCACCGGCAGCGCCGACCAGATACGCAACCATCCCGACGTGCGCCGCGCCTATCTGGGCGACGACGCCGACGCATAAGGAGCCGCCATGTTGAGCATCAG
>JALDYL010000226.1:0-7237 GCA_032153965.1 Achromobacter sp. | reverse complement strand
TCGAGCAAGGCGTGCTGGATCCCACCAAGGTGACCCGCACCGCCCTGCAAAACGCCGCTTCCGTCGCCAGCCTGCTGCTGACCGCCGAAGCTGCCGTGGTCGAACTGGCCGAAGACAAGCCCGCTGCTCCGGCCATGCCCGGCGGCATGGGCGGCATGGGCGGCATGGACTTCTAAGTCCCGCCATCCTTGCAAGGCCTCCCCGGCTTCGGCCGGGGAATGCAGTATCCGAAAAACCCCCGGACCTTCGCCCCGGGGGTTTTTCTTTTTCTGCGGCAACGCAGCCTCGCCAAAGAACACGTTTGCGCACAATCTGCGGGTTTCGCAGCAGAGCATGCGTCCCTACAATGAAGGCTCCCTTAGAACGAGCCGAGTCCCATGCGTTTGCCCCCGACCCTGTTGCGTGCCCTGCGTCCCTCCGAAATCGGCGGGCTGCTGATGGACTCCGCCAAGCAGTGGTCCACCCATCGCGCGTCGAGCAAGGGCGCGGCGCTGGCGCTGTACATGGTGTTTTCGCTGGCGCCCATGCTGATCCTGGTGATCGCGGTGGCGGGCGCGTTTTTCGGCGAAGACGCGGTGCGCTCGGAGTTGTTCTCGCAGCTGCGCGAGCTGACCGGCGAGCGTGGCGCTGAAGTCATCCAGACGGTGCTGGCCAGCGCCCATGAATCGGGCAAGGGCTGGATCGCGGCATTGATCTCGATTTTCGTGCTGATCTTCAGCGCCACCACGGCCTTCGCGGAACTGAAGGCCAGCCTGGACGAATTGTGGGAAGTCTCCGCCAACCAGAAAGGCGGGCTGCACGGCATGGTCCGCAGCCGCATGCTGTCGTTCGGCCTGGTGCTGGTGCTGGCGCTGTTCCTCTTGATATCGCTGACCGTGAACGCCGCACTGGGGGCCGCGCGCGGCTATTACGGCGACTTGTGGACGGCTTCGTCCTTCGCCCTGGTGGCGGAGTGGATCTCCAGCCTGTTTTCCTTCTCCATCGTGGTGGCGCTGTTCGCGGTCATCTACAAGCTGTTGCCCAGCGCGAAGATTTCATGGCCGGACGTGATACCCGGCGCGATCGTGACCGCAGCGCTGTTTTTGGTGGGCAAGTGGGGCATCGGCGTCTATCTCAGCCGGGGCGCGGCGGTGTCCGCCTACGGCGCGGCGGGATCGCTGATCGCGCTGCTGCTGTGGATCTACTATTCGGCGCAAATCTTCTTCTTTGGCGCCGTGTTCACGCGCCAGTTCGCGCTGCGCTTCGGCAGGCAAAAGCCGCCCACGCCAGCCGCTGCGGACTCGACGCCCGCAACGGACGCCTGAGCCCGGCGCCGTCAGTCGGCGGCGTGGTCCTGTTGCTCCAGCCCCGCCATCAGGCGCAGGCATTTCAGGAACACGGGGCGCAGATCCTCGGGTATGGGCGCCAGCACCTGCGCCTCTACAGTGGCGTCCTGCGGCAGGATGCGGGCCAGCAGGGCGATGCCCTCTTCCGTGATCTCCAGCGCGTAGGCGCGCCCGTCCTGGGTTGAGCGCCTGCGGCGCACATAGCCCTTCTTGGTCATGCGCGCGATCATTTCAGCAAAGGAATTGCGGTCCAACGCGATCAGTTCGGCGATGCGGTTCTGGGTCGCGCCGGGATTCTGGTAGACGGTGATCAGCAGCGCCTTCTGGCGCGGAGTCAGGTCTTCGTCGGGAAAGGCCTGCGCGAACAGGGCCTCGGCCCGGAAATGGGCCCGGCGCAGCAGATGGGACGCGACCAGGGTCAGGTCGAACGCCTGCAGGGCCTGGGGAGCGGCCTGCTCGGCGGGGACACGTCGGGATGTAGCGGTCATCGGGCTTCCAAGGGATGGATGTCGGCGGTCATGGCATTGCTGCGCAGTTCCATAAGATAGCGCACGCCCCTTTCAGACTTCATCATGCCCTGCCTTTCCGGTAGTCGGTCAAGCCCACGCCGGTATGGCGCTTGAAGAACTTGCCCAAGTAGGAAGCGTCGGCGAAATGCAGCTCCTCCGCAATCTGCTGCACGGATTTCCTGGGCTGGGTGAGGCGCTTTTTTATCTCCAGCACGACCTGCCTGTCGATCAGCGTCTTGGGCGCGTCGTTGAAGAACCTCCTGCTCAACTGCGACAGATAGTATGGCGTGATATGCAGCAGCCCTGCATAGAATGCCACCCCGCGCTGTTGCACGCAGTGCACCGAGATCAGCTCCCAGAATTTCCAGCAGACCGCCTCCGATCTGCTGAAGTCATTCCGCATGCCAGCCCCAAGGCCGTCCGTCTTTTCGCAGATCCACAAGAACAGGTTCTGGACATGGTTGACGATCATGGTCCGCTGGTAGGTGGCGCACTGCTCATGGATCAGGGCGGCCTGGCCCTCCCAGGCCCTGGAATACTGCGGCGACAGCTTTTCGGCTGCGAAGAACGGCGAACGGCTCAAGAAGGAAAACAGGCTGTTGGGCAGGGCCTGCGCAACCTCCGCGGCGATGGACCGGTTCATCAAATAGCAGGCGCATGAAAAGTCATCCGACTTGCGTTTGATGAGCGCAATGGAGTCTTCCGCCAGGACCAGGAGATCGTTTTTCTTCATCCGGTGCGGCTTGAAGTTCACTTCCCACTCGGCGCTGCCCTCGCGGCAGATCAACACCACCACATACGCCAACGCCAAGGGGTGCCCCACCTGTGCGTCGAACCTGTTGAGGCCGATGGCCAGGTCTTCGATGCCTGTATCCGATAGTTGAGAGAGTGTTTTCATTTGAGCTGAAATTTTAAATCATTGCCTATGAATTCCAGTATTTTTGTTTTCATAATTACCTAATCTACTCAACCCTGTCTCTTATCGGTTGCGTCCTCGGCTCCTAGAATTGCGGCTGCTGTTTTCATTGCTGAAAGGAAGGGAAATCATGCTGCGCACCGAA
Source organism: Achromobacter sp. (assembly GCA_032153965.1). Taxonomy (GTDB): domain Bacteria; phylum Pseudomonadota; class Gammaproteobacteria; order Burkholderiales; family Burkholderiaceae_B; genus Achromobacter. The sequence continues at coordinate 4,342 of JALDYL010000226.1, read as the reverse complement.
CGCCTCATCTTGCGGCCCTGGCACACCGACGACGCGCCGAGCCTGTTTGAGTATGCGAGCGACGAACGGATCGGCCCCGCCGCGGGCTGGCCCCCGCATACAAGCGTCGAACATAGCCGGGAGATCATCCAGACGCTTTTTTCGCGGCCGCTGGCCTATGCCTTGACACTGAAGGACGACAACACCGCCATAGGCCTGGTGGCGTTGCTCATGAGGAAGGACAGCAATTTCGACATTGCCGACGATGAAGCCGAAATCGCGTATTGGATCGGCGTGCCGTTCTGGGGCCAGGGGCTGATTCCTGAAGCCGTCAGGGAACTGATGCGCCACGCGTTTGAAACGTTGAACTTCAACGCGCTATGGTGCGGCTACTTCGCCGACAACGAGAAGTCGCGCAAGGCCCAGGAAAAGTGCGGCTTCAAGCACCATCACACCGAGGAGAACAAGTTCAATCCGTTCATGAACGACTACCGGACGGAACATGTCAGCCGCATCGGCAAGGAAGAATGGCAGACGCTGGCGGCTTCGAAATCGCATTGACTTGAGGCGGGGCGCTGTCTATGATCCAAAATATAGTACGTATACGTATTTATTTTGCATCCCGACCGAGCCCAGCACATGACGATCCGACAATTGCGCAACTACATCGACGGCCGCTTCGAAGACGGCGCGTCCACCTTCGACAAGCACAGCCCGGTGGACGGGCGCCTGATCGCCCAGGTCCACGAAGCCGGCCGCGACCAGGTGGACCGCGCGGTGGCGGCGGCGCACCGCGCCCTGCCGGCCTGGGCCGGACTGCCGGTGGCCGCGCGCACCGACCATCTGCTGGCGCTGGCCGACGGCATCACGCGGCGCTTCGACGATTTCCTGCAGGCCGAGATCGGCGACACCGGCAAGCCCGTGGGCTGGGCCGGCAAGATCGACATTCCACGTGGGGCTGCCAATTTCCGCGTCTTCGCGGAACTGGCGCGCACGCTGGACATGGAAAGCTACATGACTGACACCCCGGACGGCAGGCAGGCGCTGAACTACGCCTACCGCAAGCCGCTGGGCGTGGTGGGCGTGATTTCGCCCTGGAACTTGCCGCTCCTGTTGCTGACCTGGAAGGTGGCGCCAGCGCTGGCGTTCGGCAATACGGTGATCATGAAGCCGTCGGAAGTCACGCCCTCCACGGCCACGCTGCTGGCCGAGGTCGCGCATGAAGCCGGGCTGCCTGCCGGCGTGCTGAACCTGGCGCATGGCTTCGGGCCGAACTCGGCGGGCGAATTCATGACCACGCACTCGGACATCGACGGCATCACCTTCACCGGCGAATCGGCCACGGGCGCCGCCATCATGCGGGCCGTGGCGCCAGGCGTGAAGCCGGTGTCCTTCGAGCTGGGCGGCAAGAACGCGGCGCTGGTGTTCGCCGACGCCGACTTCGATGCGGCCGTGGATGGCGTGACGCAATCGGTGTTCGCCAATTGCGGGCAGGTCTGCCTGTGCACCGAGCGCGTCTATGTCGAGCGGCCAATCTACGAACGCTTCGTCGCGGCGCTGGCGGCGCGCGCCGAAGCCTTGCGCATAGGCTGGCCCATGGATCCCACGACCGAGATGGGACCGCTGGTGTCGCGCGAGCATCGCGAAAAGGTGCTGTCCTACTTCGCCCTGGCGCGCGAGGAAGGCGCGACGGTGGCGGCGGGCGGCGGCGTGCCGGTGTTCGGCGACGCGCGCGACGAAGGCGCCTACGTGCAGCCCACGATCTGGACCGGCCTGCCCGAGACCGCCCGCTGCATCAAGGAGGAAGTGTTCGGCCCAGTCTGCCACGTGACGCCCTTCGACACCGAGGAAGAAGCCATCCGCCTGGCCAACGACACGCGCTACGGCCTGGCCGCGGCAGTCTGGACCCAGAACCTCACGCGCGGCCACCGCGTGGCGCAGGCCATGAAGGTCGGCCTGGCCTGGGTCAATTGCTGGTTCCTGCGCGACCTGCGCACGCCGTTCGGCGGCAGCGGCCTGTCGGGCATAGGCCGCGAAGGCGGACGCCATTCGCTGCATTTCTATACCGAACCCACCAACGTCTGCATTAAGCTCTGACCCACCCCACGCAAAGGAGGACGCGATGAACCAGTCCCAGACCAGTCAACCCGGCCAGCCCGGCGTCAGCGCCACCGTCGTCGCCGGCAAGGCCACGCCGCGCGGCAAGTATCCGCACATCAAGCGCGCCGGTGATTTCCTGTATGTCTCCGGCACCAGTTCGCGCCTGCCCGACAACCGCATCGCGGGCGCCGAGGTCGACGCGATGGGTACCGCCACGCTGGATATCCGGGTGCAGACCCGCGCCGTCATCGAGAACATCCGCGACATCCTGGCCACGGCCGGCGCCACGCTGGCCGACGTGGCGGAGATCAGCACCTTCCTGGTCAACATGAACGATTTCGGCGGCTACAACCAGGTGTATGGCGAATACTTCGACTCCGATGGCCCGGCCCGCACCACCGTCGCCGTGCATCAGCTGCCGCACCCGCAGCTGCTGATCGAGATCAAGGCAGTCGCCTACAAGCCGCAGGCGCGCTAGCGGCGCATGTCGGACTTCCGCATCACGCCCAACGCGCTCAGCCGCAAACTGAAGCTGCACCAGCTGCAGATCTTCGAGCGCGTGCTGGCCTGCCGCTCGCTGTCGCGCGCCGCCAGCGAGCTGCACCTGACCCAGCCGACAGTCACCAAGGCCATCCACGAGCTGGAGACCTTCTTTGGCGCCCCGCTGTTCGACCGGTCCAACCGCGGAGTCACGCCGACGGAACTGGCCGTGGTGCTGGGCCGCCGGGTCCACGCCATGATGGCCGAGATCCGCTACATGGCCGACGACATCGACGCGGTACTGGGCGGGGCCAGCGGCCATGTGGTGGTGGGCACGCTCATCGCCGCGTCGGCCAAGCTGCTGCCCGAGGCGATTGCGCGGCTGATGACCGCACACCCCGGCATCCAGGTCAGCGTGCGCGAAGGACCGACCTCCCAGCTGCTGCCCGCGCTGGCCACGGGCGACCTGGACATCGTGGTCGGCCGCCTGCCCGGCGCCGACCTGGCATCCATTTCCGGCGTGGCGGTGGACCATCACAAGCTGTACCGGGAGGAGCTGTGCCTGGTGGCCCGCGCAGACCATCCCCTGGCCGGCGCGCCGGCCGCGGCGCTGGCCGACCTGGCCGGCCACATCTGGATCCTGCCCGCCCCCAGCTCGCCGCTGCGCGCCTCGATCGAGCGCAGCTTCCTGGACGCCGGGCTGCGCCTGCCGGCCCGGCATGTCGAATCGCTATCCCTCTTGACCAACCTCGGCGTGCTCATGCACAGCGACGCGCTGGCCCTGCTGCCCTACGATGCGGCAGCGCCGTTCCTGGCCACGGGCATGCTGGCCCGCCTGCCCACCCATGCCTTCGGCGCATTTGGCGACGTCGGCTACTCGGTGCGCGCTGACCGTCCGCTGACGCCGGCCTGCCTACGCCTGGTGGACTATCTGAAGCAGATCGCGGCGCAGCGCGCTGAAAGCGGCGGTTGAAGATCGACTCAGGGTTATCCCGCCATAGACAGGCCGCATACCCGCCGGCGTAATTTCTATTGTGCAGGCCCGCAAGGTCCCGCCTAGACTGCGGGCTATGGGGCAGCCCCGGTCCGCCCCCAGACTTCCGGAGATCCTCATGCCTGCCTATGGCCCGCCGTTGAATTTCCAGCGCTGGATAGACGACCACGCGCACCTGCTCAAGCCGCCGGTCGGCAACCAGCAGATCTGGCAGGACGCCGACTTCATCGTCACCGTGGTCGGCGGCCCGAACCATCGCACCGACTACCACGACGATCCGTTGGAAGAGTTCTTCTACCAGCTGCGCGGCAACGCCTGGCTGTCGCTGTGGGTGGACGGCAAGCCCGAGCGCGTGGACTTGAAGGAAGGCGACATCTTCCTGCTGCCGCCGCACGTGCGGCATTCGCCGCAACGGCCCGAAACCGACAGCGCCTGCCTGGTCATAGAACGCCAGCGCCCGCAGGGCCTGCTGGACGGCTTCGAGTGGTATTGCCCGCAATGCCGCAGCCTGGTGCATCGCGTCGAGGTGCAGCTCAAGAGCATCGTGACCGACCTGCCGCCGCTGTTCCAGGCCTTTTATTCCAGCACCGAGAAACGCACCTGTCCCGGTTGCGGCGAGATCCATCCCGGCAAGGGGCATGCGCCTTCCGCGCAAGCGGCGCCGGCTTAGGGCCCGTTCCCTCCAGCCTCGCCTCGCGCATACCGACCGACTTCTTTTCTTTTGCACATGACCCAGAAAATCGACATGCACGCGCACTTCTTCCCGCCGATCACCCGGCAGGAAGCGGC
>JALDYL010000225.1:0-7264 GCA_032153965.1 Achromobacter sp. | reverse complement strand
GCCAGTGTGGGCTTCGTGGCCGGATCGATGGCGGCGCCGCGGCTGGTGGCAAGCTACGGCACACGCGCCATTGCGCTGGCTGCGCTGCTGTATGGCGGCGCCACGGCTACCGTGATGCTGCAGGTTGGCGCGGCCGGCGCCAGCCTGGCGCCGTGGTCGCTGTTGCCGGCGCTGGTGTGGTTGGGCGCAGCACAAGGCGCTGTCAACACGCCGCTGGTGAACCTGGCGCTGGGCCTGGTGGAGGACCGCCAGGCCGGCATGGCGGCGGGCGTGGTGTCGACCTTGCAGCAGGTGGGCGCGGCGCTGGGCGTGTCGGCGGCGGGGATGCTGTTTGCCGGCACGCTGGATGCCTACGCCGACGCCGGTTCGGCCGAGCGCCATGCGCGTGCGTTCGCCAGCGCCATGCAGTTCAATGTCGCGGCGATCCTGACCGCTGCGGCCCTGCTGTGGTGGCTGGGCCGCGGCGAGCAGGCAGCGCGATCTTCTTCCGATCGCCCATCGTGAACGTGGCGCCTTCGGCCTGCGGCGTTCAGAAAGGCTCGTCTAGCTGCAGCGGATTTCGACCTGCTGATAGGTATCGGAACGCACGCCCTTTTCCCTAGCGGGCAATTCATAGTCCATGCGGCAAGAGTCGCCAGACTGCTCCCCCCACTTTACCGTCAGCTGGCCACTCTCCTGCAGGCCGCGGGCCAGGACGCGGCTGGCCTGCCCGACCAGGCCAACTTCCACGCCGTGCTCGTCCAGCACGCTGGCGCCGAACGGCAGCGGCTTGCCATCGGGCCGCTGGACCTCCAGCATCGCCGAACGGCCCGAAACCGTGGCGTACCTGAGCATCGCGACCGCGCCGGCGCGCGGCGCCACCTGCTGGCTCGTGACTTGCAGCTCCACGTCGGTGGACAAGCCCTTGGGATCGATTTCCACGGTGTTCATGCGATATGGCGTCAGGTGCGGCACGACGGCATACCCGCGGCCGTCGACGCGCACGCCGGAGGCATTGAGGAGTCGCGCGCCTTCGGCGTCCGACGCTTCCACGATGCCGAACGTTTCCGACAGCGGTTGTGATAGCGTGACGCCGCCCGGATGAACCACGACCGCGCCGCGCATGCCGACCGAACTTTGCGAGTAGCCCGTGCCCGCGCCCGCACTGCCCATGAATTCGGCGACCGGGGCGCGGTAAAGCACGCTGGCGCTGCCGCCATTGACCGAGTCGCCCGAGCCGCCGGAAGCGTGGTCGGCGCTGAGGCTGTAGGACAGCTGATTGTCCTCGCCGGTGGAGCCCGACAGCGTGCTTTGCACCTGCAAGCGTCCATTGGAGTCGCGTCCGACATTGCTCGATAAGCTGAGCGGATGGGTCTTGCCCAGCGGGATGCTGAGGGTCGCATAGAACGCGGTGCCCATCTGCTGGCGGCTGTCGCGCTGGCGCTGGACGGTCAGGTTGTAGCCGATGCGCTTGTACGAGTTCGCGTAGGCGATGCTGTAGTTCACATCGCGGCCGTCGCGGTTCCAATGATCCACGGCGGAGCCGGTAAGGTTGATGGTGCCGCGCCGCTCGCCCAACTGCTGGCTAAGGACGAGGGAGGCGCGGTTGCGCTCGCGCACCACCCCGCCGGTATAGCGGTACTGCCCGCTGCCGTAGAGCGAGGCCATGGCTTCATTCAGGCCAAAGAAGCCGCCGGTGGAATACCGGTACGCCGCGATGGCGATGTTGGTGCCGGTGTCGGGCAGGGTCTTGGCATAGCTGGCGCGCAAGCTGGTGCCGGTATGCGTGTTGCCGTCCAGCAACAGGCGCGATTGGGTCGCGTCCAGACCGATGGCGCCGTAGGACGTATTGAGCGTGCCGCCCAGCAGCGCCGAGGTGTAGTTGTCGGCCACGGTGGCGCCGGCATAGCCCGTCACCAGGTTGGACAGGCCCCGCTGGTAGGTGCCTTGCAGAAAGTATGGGCTTTTCGTCAGCTGCCGGTTGCGCACCGCGCCGCCCACCACACTGTAACGGCTCACGCCGGGGCGCAGCGACATCGGCACGGCCGCGTAAGGCACCGAGAACTTGCGCACGCTGCCGTCGGCCTCCTGCACGGACACGTCCAGGTCGCCGCCAAAGCCGGTGGCGTACAGGTCGGTGATCTCGAAGGCGCCGGGCGCCACCGTGGTTTCGTAAATGATGATCGAGTTCTGGCGGATGGTGACCCGCGCATTGCTATTGGCCACGCCGCGCACCACCGGCGCGTAACCGCGCAGTGAGTCGGGCAGCATGCGGTCGTCGCTGGCCAGGCGCACACCCTTGAAGGGCGTGGAGTCGAACAGTTCTCCGCTGGTATAGGCTTCGCCCAGGGTCAGCTGCGACGACAGCGCAACGATCTCGCGCTGCGCATAGGTCGCAATGTTCTGGTACTGGCGCTGGCCCTGGGAATCGAAGGAGTACGAGCCGTTGTGGCGCAGACGCCAGTCGCCGATATTGGCGCCGGCCCTCAAGCCCAGATAGCCCTGCCGCTGCGTGCCGCCCAGCGCGCTATTGCGGAAGTTGTACAGGTTGAAGTCGTAGTCGAGCATGGCCGCGTTGACGCCAGAGTCCCACAGCTCTGGGCTGACGTAGCCGCGAGCATGGCGGCTCATGACCGCCTGCGGCATGCTGAGGTCCAGGCGCTGATCGCCGAAGTCGAAATCGCTGCTCGCGTCGGCCGCGATCTCGTCCAGCCGCAGGCTGGCGCCTTGCGCCAGTACTTCGGCCGCCGTGGCAGGCAGCTTGCCAAGATCGACACCGATGCGCGTCAGTAGTTGGCGATCAAAAACGGGCTGCGCCGCCACCTCGTCAGCGACTGGCGAAAACGGCACATCCACGCGGCCAACATAGTTCTGGTTGATGAAAAGATCCACCAGGTAGTTGCCAGGCGCGACTGCATTGCCGCGGGCGTAGCGGGAGAGATCCGTGCGCTGGCCCGCCCCCCCCATCAGGAAGGCATCCTCGAACTCCACCACGGCCACCATGGGCCCAGGCTTCGCGGCATGTGCGTCCACATCGTGCAAGGCCAGGGCTGCCAGCAACGATGCGCACAGGGGCGTCAGGCGCAGACAGGCGCGATCTCGCGTATGCAGGAGCTGGGAAAGGGATTTTTTCATGACAGCGGCGTTGATGAGTGGACTCAGTAGGAACGCAGGGCAAAACCCTCCCCGTGGCTGCCGTTGGCGGCACCCATCACAGAGGGGTTTTCTGGAAAATGGAGCCGCGCGCTTGCGCGGCATGGCGCCTTAGCGCGTGGCGGATGCGGCCCCCGACGTCAAAGGCTGCGAGCCTGCGACATTCGCGCCCCAGTCGTTGATGCTGTTGAACTGGACCTGGGCGCCAGCGGCGGGTGCGGATGCCATCCCAGTAACCGGAAAGAGCGCGGACTCGCCCGGCATGACGTAACCGGCGCCGGCATCGAAGGACTGATTGCCGGACTGCAGGCTCACCTTGCCCAGGTTCACGACGTACGGGGTGGGATTGCTGGCCTTCAGCGCATAGCCCTTGCCGGCCTTGGCGGGCGCCAGTTCCCAGCGCAGCTGGGCCGGAGCCTCTTCCACTTGACCCGGGAGCCCCTGCGGCCGGTACATCACCTTGATGCGCGTGCGAAAAGCGATCTGCAGGCGATTGGCGTCCTCGCCAGCCTGCGGCTTGGGCGGGACTTCCAGCACGTTGAGCCAGTACAGGCTTTCCTTATCCTGCGCCATGGCTTCCTTGGTGTGGATCAGCCGCAGCGTCTGCCCCTTGCCGGGATCCACGCGGAAGATGGCGGGCGTCAGCATGAAGGGAACCTTCAGCGTTTCGGGCGCGTCGGTGATGTTGCCATCGTCCAGCCAGGCCTGCACCAGAGCCGGTGTGCGGCCGTCATTGCTCAGTTTGATGGAGACTTCGCGCTCTTGCGCTGGATAGATCACGCGTGTGTTGGCGATCACAATGCTGGCTTGCGCCTGGAGTGCGAAACAGCCCGCGACAAGCGCCGCGGCGGCCATCAGGGTACGGCGTAAAGATTTCATGATTTAACCCTTGGTGGTGGATGCTGCGTAGGTACTTGGTTTCCTTCCAAGCCGTCTCGCGGAGCGGGAGTGAAACGGCTTGCAGGGAAACACGCGCCTCGACGGCCCCGGGAGGAGGCCGCCGAGTCAGCGCATTACTGGTAGTTGATCGAGTACTGCACGCGCGAGTTGGCGGCGCCGGCGGTGGCGTTGCCCAGCGAGTGGTATTCGACGAAGTAGTTCAGGTCAGCCTTGCCGGAAGCGATGTTCACCGTCTGCGAGTTCTGATCGGCGGAGGTCGCACCAGCCTTGATCGCGCCGAACGTGTCGTTCAGCAGGCCGAGTTCGACGTTGGAGGCGCCGCCGGCGTCAACGATCAGGCGGCCCGAGCTCAGCGAAACCGTGGGGCCGGCCTCGAAGAAAACCGCAACCGGCTGGTCGACGGCGCAGCTGGTCAGCGCGATCTTGAACGGCGTGCGGCCGGCGGTGGAGCCCGCGGTTTCCAGCGTCTTGGCCGACACGGTGGGCAGCGCCACGGTGAAGTTCTCGCCGCCGTTGCCGCCGTTGATGACGCAGGTGTTGGCGGTGATGTTGCCGGTGAATTCGATGGTGCCGTCAGCAGCGTGGGCGCCAGCGAAGCTTGCCAGGCCGGCGATGGCGAGAGCGGCGGTCAGGATGTTCTTTTTCATGATGAGTCTTTATGAAATGGGGTTTGAGGTAAGGGAAATCGCCGTTGCTGGCGAAGCTTTGCTGTGTGCGCTCGTGAATGCTGCGCCTCTGGGGAGAAGCCGCTTTTTCTGTCCGCGAACTCAACAACTGAATGCTAAATTTCGCGGCTACGGCTGCACATCGGGCTAGTCCGCTCCCGCCTGCGGAAGGCATAGGACTAGGCCCATTCTGTTGAGGCGCCCGCATACGTTGCGGAAAGGACGCCCACGGCCGCGCCCGCCAGGGAGCAGGCGTGGCAAGCGAAAATTGGGGGTATGAGTCCTCGTTCAGGCGCCGAGCCTGGCCCGAACGGGCATCACTGCATGGACGGCGGCGCGCCAGTGCAGGCAACGTGCGCCAAGAGCCGCAGGTAGAGGTGGCGGCTTTGCCTTGCAGGCTGCGGCGCCGCGATCAGACCGCTATTGATAGCTCATCGTAAAGGTGGCGCGGCCCTTGGCGGTTCCGGGGCTCACGACCGGCTCGGTCTGCACGTGGCGCACCGTCAGCGGGATGGAGAAAACTCTGGTGCCCTCGGAAATGGTGCCAGCATGCCACTGGTTCGGGTTGCCTGACGCATTGGAATCCGGGCCGTATCCCAGCACGGTGCTGCCGTTCAAGATTTCGATTCCGACACCTCTAGCCGAGGAGTCCGACGACAGTGTCAGCACCTTGGACCGATTACCGCTGTCTGTGGCGTCGGTCAGCGTCACCCAAGCCTCACTTGACGTATTCGGGTCCCCGCCAGCGCATTGCAGATCTATGCTGAAAGGTCGCGCGGTTGACGTCGAACCCATCCCCTTGAAGCTGTTGGCGGAGACATCCCCCAATGAAGCCTGAATCGGCCCCGCCGATGAAAACGCGCAAGTTGGATATTTCTTCGGTTGGATACGGGTGGAAGCATAAAGCACCGCGTAAACGTCTGAACGATCGTTGTTTGCCCACCATGTGGCAACAACAGACTTTGTGAGCGTCCCAGCGCCTATGGGTCCCGTCTTGACCAATGAGAATTCCAGCACATGCGCGGGGGAATCCGGCCCAAAAGTGCCGGTGCATCGCAAGGGAATATGGCCAGTGGCGCACATACCGCTGCGCAAATTGATGCGATAGCCGACTCCCGGGACACCGAACGGGTAAGTCGCGGGGCTGCCGCTTGCTGCGCTAGGACTGGCAATGTCCATTTGGACATTTGCCGCACGACAGTTACCGCCACCACCGCTCTGATAAATATGGAAAGTAGCCGGCCCCCACAACACCTCGCCAACTGCCTTCCTGTCATCGAGCTCAAGCAAGGGGGGTGGGGCCAAATTCATGGAATGAAAGGCAGAGCATAGTTTGGCGACGGCGCTGGACGAAAAGCCCAGCAACAGCAGCGCAACACCGAGAGAAAGCAGATTCTTAAGCATATTCATCTTGCGGCCTCAATCTCTGCCGATTAGCGATGGGGCAGTTGGCAGCAGCCACGTTCTATCCAGCCGCGCGTGCATGTGATGCGGCGTCAGGGAGGGCGCCACGGCGTAGCCGCGGCCATCGACGCGCACGCCAGGCGCGCTGGGCAGACGCGAGCACCAGGCATCAGCGCCTGTTGACGATGCGGGCGGCTCCGGGCAGCGGAGCGGCCACGCTTTCCGGCCGCAAACTTCACAGCTGAATGCTAGATTTCGCGGCGTCGCCTGCACATCAGATTAGTCCGATCCGATCCGGACAATGCATAGGACTGAGCCTATTTCGTCTGCATAGTCCCATCAGCCCCCGGGGAAACAGCGCCCCCGAAGGAATTCCGCGCAAGGCGGGCACGCTGCGGCTAGAGGCGGGCAGAGAAGTCCGTCAGCGGCACGCCCGGCTGGCTGGCCGAGCGCGTGCCCGGCATGGGATGACAGGACTGCGGATGGTAGGTATGCACCACCGACAGCTTCACGCGGTCGCTGCTGTTGCCCTGGGCCGCGTGCAGGGTGCGGCAATGGAAGAACACCACATCGCCCGCCTGCAGTTCGGGACAGACCGCGCGCGCGATCCACTCGGCGTTCTGGGGCGCGTCGTCGCGGAAGAATTTCTGCTGGTCGAACTGTTCTGGCGCAAAGGCGGCCGCGTGCGAGCCAGGAATGAAGGACAGGCCGCCGTTGGCGCGGGTTTCCGGGCCCAGCGCCAGCCAGGTGGACACCAGGTCCGTGTCGGAAAACGACCAGTAGCGGATGTCCTGGTGCCAGCCCGTCAGGCTGCCGTAGGCGGGATGCTTGGTCATCACGCAGTTGTGGTGCACGGTGGACAGCACCGGCGTCTCGCCGAAGTAGCGTCCCAGCCACTGCCCGATGCGCGGATCCGTGGCCCATTGCGCGAACAGCGGATCGCGGGCGTAGGCGCTGAGCAGGCGGCGCACGGTCAGCCCGCCTTCGGCCGCGCGCGACTCGGGCGCGCCGGGATAGCGCAGGTCGGCTTCGTATTCGATGGGCGCGACGTGCTCGCGCAAATGGCGTTCGGCCAGGGCGCGCAGCGCCGCCACCTGTTCCGGGCTGGCGAACTGGCGCGCCACCACGAAGCCCTGCTCGCGCAGGACGGCTATCTGATCATC
>JALDYL010000224.1:0-7271 GCA_032153965.1 Achromobacter sp. | reverse complement strand
CCCCCCCCTCCCGCGCCCGAGGCGCAGGCCTATCCGGTGCGCAGCGTGCAGAGCGCCGCGCTGGCGTCGCCGCCGCTGCGCAACCGCACCTATACCGATCTGTATACGCCGGGCTGAGGCAGGCCGCCTGTCGGTCCCGCGCGGGGCGGGACGGCGGCAGGATGCTAGGACGCTAGGACTGGGCAGGCGGGGCGACGGCGAGCGGCGCCGCGCTCGGCTGCGGCGCCGAAGCCAGCAGCATGGTGGGCGGCGACGACACCTCCAGGCCGGCGTCGTGCAGGCGCTTGAGCAGGGTGAACAGCAGGGCGCTGCGCACGCCGTAAGCGGCCCGGGGCGACGACACGTAGCCCTTGGCGTTGAAAACCAGATTGCCGCCTTCGATGCCGTCCAGGAAGACGTTGGGCGCGGGTGTGTCCAGCACGTCTTCGTGGTCCGAGAAGGCCTGCAGGATCAGTTCGCGCACTTGCTCGGCGTCGGTGGACAGCGGCAAGGGCAGCTTGATCTGCACCAGCCCCAGCGGGTTCGAGCGGGTCACGTTGCGCACGGTCTTGGTGACGAACTCCGAGTTCGGCACGATCACCGTGGAGCGGTCCCCCATCTGGATTTCCGTGGCGCGCACATTGATGCGCAGGATGTCGCCCTCGACCCCGCCCAGCGACACCCAGTCGCCCACCTTGACGGGGCGCTCGGCCAGCAGGATCAGGCCGGACACGAAGTTCTGCACGACCGCCTGCAAGCCAAAACCGATACCCACCGACAGCGCGCTTGCGATCCACGCCACGCGTTCCAGGCCTATGCCCGCGGCCGACAGCGACAGCGCCACGGCGATCACGAAACCGGCATAGCCGAACAGCGTGGCGGCCGACAGCTGCATGCCCGGATCCAGCTCGGTCGTGGGCAGGTAGCGGTTGGACAGCCAGCGCTTGAGCATCTTCACGGCCAGCAACGACAGCGCCAGCACCAGCAGCGCCTGCAGCACGGCGCCGGGACGGATCTGGGCTTCGCCGATGGCGAGTCCCTTGCGCAACTGGTCAAAGCGCTGCAGCAGGTCCATCGGCGCTTCGCCGAAGGGCGCCGCCAGGAGAATCACGGCCAGCAGGCCGACCGCCACGCGGCCCACGCCCGACAGCAGCACGGCCGCCTGGTCGCGCATGCTGGGCGCTTCGTGCTCGCCGCCGTCGCGGTGCGAGGTACCCAGCAGCGTGCTGAAGCCGTCCTCGATCAGCGTCGACAGCAGGTATGCCGAGGCCAACACGATCAGCACCCACAGCACCTGCTTGACCATGAAGCTGCCGAATGCCACATAGCCCGCCAGCAGGCTGGCCAGGCTCAGTATCAGCACGGTCCACACCGCGCCCAGCAGCAGCGACACCCAGAACGGGATCGGCGTCTCGCTCTCCTGCATGGCCTGGCGCCGCAGCCGGCGGCTGATGGCCAGCACCGCGCCCAGCGTCGCCATGGTCAGGACCGCGACGATGCCCGTCAGCGTGATGGTGGTGGTCAGGCTTGCGTTCAACAGCACCGGCAGGCGCTCGGCCAGCCAGATCATCACCACCAGTACGCCCAGCACGCCGGGCAGCCAGCGCAGCCGCGCCGCCACAATGTCGCTGATGGGAGGCAGGCGCCACGACGGCCGGTTCGCGGACAGGAGGGCATAGCCCAGGCCGGACACGTAACCGCCGAAGCAGACCGTCCCCACCAGGTTCGCGAGCAGCGACGAGGTGCTGTCGCTCAGCTGCGAATTCCAATCCAGCCCCATATGGATCAACAGCGCGACGACGCCCGGCGTGGCCACGGCCAGGACCACATGCGTGACCGCCAGAAACGAGCGGCGCAGACGCCCCGGCGGCACGCGCGTGGCGGTTATCCGCAGCAGCATCCGGCCGATGGCGACGCGCAAGGCGATCGTCAGCGCGATCGCCGCGCCCAATAGCAGCCAGCCCCATTTCGGCGTCTGTCCGACCGCGGTCGCGAGGTCGTCGCGCAGCGCCTCCAGGCGTTCCAGGTCGCGCGGGAATTCCTCGCGGAACTCGGTCCAGAACTGGTCGGACAGGAAGGAATCGCGCCGCTCGCCCAGGCGCGCCTGGAATTGCTTGCGCCGCTGCGCCGATATCTGCTCGGCCGTCTGCCCTGCATCCACGGATAGCAGCCTGGCCAGCTTGATCTGGGCATCCAGCGCCCGGCTGTTCTTGTCGAGCTGCATGCGCTGGGCGGCAACGTCGGACGCTTCCTTGACGCCTTCGGGCGGGGTGCCCAGCTCGCTCAACCGGGCCGTCACGCTGGCCAACTGAGGCGTCAGGGCCTCGGCGGCGGCGTCGGCCTTGGACTGGATGTCCAGCGCATCGCCGCGCTGTTTCACCAAGGTAGCGTCATCGGTCTCGTCGGCGACCCGCTTGCGGATGTCGTCGATCTGCTTGCGCGCGGTCGCCAGCGCCGCTTCGGTGTCGGCGGGCGTGGGCGGCGCCGCCGCGTGGGCCGGCAACAGGAAAAGGACTAGCAGCAGCGCCGCGATCAGCGCCACGAAAACAGGCGCGCGGGTGCGCGGGGGCCGCGCGGGCAGGGCAATGGAAGTCTGTGTCATATTCTGGGGCGAGTCGCTCGCATTCGAGGCGGGAGCATAGCGCGCCGGCGCCCCGGCCGTTGCAACAAAAACGAGCGACATGACCCTATTTTTTTTAATGTGCCCGATTGCCGGAGCGGCAGCGTGGACCGGGGATAGAAATGGGGCCGGATGGGCGATGCGACGCCGTTGGCGGGGCGACGCGCCGCAGGCGCCCGCAACCCCTGTTTACGTGGTCAACGTTTGGATTCAACTCAGACGGGGTGGGCGCTGCGTGCGGCGCGCTGCTTCGGCTTGCCAAGCACTGCGTCGCACACCTCCAGCCAGGCGCGGGCGGCATAGGATAGATAGCCGGACTGCTGCCAGATATGGCCGACTTCCCACTGCATGCCGGACTTGGCCAGTTTCGCGGTGCTCAGGCCGCGCGTCTTCATGCGCAGCATCAGCGGTTCGGGCAGCAAGGCCACGCCCAGGCCCGCCGAGGCCATCGCCACCAGGAAATCCCAATGCGCGCTCTGGGCCGCGATGGCGGGCTGCAAGCCGGCCTCGGCAAAAGCCTGCCGCAGGCGGCGGGTGATGGCGAAGTCGTCTGTCGGGATCAGCAGGCGCGCATCGCGCAGGGCGGAGAGCGGCAGCGAGGTCTTGCCGGCCCAGGGCGCATCGGGCGGGCCTATCACCCAGATCGGGTAGCTGCCGAAGCGCTGAGCCGCAAGGCCGCCGTCCGGCGCGATCGGCAGGATGGTCGCGCCCACTTCCAGCTCGCCGCTCGCGACCAGTCCTTCCACGGCTTGGCCGGTGCCTTCGCGCAGGGTCAGGTGGATGCCGGGATGCAATTCACGGAAGCGCTTGACCACCGGCGTGAACAGCAGATTGATCATGGGCGGGATGCCGACCTCGAGCGCGCCGCGGCGCAGGTCCGCGGTCTGGCGCAGTTCCTCCGACAGCTGGCGCATCGTTTCCAGCACCTGCAGGCCACGCTGGTACATGATCCGGCCGGTATCGGTGGGGCGGGCCGTGTGACCGTCGCGGATCAAGAGCGGCGTGCCGGCTTCCTCCTCCAGTTGGCGGATCATCTTGCTCACCGTCGACTGCGTCACGAACAGCACCTTCGCCGCCTGCGTGAAGCTGGCATGCCTGACCGTTTCGACGAAGTACCGCAATGCGCGCACGTCCATGGACCGGGATTCCCTTGCGCGTTGCGCGCAAAACGTTCAAACGATGAAAAAAGCGACTTGTTTGGATGATTTTAAGTCATTACGAGATTTGAGCCGGTCTTCCTATACTGCCGAAAATTCGTTCCCGGGCCGCCTCGAGTCGGCCCCGGAGCCTTGGGAAACGCCGCGTCAGACGGCGCCTGGGCGCATAGCGGCAACGCCGCGCCCCGCCGCACGTAGGCCCTTGAATCTGGAGACACCATGCATCTCGACCGTATCCGCCACCCTGGGCTGCGCGCCAAGATCACTTCCGCCGATCAGGCGGCTTTGCTGGTAAAGGACGGCATGACCGTCGGAATGAGCGGCTTCACCCGCGCGGGCGACTGTAAGTCGGTGCCGGCGGCGCTGGCGGCCCGCGCCGAGCGCGAACCGCTCTCCATCACCTTGATCACCGGCGCGTCGCTAGGCCATGACACGGACAAGATGCTGGCGCAGGCCAACGCGCTCGCGCGCCGCATGCCGTTCCAGGTCGACACCACCTTGCGCCGCAAGATCAACCAGGGCGAAATCGCCTTCATCGACCAGCACCTGTCCGAGACCGTCGAGCAACTGCGCGCGGGCCATATCGGTCCCATCAACGTGGCCATCATCGAGGCAGCCGCCATCACCGAGACCGGCGCCATCGTGCCGACCATGTCGGTGGGAAACTCCGCCTCCTTTGCGCAGCAGGCGGACGTCATCATCATCGAACTGAACATGGGCGTGCCTGCCGCCATCGAAGGCCTGCACGATATCTACGTGCCCGAAGCCCGTCCGGCGCGCCAGCCCATCGGCCTGGTTTCCCCGGACCAGCGTATCGGCCAGACCAGCATAGCCGTCGATCCAGCCAAGATCGCCGCCATCGTCATCACGCAGGAGCCGGACAGCCCGTCCAACGCCTTGCCGCCCGATGAGGAAACCAATGCCATCGCCGGCCACATCAATGCCTTCCTGCGCCGCGAGGTCGACGCCGGCCGCCTGACCAATGAGCTGCTGCCCTTGCAGGCCGGCATCGGCACCATCGCCAACGCGGTGCTGCACGGTTTCGAGTCGTCCAGCTTCGAAAACCTGACGATGTACTCGGAAGTGCTGCAGGACAGCGCCATCGAACTGCTGGACCAGGGCAAGCTCGCGTTCGCGTCGGCCTCTTCGATCACGGTGTCCAAGCCGGTGTACGAAAAGATCCTGGCCAACATGGAGCACTACCGCGAGCGCATCGTGCTGCGCCCGCAAGAGATCAGCAATGCGCCCGAGATCGTGCGCCGCTTGGGGCTAATCGCCATCAACACGGCGCTGGAGTTCGACATCTACGGCAACGTCAATTCCACGCACGTGGGCGGCACGCACATGATGAACGGCATAGGCGGCTCGGGCGACTTCGCGCGCAATGCGCACCTGGCCATCTTCGTGTCCAAGTCCATGGCCAAGAACGGCGACATTTCCAGCGTGGTGCCCATGGTGTCGCATGTGGACCATACCGAGCACGACGTGGACGTGCTGGTCACGGAATGCGGCCTGGCGGACTTGCGCGGCCTGGCGCCTCGCGAACGCGCGCGCGCGGTCATCCAGAATTGCGTGCACCCGTCCTACCGCGACGCCCTGCAGGACTATTTCGACCGCGCCTGCGAGCGCGGCGGCCAGACGCCGCATCTGCTCGAAGAAGCGTACTCCTGGCACCAGCGTTTCAATGAAACCGACACGATGCGCCCCGCCAGCCCGGCTGCGCGCAAGGTGGCCTGAGGTCCGCCGCAACGAACGACTGCCGCCGCCGTGGCGCCTGCCGGCTCTTACGTGCGTAGCGCATTCCGGCTTGCGGATCGTGGTTTCCGCTGGCGCCGCGATTTGGTAGAGGTAAGGCAGCAGACGCTGCCTTACCTTTTTTTTGCCTGACCTTTCTTGCCGGGGCCGGACCTGGGGGCGGTCAGGTTTTCGCGCGACATCTCCAGCTCGTCGCGCAGCCATTGCTTCAGTTCCACCAGCGGCGCCCAGTCGCGCAGGCTGGGCCGGTACACCAGGTGATAGGTCTGCGCTTGTTCATACTCGATGCTGATGGGCGATATCTGCACCAGCCGACCCGAGCACAGCGCGTCGGCGGCCAGCAATTGGCGGCCCAGGGTGATGCCCAATCCCTGCTCGGCGGCCTGCATCATCATGCCGGCATCGTTGAAGGAAGCCACCGGGGTGATGGGCGTGTTCAGGCCGGCGGCGTTGAACCACGTTTGCCAGAGTTCGCGCTCGCCCAGCAACGGTTGGCGCGCCAGCGTCTGCGGCGAATGGTCTGGGAGCGCTGCCGCGGTTTCCGGCGACGCCAGGACGATCAGCGGCAGGGGCGTATCGAACAAGGGCTCTGACTCAACGCCGGCCCAGGGGCCGCGCCCAAAACGCAGCGCGGCGTGAAAGCCGTCGCGCAACAGATCCACCACTTGCTGCGAAGTTTCGATTTCCAGCGTCAGGCCCGGATTGCGCTCGCGCCAGCGCGCCATGCGCGGCAACAGCCAGCGTTGCGCGAAGGAGGGCAGTACCGATACGCGCAAACGCTGCTCGCTGCCCGAGGCCGCGGCCGACGCCGCCATCGTGCCTTCATCCAGCAGCGCCATGGCGCCTTGCACGCTGCACAAGAGCGCCGCGCCTGCCGAATTCAGGACGATGCCCCGGCCGCTGCGCTCGAACAGGGGAAAGCCCAATTGGGTTTCCAGCACCTTGATCTGCTGGCTGACGGCGCTGTGTGTCAGGTGCAGCCGTTCGGCCGCCGCGCGCAGATTCTGCAGTTCGGCCACGGCTCGGAAGGCGGGGAGGGTACTGAGTGGCAGGCGCATGGCTCGGATCAGGGGTAGAGATTGGTCATCATAGCTTACCGATAACCCCAAAACAATTCGATTTTCAGCGGGGAATTGGGCGATTACGCTTACCAAAGTGCATCAATACCTGGAGCCCATCATGTCTGCACAGCTTTGCACCCCGTCTTCCCCGGCCCTGGTCGCGACGTCCAGGGATCGTCAGCAACCCGTAGCCATGCTCGGCGCCGCGCCGAGTGCCGAACAGGCAGCGCCGCCGCGGCCTGGCTTCTTCGCCGTGCTTGCGGCCGCCTATCGCAAGCGCCGCAATGAAGCGCGGCTGCGCCATCTGGCCGCTGACCTGGACGAGCACATGCTGCAGGATCTGGGTGCACCTGGGTGGCTGATGAACGAAGCCGCGGTCAAGCGCGATCTGGCCCGGCTTCGCGATGTGGACTACCTGCGCTGGTAGGCAGGTCCTCCGCCGCCCGACAGTCCGTCTTTTCCTTGCGGCCTCGTCCTCTATCTATATAGAGGGCGGGGCCGCGCGTTCATCGGCGCGCTGCCCGGTCCACTGCTACATATAGTGCTGTATCGCGTGGGGGAACCGTGCGAGTGGCGGAGATGCGGAAGATTCTGCGCGCGCTACGAACAAATAGTTTGCTGCACCCCAAGACAGGCGGAAAACTTGTGCTATAGTCTCGCTCCTTCGCAGTTCAGCCAGTTTTGAACCGCGAAGCCAAG
>JALDYL010000223.1:0-7358 GCA_032153965.1 Achromobacter sp. | reverse complement strand
TAGGCCTGGCCGAGGTGCAGCTCATCCCCGCCGCCAATCCCTGGCAGCGTGCCGCGCTGCATGCCACGGCCGACCAGCGCCGCGACATGTTGCAGCTGGCGATTGCCGGCCACGCGGGCCTGGCCGTCAACCCCATCGAAATCGAGCGCGGCGGCCCAACCTACACCATGGACACACTGCGCGCCCTGCCCCAGGACGCGCACTATGTCTGGCTGCTGGGCGCCGACCAGTTGGCCAATTTCTGCACCTGGCGCGAATGGCAGGACATCGCCAGCCTGGTGGACCTGGCCGTCGCCACCCGCCCGGGCACCCCGCTCAGCGCGCCGCCGGCGCTGGCCGAACACCTGCGCAGCCAGGGACGCGAACTGCAGGAATTGCCTTTCGCTCCCATGCCGGTTTCGGCCTCGCAGATCCGCCAGCGGCTGGCGCAAGGCGAATCAACCGAAGGTCTGCTTGCCGCGCCGGTCGCCGCCTATATTGCGGCGCACCATCTTTACCGATAAACCCTCACCCGCCGGGCGTCTGAAAACGCCACGGGGCCAGCATCCGCTGTCCACGCGCGGGTTATATTTGCAGCTATGGATATACAAAAACTCCAACGCGCCGTCATCGACGCCCTCGAAGACGTCAAGGCGCAAGACATCAAGGTCTACAACACCACGCATCTGACAAGCTTGTTCGATCGCGTCGTGATTGCCAGCGCCACCTCCAACCGCCAAACCCGAGCCCTCGCCTCCAGCGTGGCCGACCGCGGCCGTGCACTTGAACTGACCGGCATCACCATCGAAGGCGAGGACACCGGTGAATGGGTCGTCGTCGACCTCGGTGACGTCGTCGTGCACATCATGCAACCCGCCATCCGCCAGTACTACAACCTGGAAGAGATCTGGGGCGGCAAGCCGGTGCGCGTGAAACTCCTGCCCGAGTCCACCCGCCCCGCGCCGGTCGCCAACGACGGCGCGCACGACGCCGAGTACTGAGCACGCCGTGAAGCTGATCGTCGTGGCCGTGGGCACGCGGATGCCGGACTGGGTGCAAACCGCCTGGGACGACTACGCCAAACGCCTGCCGGCCGACTGCGCGCTGGAACTGCGCGAGATCAAGCCTGAACCCCGCACCACCGGCAAGACGCCCGCCCAGATGATGGCGGCGGAGGCCAAGCGGATCGAAGCCGCCCTGCCCGCCAGCGCGCGGCGCCTGGCGCTGGACGAGCGCGGGCGCGACCTCACCACCATGGCCTTGTCGCAAAAGCTGGAGCAATGGCGCGCGGGCGGCCAGGATGTCGCCTTTCTGGTCGGCGGCCCGGACGGGCTGGACGCCGGCCTGAAGGCCTCCTGCGCCGGCCAGTTGCGCCTGTCCTCGCTGACGCTGCCGCACCCCATGGTGCGCGTGGTGCTGGCCGAACAGCTCTACCGGGCCTGGGCCATCATGACCAATCATCCCTACCACCGCGCCTGACCGCTGGCCGGGCCGGCGCCCATCTCACTGACGCATGACCCACACCGCAACCGCCGCGCGCCTCTACCTTGCCTCCGCCAGTCCCCGGCGGCGCGAGCTGCTGACCCAGATCGGCCTGCCCCATGAGGTCCTGCTCGCGCCCGCGCCGCCGGGCGAAGACGAACCCCAACATCCCGGCGAAAGCGCCGCCGACTACGTTCAGCGCACCGCGCGGGACAAGGCCCTGCGCGGGCGCGACTGGATGCTCAGCCAGGATCTACCTCCGCTGCCGCTGCTGGCGGCGGACACCACGGTCATCCTGGCGGGCTCGGTCCTGGGCAAACCCGCCGACCGCGACGACGCCATGCGGATCCTGCGCGCCCTGTCCGGCTCGGCGCACGAAGTGCATACCGCCGTCGCCGTCTGGACCGGCGAACGCTTGCTGGAAGCCGTGTCCATCACCGAGGTCCGCATGCGCGAGCTGACGGATGCGGAAATCGGCCGCTACTGCGACAGCGGCGAACCCTACGGCAAGGCCGGCGCCTATGGCATCCAGGGCCTGGCGGGCACGTTCATCTCGCACATCGCCGGCAGCTATACCGGCGTGATGGGCCTGCCTCTGTTCGAGACCGCCGACCTGCTGCGCGCAGCGGGTATACAGGTACCCTGAAAGCGGCGGCGTCCGGCTGAAAAAATCCCCCGAGGCCTCTACGGTTCCGGGGGATTTTCTTTGTCGCGGCGCAAACCCGCTGTTCGCGGCCGCTGCCCGCGGCAAAGCGCGGGCAACTTCGGATCTACGCGGTTTCAGCCATGCTGCATCGGCTGGCCCATGGGCATGGCGCCAACCCTCGGCGCTTCCTGGACAGGGACTGCGGCGGGAACTGGCGCGGGCTGCAGTTCGCCCTCGAGCGCGGCGTGCAGCTGTTCCTGGTCCAGCTCCCCTTCCCAGCGCGCCACCACCACGGCAGCGGTCGCATTGCCGACCAGGTTGGTCAGCGCGCGGCATTCCGACATGAAGCGGTCCACGCCCAGGATCAGCGCCATGCCTGCAACCGGCACGGAAGGCACCACCGAAAGGGTGGCGGCCAGGGTGATGAACCCCGCGCCAGTCACGCCCGCCGCGCCCTTGGAGCTCAGCATCGCGACCAGCAGCAGCAGGATCTGGTCGCCCAGCGACAGCGGAATATCGCAAGCCTGCGCAATGAACAGCGCCGCCATCGTCATGTAGATATTGGTGCCGTCCAGGTTGAACGAATAGCCCGTGGGCACGACCAGCCCGACCACCGACTTCGAGCAACCTGCCCGCTCCATCTTCTGCATCAGCGTGGGCAGCGCGGCCTCGGACGAACTGGTGCCCAGCACCAGCAGCAGCTCTTCGCGGATGTAGCGCACCAGCTTCAGGATCGAAAACCCGTTGTAACGCGCAACCAGGCCCAGCACCACCACCACGAACAGCACCGAGGTCGCGTAGAACGTGCCCACCAGCATCGCCAGGTTGATGACGGACTTGATGCCGTACTTGCCGATGGTGAACGCCATTGCGCCGAAGGCGCCGATGGGCGCGGCCTTCATCAGGATGGCGACCAGCTTGAAGACAGGCTGGGCCAGCGCGGTCATGAAGTTCAGTATCGGCTGGCCGCGCTCGCCCACCATGGCCAGCGCAATGCCGAACAACACCGCCACGAACAGCACCTGAAGAATGTCGCCGCCCACGAACGGGCTGAAGATCGTGGTCGGGATCACGTTCATCAGAAAGCCCGTGATGGTCGAGTCATGCGCCTTGGCCACGTAGCCCGAAACCGCCTTCGCGTCCAGGGTCTTGGGGTCGATGTGCATGCCGGCGCCCGGCTGCACGATATGGCTGACGATCATGCCCACGATCAGCGCGAGCGTGGAGAACACCAGGAAGTACAGCATGGCCTTGCCCGCCACGCGGCCGACCTTCTTCAGGTCGCTCATCCCGGCGATGCCGGTGGCAACCGTCAGGAAGATCACCGGCGCGATGATCATCTTCACCAGCTTGATGAAGGCGTCGCCCAGCGGCTGCATCTGCTGGCCAAGTTCGGGCTTGAAGGCGCCCAGCAGCACACCCACCACAATGGCGAAAATCACCTGCACATAGAGGATTTGATAGAACTTGAGCTTGCGCGCGGGCGCGACTTGATCCACGTCGATCATTGGGATTGTCCCCACCAAGGCCCCTTGCTCCGGGCGGTGTGGCGCGGGCGACGGGGCGTTATCTGTTTTCTGGCCCGCGCCGGTCTGCACGGGCCGATTTCACCCTGCGTTCGATACAGCGGGGCTTGAGTTCATCTATGCAAAACCCGTGCCAAGGCCAGAGCTTGCGCCCGGCGCTTCCAAGCCATTGATTGGAAATGACTATTTCCCTGTGAAGCAGCGTAGGGCTCAGCAATTTGGCGGAATCTCACACAGAAGCGATATAAAATGTGCGAAAAACCGCACAACCCATGTCAGCCCGAACCTCATCCCCTAAGCCCGGCGCCGATCCGGACCGAACGCACCGGCCAGCCCGCCGCCCGCCGGCGTGGCCCTGGCCCTGGCGCGCGGCCGCGATCCTGCTGGGCATCGCCGTCGTCTTCGGCGTACTGCATGCCGCCACGCTGTGGGCGCGCGACGGCGCCCTGAAGAACGCGGCGGCGCAGGCGCGCGGCGCGGCCCAGATCAATGCCGCCCTGTTGCGCAACAACCTGGACAAATTCCGCGCGCTGCCCTTCGTCCTGACGCGCGACGTCGACGTGCGGGCCGCCTTGCTGGACCGTTCGACCCGGCAGATCGAGTCCCTGGACGAAAAGCTCGACACGCTCAGCCGCGGCGTGGGCGCGTCCGCCATCTATGTGCTGGACAAGAAAGGCCTGGCGATCGCCGCCAGCAACTGGCGCGAACCCGCCACCTTCGTCGGCGTCGATTATCAGTTCCGGCCCTACTTCCAGGGCGCAGTCGCCCGCGGCTCGGCAGAGCATTTCGCCCTGGGCACCATCAGCCATGAAGCCGGGCTGTACCTATCGCGGCGGGTGGACGACGCCAACGGCGCCATGCTGGGCGTCGTGGTCCTGAAAGTCGACTTCCGCGACCTGGAGGCCGACTGGCGCCAGTCCAATGCGCCCATCTTCGTCACCGACGAACACGGCGTGGTGTTGTTGGGCAGCATCTCCGACTGGCGTTTCGACGTGCTGGCGCCGCTCGCGCCCACCCTGGCGCGCACGCTGCGCACCAGCCTGCAGTTCGGCGATGCGCTCTTCCAGCCCCTGCCGCTCCAGCCCCAACTGCAGCCTGTCAGCAACGGCCAGCTAGTCCGCTCGGAAGCGACGCTACCGCAGATCCCTGCCGGCGCCCCTTTGCTGCACACCACCCTGCCCATTGTCGAATCGCCCGGCTGGACCCTGCATCTGCTGTCGCCGGTGCAGACGGCGATCAACCAGGCCACGGCCAACGCGCAACTGGGCGCATTGCTGGCGCAAAGCGCGCTGGCCGCCATCGCCGGCCTGGTGCTCTTTCGCCGCCACCGCAACCGCGAACGCGCCGAGCAGCAGGCCGCCGTCCACGAACAGCTGGCCTCGCTGGTGGACGAACGCACTGCTCAGCTGTTGCGGGTGAACGAACAGCTGATCGATCAAATGGACGAACGCCAGCGCACAGCCGCCCGCCTGCACGCCATGCAGGAAGAACTGGTCCAGGCCAGCAAGCTCGCCTTGCTCGGCCAGGTCGCCGCCGGCGTGGCCCACGAAATCAACCAACCCGTGGCCGCGATACGCGCCTACGCCGACAACGCGGTCGAGTTCCTGCGTCGGCGGGATGAGGGCTCGGCGCAGGAAAACCTGGGCACCATCGCCGCCTTGACCGACAGGATCGGCCACATCACCGGAGAACTGCGGGCCTTTTCCCGCAAGGCCGACGCCTCGGTGGGGCCAACCAGCCTGAAGGATTGCCTGGAAGGGGCGCTGCTGCTGGTCGCGCCGCGCGCGCGGCGCCAGGGCGTCGTGCTGCAACGCCCGCCCGAGGATCAGAACTACCACGTGCAGGCCAACCGCGTGCGGCTCGAACAAGTGCTGGTAAATCTGCTGCAGAACGCCATGGAAGCCCTCGACGGCCTGCCGGACGGCCACATCATCGTCGCCCTGCAGGATCAGGGCGCCACGGTGCGGATCTACGTCAGCGACAACGGGCCCGGCCTGTCCCCCGAGACCCGCGCGCACCTGTTCACGCCGTTCCACACCACCAAGCCTGAAGGACTGGGGCTAGGTCTCGTCATATGCCGCGACATCGTTGCCGAATTCGGCGGCGACCTGATCGCCGCCGGCCCCTCCGACCCCGCCTTTCCCGCTCCGCATGCTCCGGGCAAGGGCGCGATGTTCATCCTGACCTTGCGCAAGGCGTCCGGCCAGGGCAACGCCACGAATCTCCATCATGACCCGCGCACCTGAACTCCCATCCCACGCAAACAGCTCCATCGACCACAGCCCGCGCCAGCCGTTCATGCCGCGCGCGCTGTTCATCGACGACGACGAAGAACTGCTGCGCGCCAATGCCCAGACGCTCAAGCTCCATGGCATCGCGGTAGATGCGCATGCCAGCGCGCGCGCGGCGCTGCCGGCGCTCACCCGCGATTTCGACGGCGTGGTCGTCAGCGACATCCGCATGCCGGACATGGACGGCTTGCAACTCTTTCAGCGCGTGCGCGAAATCGATCCCGACATCCCCGTCATCCTCATCACTGGACACGGCGACATCGCCACCGCGGTGCAATGCATGCGCGATGGCGCCTACGATTTCCTGGCCAAGCCCTATGCCTCCGACAGGCTGATCACTGCCATCATGCACGCCGCGGAGAAACGCCACCTGGTGCTCGAAAACCGCCGCCTGCGCGAAGCAGCCTTTGCGGTCGAAGCGGACGAGATTCCCTTCATCGGCACCACGCCCGCCATGCAGCGCATCAAACAGACCCTGCGCCACATCGCGGATGCGGATGTGGACGTGCTGGTCGAAGGTGAAACCGGCACCGGCAAGGAGGTCGTAGCTACCGCGCTGCACCGCCTGAGCCGCCGCAGGCACCGCGCGCTGGTGGCGATCAACTGCGGCGCCCTGCCCGAAAGCGTCATCGAAAGCGAACTCTTCGGCCACGAGGCTGGCGCGTTCACCGGAGCCCAGAAAAAACGCATCGGCCGCATCGAACATGCGAGCGGCGGCACCCTGTTCCTGGACGAAATCGAAAGCATGCCGCTGGCTGTGCAGGTCAAGCTGCTGCGCGTGCTCGAGTCGCGCCAGATAACGCCCCTGGGCAGCAACGAAGTGCGCAATCTGGACTTGCGGGTGGTCGCCGCCACCAAGGAAGACCTGGGCAGCCCGGCCATACGCGCCAAATTCCGCGAGGACCTGTTCTACCGCCTCAATGTGGTCACCATCCGCATTCCGCCACTGCGTGAGCGCCGCGACGACATTCCGCTGCTGTTCGCCCACTATCTCGGCCACGCCTCGCGCCGCTTCCAGCGCGACATTCCCGAAATGTCTGCATCCATCAAGCAGCATGTCATGACGCATGACTGGCCTGGCAACGTGCGTGAACTCGCGCACTTCGCGGAACGCGTCGTGCTTGGCGTATTGAACACGCCCGCCCCTGAACCCGCAGCAAGTTCCGGCACCGTTTCAAGCCTGCCGGAGCGGATGGAGCGCTTCGAAGCCCAGCTCATCCGCGACGCGCTCCAGACCCACCAGGGCGACATCAAGGCCACCCTTGAATCCCTGGGCATTCCGCGCAAGACCTTCTACGACAAACTGCAGCGCCACGGCATCGACCGCCAGCAATACACGCGGCAATAGGCGCAGCGGCAAACTCCTGAACGACCGCAGCAAGAACAAAACCCCTCGCAGGGCCACCTGCGAGGGGTTTTTCATTGGGGTTTGCG
>JALDYL010000037.1:0-37199 GCA_032153965.1 Achromobacter sp. | reverse complement strand
TTCGATTCCAATACCGCCTACCAAATTCCTGCAAAGTGCTGTCAAGCACGGCAAAGAGAAAGCCGCTAGATCCATGATCTGGCGGCTTTTTTGTTTGTGTTTTACCCGGCGCATGCCAAGCTCCATGCATTCGGGCATGGTTTTCGCGGGCAATGGCAAATGCGCGAAGACTCTTCCGCTACCGACGCAAGCCTTGGGTCCGCATTAACCCAAGCCTGTGCGTTCTGCGCAGTTCACAGTAAATCACCGAATTATGTTGAAGTAAGCCACGCATAATGGAAATATGGCGGTTCATTATTGCGTGGCGGAATGGTTTGTCCACGTTCCGATGACGGACCGGACCTTTCCTTTCAGCACGACTGACGGATTGGCCGGTGATTGCCAAAGGACGTTGGTTTGAAGCAGGGGACCGTGTGAGCGAAGAGTTGTCGCGACAAGGTAGACGTGAACGGCAGAGCCAGTCCCTCGTGCGTCGCGTGACGCTCGGTCTGGCTTTGGCGTGGTTTG
The DNA here is from genome assembly GCA_032153965.1 of Achromobacter sp. Taxonomy (GTDB): domain Bacteria; phylum Pseudomonadota; class Gammaproteobacteria; order Burkholderiales; family Burkholderiaceae_B; genus Achromobacter. The sequence continues at coordinate 36,692 of JALDYL010000037.1, read as the reverse complement.
TGTTGGTGATAGGTATTGCACGGTGGATGTCTCAGGGAATGGAGGCATCGCGGTTGGACAGCCTCGCCGCCAGCGCTGAATACGAGGCAAGAATTACCGCGCGCGTCATGGACCGGTTATTTACCGAGATGGTCAGCGTAGCGAACATGGTGGCCCGTCAGGGCCAAGTAATCCAGCTTGCCATCCGATATCGCACGGATCAACCCGGCTTGGCCGACTTGTCCCGAGAGCAGCGAGCGGCTCTGTTTACGCGGGATCCATTGGTGCGCAGGGTGGGCGACTTCATGAATGAGCTGGCCAGCGATCTGCGATACGCCCGTATTTATATGAACAATATGTCGGACGATACGGTGACGGCCAGCAACTGGGCGGAACCCGACAGCATCGTCGGCATGATCTATTCGGGCCGGGCTTATCTCGAAGACGCATTGCGCGATGGCTATGGCAGTTACTTCGGCATTGCCCGGCTGAACAAGAGCCCATCGTATTTCGTCGCCAGCCGCATCGAAGACTCGAATGACGTACCGCAGGGCTCAGTGACGGTAAAGTTCGATGCGCCGGATGTGGCGCTTTACCTGGCCGGGCGACATATTGCCTTGGTTGTGAATCGCCAGGGAAGGGTAACCACGGCCTCGTCCGAGCCATTCATGCTGCGTAATGTCGCAGCGCTTTTACCTGCCGATTCGGTACTGCCTTCCGATGGCGATGAAGACCCGGGCGAACCCCTGGATATTCGCGCCATGCCCGGTTCCATCCAATCCGGCCGCTGGTTCATCGATGGCAGGCCGTATCTGGCGAGGCGGCAGGCGCTGGCGAATGGGCAATACCACTTGATCACGCTGGCCTCGCTGGAATCTTTGGCGCCCATGCGCAAGCGGCATATCTGGGCGACGGGGTTGGTGGCGATGGTCGGGCTGGTCCTGATCCTTCTCTCCGGCCATGTGGTCGCGCAAATGGTGCGACGCCGCCAGGATGAACGGCATGCCGCCAACCATGATGCGCTTACCGGCTTGCCGAACCGGCGAGCGATCATGGCGGAGCTGGAGCGATATTTCTCGGAAGCGAATCGGACGCAGCGGTCTGTTCAGGTCGCGTTCATAGATCTGGATGGGTTCAAGACGATTAACGATACCTACGGCCACGACATCGGCGACAGATTCTTGATCGAGGTTGGCCGGCGCCTGTCGGCAGGCCTGCGTTCTGGGGAGGTGCTGGGTCGATGGGGGGGAGACGAATTCGTCGTCGTTGGCTTGGCCGCAAGGTCTGGGCCAACGGCTGGTGCTGTGGTTGAAGCAATGCGCACGCGGCTAGCCCCGTTGCTAAGCGGCATCTACACCTTGGACGACTGCAGTTTTCACTACGCTGGCGCGAGCTTTGGCATTGTGAATGCCGACCCATCGGTCAGCGCGCTGCAAGCCGTCCTTAGAGAGGCAGATCAATTGATGTATGCAGACAAGCAGGCGCGGCGCGAGATGCAGATTGCGTAATCGCCTGCCGGGCTGAGCCCGGGAAGTACCTGCATCCGCCAACCTCCTCGACACCCCTTTGCCGTCATGCTGCCGACCTCAAATATACTGTATAAACATACAGTATATTTGAGGTCGGCAGCAGTGCAATTCGGCCCGCTTTCGGCCGAGAGGGGACGGAACATGATCGACGAGGAATGGACGCAGCGGGACGATTATTACTGGCAGGGGCCAACGGGCTGGACGATCTCCCGCGTCTTCGTGGACGGGATGTGGCAGTACGAACTGTGGTTCAGCCGCGGCGGCGGAGGCACGATTTACGGAATGCGCGCCTCGTTGGAAGGCGCGCAAGAGCTGTATCAGCAAAAGCTGCGCTAGTTTCTTGCCTGTTCGCTGGGGGCTTCGGGTCAGCCGCTAGCCAGCGTCAGTGGCGCAGCGAGCCCTCGGGATGCCACCCGCGGCATGGTCTCTGTCTGCGGCGGCCGTTCATCCTGCAGGCGGAACACACCTACGGCTTGCAGCAGTTCGGCCGCTTGCGTTTGCAAGGCCGTCGACGCGTCAGCGGCTTGCGCCACCCGGGCCGCATTCTGGCGGGTCAATTCGTCCATCTGGGTCACCGCCTGGTTGACCTCATCGATGTCCGTGGTCTGCGCGCGCCCGGCATCGCCGATCTGGCCGACAATGCCGGCCACTCGCTCGATGCTGGCGACCACTTCGCGGATCACGCTGGCGGCATGGTCGGCCTGGCGAAAGCCGCTGTCCGTCTTTTCGAGCGAACCGTCGATCAGGCCGCGGATCTCGCGCGCGGCGCTGGCGCTGCGTTGGGCCAGCGCGCGGACTTCGGTGGCCACGACGGCGAAGCCGCGCCCGCTTTCACCGGCGCGGGCCGCTTCCACCGCCGCGTTCAAGGCGAGGATATTGGTCTGAAAGGCGATGCTGTCGATCAAGCCGGTGATCTCGGAAATCTTCCTGGCCTCTCGCTGGATTTCTCCCATCACGGCAGCGACGCCCGCCACCGCCGTGCTGCCTGTGTCGACGATGCGCCGCGCTTCGTCGGTCTGCTCCTGGGCGTGCAGCGCATTGGTGGCGTTGTCGTGGACGTTCGCCGCCAGGCCGCGCATGGATGCCACGGTGCGCTCCAGCGAATCGGCCTGGGTCCGGGTACGCTCTTCGAGCTGCTGGTTGTCCTGCATGATGTCGCGCGAGGCCGCCGACAGGGCGGTGGCGGTAGTCCGCACCCCGCTCAGGGTCCGGTGCACGGCGTCCATCGTGGCTTTGAAGCTGCGGCCCAGACTGCTGTCCATGCTCATGCCGCCGAAGCGCAGGTCGAACACGCCGGCCTCGCGGCCGATGTGCGCGCTGAGCCGGGCCAGTTCCTCGGCCGCCACCGCGGCCCGTTCCATTTTCCAGGCCAGCCAGCCTAGCGCGGCGGCCTGCACCACGACGTAGGCCGCGTGCAACAGCACCATGGGCAGGCTGGGCTCGGTGAAGCAAATGGCTCCATAACCCCATTGCTGCAGGAAGTTGAAGGACAGGTGATGCAGCGCGATGACCACGGCCGCGCACAGGATGGTGCGCCAGTCGCGATAGGCCAGGAGCAGCGAGAGCAGCACGAAGATGCCGAAATGGATCTCGGCCATGCCGGACATCAGATGGATGTGGAGCGCGGCCAGCACCATCAGGCTACAGGCCACCACCAGGCGGGTGCTCAGCCGGCCGGGCCGCCAGAGTATCAGCAGCGACGGTATGCCTGCGGCGGCCAGCCCGACCCCGAGGGCGGCGCCCCATCGCCCATACTGAGGGGCCATGCACAGTCCAACGGCAAACAGCAGCCAGAGCAGGGGCAGCATCGCCCGATCGGTCCGGCGGTACGAGTCTTCCAGCAAATCGCTAGCGTTGCGCATGGCATGTCCTTGCGACGGGAAGCGCGGAGCCCCGCGCACGCTCGATTTTTATTCAATAATTCCAATTTGTGAATATATATTCCAAATTATTCTGTCCTGTTGCCGCGGCGCTACCGAATGGCCCGTCAGCAGCCATGGGCCCGGAAACGGGCGCTTTACTCGGCGCGTTTGAAGCGGCCGGAAAACCTGGGATATCCTGCTGCCCATCATGATGAGAGTACTGTGGCTCTGCCTGGGTTGCCTGATGCTGGCGTTGGGTGTGATTGGCGCGTTTCTGCCCGTCATGCCGACGACCATATTCCTGATCCTGGCCGTTGCCTGCTTTTCGCGCTCTTCGCCGCGCCTGGAGCGATGGCTGCTGGACAGCCCGACCTACGGCCCCGCCCTGCGCGCCTGGCGGGACCAGGGGGCCGTGTCGCGCAAGGGCAAGACCTATGCCTGCCTGGGCATGGCCGTGGGCTACGTGCTGTTCTGGTGGGGCGCGCATCCGTCGTGGATGCTGGCCGTCGCCGTCGCCGTGTTCTTCCTGGCGAGCGCGGCCTACGTCGTCACGCGGCCGGCGCCGCAGGAGCCGCAGGCCGGCAGCGGCCAAGCCCCCCGATAGCCGCCGGCGTCAATGCGAATGCCGGGGGTCGCCCCGCGTCTCCACCACTTTCAGGTACAGGGTGGCGGGTTCCAGGCAGCCGCCGGTTGATAGCTGGCCGACCAGTTGCCGGTACAGCTCTTGCCAGGGCGTCTGAGATTCCGGCGCCTGGTAGGGCGGCTCCAGCTTGCGGCGTTCCATTTCGGTTTCGTCCACCAGGGCGATGACCGAGCGCTGGTTCAGGTCGACGCGGATGCGGTCGCCCGTGCGCAGCAGCGCGAGGCCGCCGCCCACTGCGGCTTCCGGCGACATGTTCAGGATCGAAGGGCTGGCCGAGGTGCCGCTCTGGCGGCCGTCGCCCAGGCAGGGCAGCGAGTCTATGCCGCGCTTGAGCAGATGCGAGGGCGGCGCCATGTTGACCACTTCTGCGCTGCCCGGATAGCCCACGGTGCCGGCGCCGCGGATCACCAGGATGCAGTGCTCGTCGATGTTCAGGGCGGGATCCTCGATGCGCGCGTGGTAGTCCTCGGGACCTTCGAACACGATGGCGCGCGCTTCGAAGGCGTTCTCCGAACCCGGCTCCGACAGATAGGCGCGGCGGAAGGCTTCGCCCACGACCGACATCTTGATGATCGCGCTGTCGAAGAAATTGCCCGACAGGACGATAAATCCCGCGCGGTGCTTGAGCGGCGCGTCGCAGCTGCGGATGACGTCGGCATTGTTGGTCTTGGCCGTGGCCGCGATCTCGCCGATGGTCTTGCCGGACACGGTGGCGCAGTCCGTATGCAGGCGGCCAGCCGCCGCCAGCTCATGCAGCACGGCAGGGACGCCGCCCGCGCGGTGGAAGCCTTCGCCCAGATGCTCGCCCGCGGGCACGCAGTTGACCAGCAGCGGCACGTCTTCGCCCAAGCGCTGCCAGTCATCCAGGCTCAGGTCGATGCCGGCGTGGCGGGCCATGGCGATGAGGTGCGGCGGGCAGTTAGTGGACGCGCCCAGCGCCGAGGCCACGACGATGGCGTTTTCGAAGGCTTGCCGCGTCAGGATGTGGGATGGGCGCAGGTCTTCCCGCACCATGTCGCAGATGCGCAGGCCGGTGGCATAGGCCATCTGGCCGCGTTCGCGGTAGGGCGCGGGGATGCTGGCGCAGGTGGGCAGCGACATGCCCAGCGCTTCGGCCAGCGAGTTCATCGACAGCGCCGTGCCCATGGTGTTGCAGTGGCCGATGGACGGCGATGATGCCGTGGCCAGCGTCATGAAGCCTTCGTAGTCCAGCTTGCCCGCGGCCATCAGGTTGCGCGCATGCCAGATGACCGTGCCGGAGCCGACGCGCTGGCCGTCGTGCCAGCCGTCCAGCATCGGTCCGCCGGACAGCACGATGGCGGGAATGTCGACGGTGGCCGCGGCCATGAGGCAGGCGGGCGTGGTCTTGTCGCAGCCGGTGGTCAGCACCACGCCGTCCAGCGGATAACCGTGCAGGATTTCGACCAGGCCCAGGTAGGCCAGGTTGCGGTCCAGCGCGGCGGTGGGCCGGCGGCCCTGTTCGGCCAGCGGGTGCACGGGAAATTCCATGGGGATGCCGCCCGCGTCGCGGATGCCGGCCTTGATGCGTTCCGCCAGCGCCAGATGATGCCGGTTGCAGGGCGCCAGATCGCTGCCGGTCTGGGCGATGCCGATGATCGGCCGCCCCGATTGCAGTTCCTGGCGCGTCAGGCCGTAGTTGAGATAACGCTCTACATAAATGGCCGTCATGTCGGCGTGAGCCGGGTCGTCGAACCACTTCTGGCTGCGCAGCTTGCGGGGAGTCTGGGACATGGAATTCTCGTATACAGCGGTTGCGTGGCGGCCCGGCTCGCGTCCGGGCCGCTAGAACTAGTTGCGTGCCTTCTGGATTTCGTCGTTGAGCTGCTTGACCAGCTCGGGGCCGAGTTCCTGGGTGTACTTGTCGACCACCGGCTGCACCTTCTGGCGCATGCGCGCCACCTCTTCGGGCGAGACCGTGTTGATCTTCATGCCGGCTTTCTCCAGCGTGGTCATGGCCTTCTGCGAATCGGCGCGGCTGTCCTGGCGTTCAAAGTCGCGCGAGGACGCGGCCGCCTGGCGGATCAGCTTCTGCTCTTCCGGCGACAGGGTGTCCCACCACTTCTTGGAGGCCAGCACCACCCAGGGCGTGTAGACGTGGCGGGTGATGGTCAGGTAGGGCTGAACCTCGTAGAACTTGCTGCTCTGGATGGTGGTGATGGGATTTTCCTGGCCGTCCACGGTGCGCGTTTCGAGGGCGGTGAACAGTTCGGAGAACGGCATGGGCACGGCATTCGCGCCCAGCGTGTTGAAGACGCCCAGCGCGATCTGGTTCTGCATCACGCGCAGCTTGATGCCCTGCAGGTCTTCCGCGCGCGCGATGGGGCGCTTGGAATTGGTCATGTTGCGAAAGCCGTTTTCCCAATAGACCAGGCCGATGATGCCCTTGGCCTCGAGCTTTTTCAGCATGTCCTGGCCCAGCGGTCCGTCCAGCACGGCGTCCGCTTCCTTTTCGCTGTTGAACAGGAATGGCAGGTCGAACACGCCGAATTCCTTGACCATGCCGGCCAGGGGCGCGGTGGAGCCCACCATCATTTCCTGCACGCCGCCCACCAGGGCGCTTTGCATCTGTTCGTCCGAGCCCAGGTTGGCCGAGCCGAAGGTCTTCATCTTGAGCTTGCCGCCGCTGATTTTTTCCAGCTCCTGTGCCAGGTGGCGCGCGGCGCGTCCCTGGACGCTTTCCTCGTTGAGGCCGTAGCCGAAACGGATCAGGCGCGGCTTGACGTCGGCGGCGGACGCGACGCCTGCGACGGCGCAGGACAGCGCCGTCGCCAGGATCAGAATGCGGGTCTTGAAACGGGTGATCATGGTGTTCCTCCTTGGGGTTTTTCTAATGCATCCAGCGTGCGGGTACGGTGATCAGCTCGGGGAAGATCACCAGCAGGACCAGCAGCAGCGTGTAGGCGACGACATAGCGCCACACGCCCCTGCAGATGGTTTCCATATTGATGCGGGCGACGCCGCAGACGACGTTGAGGACGGTGCCCACCGGCGGCGTCAGCAGGCCCACGCAGCCCACCATGACGAACATCACGCCGAAGTAGACGGGGTCGATCCCGGCCTTGGTGACCACCGGCATCAGCACCGGCGCCAGGATCAGGATGGTGGGCGTCAGGTCCATCACCGTGCCCACCAGCGTCAGCAGGATCAGCAGGGCGAACATCAGCAGCTTGGGCTGGTCCATGACCGGTTCGAGCAGCGCGATCAGGTCCTGCGGCATGTCGGCCAGGGTGATCATGTAGGACGAGACCATGGCGGCGGCCACCAGGAACATGACGATGGCGGTGGTGCTGGCGGCGTTGATGAAGAGCGGCGCCAGGTCGCGCACGCTGATTTCGCGGTAGACGAACAGGCTGACCAGCAGCGCGTAGACCGCGGCGACGACTGCGGCCTCGGTCGGCGTGAAGATGCCGCCGCGCAGGCCGCCGATGATGATGACGGGCAGCATCAGCGCCCACAGCGATTCGCGCAGCGCCTTCCAGCGCACGCTCCAGGGTTCGCGCGGCGACGGCTTGATGCTGCCGTGCTTGCGCGCCACCCAGGTCCACACCGCGACCAGCGTCAGGCCCATCATCAGCCCGGGCGCGATGCCGGCGAAGAACAGCTTGGTGATCGATACGTTGGTGGCGACGCCGAAGATGATGAATGAAATCGAGGGCGGAATGATGGGCGCGATGATGCCGCCGGCCGCGATCAGCCCCGATGCCTGGCCGGCGTCGTAGCCTTTTTCGCGCAGCATGGGGATGAGCAGCGAGCCCAGCGCCGCCGCGTCGGCCACGGCAGAACCGGACAGCGCGGCCAGCAGCACGCTGGCGAAGATGGCCACGTAACCCAGGCCGCCCTGGATGTGGCCCACGAAGGTGCTGGCCAACTTGACGATGCGGCGCGAGATGCCGCCGGCGTTCATCAGTTCGCCGGCCAGCATGAACAGCGGCACCGCCATGAGCGTGAAGCTGTTGGCGCCGGACAGCATGTTCTGCGCCAGGATCTGGGTATCGAAAAAGTCCAGCTGGAACATCATGGCGATCGCGCTGAGCAGCAGCGCGAAGGCGATAGGCATGCCCAGGGCGATCAGCCCCAGCAGCACGAGCAGGAAGACGGTCAGGATCATTGCGGGCGTCCGGGCGGAGTAGGGGAGTTGGAGGCGGAGCCGTCAGACCAAGGGGTCTTCGGGACTGGATTCCGCCGGCAAGGGCCCGCCCGCAAGGACGCGCACCAGATCGATCAAGGTCAGGATGGCCATGGCCACCGCTGCATATAGCGCCGCGGCGTTGAACACGGCCAGCGACATGCCGGTCACGGGCAGCACCGTGTCCAGGCCGATGAGGGTCTGGGTCCAGCTGCCTTCGGCCATCAGCCACAGTACCCACAGGACCAGCAACTGGCAGAACACGTGCGAGACGCGGCGGGCGGCGGGGCCGAAGCGTTCGACCAGCATGGTGACGCCGATATGCTGATGCGAGTGCAGCGCAATCACCGAGCCCAGGAAGATCATCCAGACGAACGCCAGCCGGGAGATCTCGTCGGAGACGTTGATGCCGGAATTGAACAGGTAGCGCAGCGCGACGTTGCCGAACAGCAGCACCACCATGACGGCCAGACAGGTCACCATCAGCCAGGTCTGCAGCGCGAAGCACCAATCGGCGGCGCGGGCCAGCGGCGTACCGCCAGGCCGCCCCGGTGGGGAAGCTTGCATGCTTGTCTCCTATCCGTTTTCCGGAATTTTTTAGGGTTATGCTGTAAGGAATGTTAGCGCTAACATTTTGCGTTTGGCAAGCCCCAGTTTTTTGCGGCAGACTACGCGCTCACCAACCGATGCCGAGGACCGATGTCCATCCGTAAACCCCGCAGTTCACGCGCCGGCCGCGTCACCATGCAGGATGTCGCGCGCCGCGTGGGCGTGAGCGCGATCACGGTATCGCGCGCGCTGCGCACGCCGGACAAGGTAGCGGAGGAATTGCGACTGCGCATCGCGCGGGTGTGCCAGGAACTGGGCTATGTGCCCAACCATGCGGCCAGCGCGCTGGCCTCGGCGCGTTCGCAGACCATCGTGACGCTGATTCCGTCCCTGAGCAACGTGGTGTTCGTCGACATCATCGCGGGGATCAAGGAAGAGCTGGACCGCCACGGCTATCACATGCTGATCGGCGTGACCGGCTATGCGCCAGACGAGGAGGAAGCCCTGCTGCGCAAGTACCTGCAGCATGCGCCCGACGGCCTGATCCTGACCGGCATCGACCACAATCCGGGCGTATGGGACCTGCTGGACACGCAGCGCATTCCCACCGTGCATACGATCGAGACGCTGGACGGCGGCGAGCACATGAGCGTGGGCTTTTCGCAGTTCGATTCCGGCTATGCCGCCGGCCGCCATCTGGTGGAGCGGGGCTATCGCCGTATCGGCATCGTCGGCGCACAGCTGGATCCTCGGTCGCTGCGCCGCTGCGAAGGCTGCCGCCAGGCGTTGCGGGATGCAGGCCTTTATGACCCGGCCCTGGAAATCATGACGCCGGAGAAATCGTCCATCGCCCTGGGGGCCTCCCTGCTGGAAGCATTGCGCGCGCGCCAGCCCGACTGCGACGCGCTTTTCTTCTGCAACGATGACTTGGCCCAGGGAGCGGTGTTCCAGTGCGGACGGCTGGGCGTGCCGGTGCCCGAGCGCATGGCCATCGTTGGCTTCCACGACGTGGCGGGCACGGCCTGGACCACGCCGCCGCTGTCGACCATCGCCACGCCGCGCTACCAGATCGGCGTATCGGCCGCAGGTTTGCTGATGCGGCATCTGGCGGGCGAACCCGTCGCCGAACGCCATGTGGACCTGGGCTTTAAATTGGTGCAGCGCGAAACCAGCTGAACGCAAGCCTCAGGTCCGGCGCAGCGCCAGGAACACGCCCGAGGCGATGATCAGCGCCATGCCGGCCAAGGCCAGCCCATCCGGCGGACGCTGGAACCAGAAGGTGCTGAACAGCACCGCCAGCAGCAGCTGGAAGTAATTCAGCGGGGCGAGCGTCGCCGCGGCCACGCGCTGGAAGGCGGATATCAGGAAGATCTGCGCCAGTCCGCTGCAGGCGCCCAGGCCGACGATGAAAAGCATGTCGGCAAGATCCGGCCACGGGTCCGGCAGGAAGAACGGCGCCGGCAGCCCGGTGACGATGAGGCAGATGAAGGCGGTGTAGGCATACTGGACCGGCCCAGGCACCTTGCCCGAAAGCTTGCGCGTCAGCACCTGGAACACCGCGTAACTGACCGCGGATACCGCCATCAGCAGCGTGCCCAGCCAGGGCAGGTCCGAGCCCGGCCGCACGATCAGCAGCATGCCCGCGAAGCCCGCCGCCACCGCCGTCCACTGGGCGGGCCGCACCCGTTCCCCCAACAGCCAGGGCGACAGCGCCACCATGATCAGGGGCGAGGTGAAGTAGATGGCCGTGGCCTCCGACAGCGGCATCCAGATCAGCGCCGTCATGAAACAGGTGCCCACGGTGGCCAGCAGCAGGCCGCGCAGTATCAGCAGCGGCTTTTCGGCCGCATCGCGCAGCCGCGGCCCGCCGCGGTGCCGCCACAATAGCGCCACCGCCAGCGCGGCCACCGCCGAGTAGCGCATGATGTTCAGGAAGGGCGCGGGGTAGCGCGCCAGCATGTGCTTGGACCCCGCATCGAAGGTGGCGAAGGCCACCAGCGCGGCGAAGAACAGCAGGATGCCGGTCTGGCGCGCGGCGGCGGGAGAGGGCAAGGCGATGGGAACGGAGCTCATGTCGGCGGCCGGGCTCAGGCTGCTGTCCGGCCCGCGCCCTGCAGGAACGCGTCCAGCGCGGGGCCGATGGCCTCGACCATGTAGCCGCCTTCCTGCACGATCACGGTGGGCAGTCCCAGGCTGGCGACGCGCGCGCCGATGTCGCGGTAGGCATCGATGTCCAGTTTGAGCACGCTGATGGGATCGTCCTTGTAGGTGTCAAAACCCAGGGCCAGCACCAGCGCCTGCGGCGCGTAGCCCGCCAACGCGGCGAGCGCCGTGTCCAGCGCCCGCAGGAAGGCGTCGTTGCCCGAGCCATGCGGCAGCGGCAGGTTCAGGTTGCAGCCTTCGCCCGCGCCGTAGCCGCGCTCATGCGCGTAGCCGGTATAGAAGGGGTAGTAGCCGGCGGGGTCGGCGTGCAGGGACAGCGTCATGACGTCGGCGCGCTGGTAGAAGATGTTCTGCGTGCCGTCGCCATGGTGGGCGTCCACGTCCAGCACCGCCACCTTGGACCAGGTCTGCAGCAGCCGGCTGGCGGCGGCCGCGCTGCTGTTCAGGTAGCAGAAGCCGCCCGCGCGGTCGCGGTGGGCATGATGGCCCGACGGCCGGCACAAGGCATAGGCCATGCCCCCGGTGCTGGCGACGTGTTCTGCGGCGGCCACCGCGCTATGGGTGGAGCGCAACGCCGAACGCCAGGTCTGCGGGCCGATGGGACAGGACAGGTCGCTCAGGTAGTAGCCGGTCTGGGCCACGATGGAGGGCGACGGGCAGGGGCCGCGGCCGGCCAGTTCGACGCGGCCGTTGTAGTACGGCGAAAGATTGGGCAGCACTTCGGGCCCCGGGTCTACGCTCGGCGAGCGCAAGGCCTGCCAGCGCGCATAAGCCGTTTCCAGATAGTCCAGGTAGTGCAGGCTGTGGATGTCCCGCAGCGGCTCGCGGCCGTAGTCGGCCGGCGCCTGCACGCCTATGCCGCGCGCCGCCAAGGCGCTTTGCAGGCTTTCCGCGCGCGCCGGCAGGTCGGTCGGGGCGCTGATGCGCCCCAGCCGCATGAATTGCCGCGGCGCATGCAGCAGCTGCTCTTCCGAGAAAAACGCCTTCATGGCTGTCCTCGCTGGCGTCATGCCTGTTTGAGTTCGATTTCGACGAACACGAATTCGGTGTCGCTGGGATTGATCACGTTGTGCTCCACGCCCACCGGCCGGTAGTAGGCCACGCCGGTGGTGAGCTGGCTGGTGATCTCGCCGTCGGGCGTAGCCAACAAGAGCGGGCCGGTGGTCTGCGGGACCACCACGTAGTTCATGCCGTGGCGGTGCCATCCGGTTTCGCCGCCGGGCGGAAAGCGCCATTCGGTGACGGTGACCATGTCGTTGTCGATCTGCACGGTCGGTATGGCGGCGGGGCGTTGCATGGGGTGTTCTCCTTGGTGGGTTGGGATATTCTTGTGCGTTCAGGCCGCTTGCGCCTTGGTCGGATCCCAATGCTGGCCGGGAACCGCGGCAATCAGCTGCCGCGTGTAGGCGTGTTGCGGATTGTCGAAGATCTGCGCGGGCGAGCCGTACTCGACCACCTTGCCGCGATGCATGACCAGGACGGAATTGCAGATCTGGGCGGCCACGCGCAAATCGTGGGTGATGAAGACCAGCGCGATCTTCAGGCGTTGCTGCAAGTCGTGCAATAGCTGCAGCACCTGCGCCTGGACGGAGACATCCAGCGCCGAAACCGATTCGTCGGCCACCAGCACCTTGGGCTCCAGCGCCAGCGCGCGTGCGATGCCGATGCGCTGGCGCTGTCCGCCCGAGAACTGGTTGGGATAGCGGTCGAAGGCGGACGGGTCCAGCCCGACCAGCGACAGCAACTCGCGCACGCGCGCTTCGGCCTGGGCGCGCGGCACGCCGTTGGCGACGGGGCCGTCGCTGATGATGCGGCCCACGGTGTGGCGCGGGTTGAGCGAGGCGAACGGGTCCTGGAAGATCATCTGGATGTCGTGGCGCAGCGGCCGGAAGCGCGATTCCGGCATGGCGGCGATGTCCTGGCCGTTGAAGATCAGTTGGCCGCCGTTGATGCCCACCAGCTTGAGCAGGCATTTGCCGATGGTCGACTTGCCGGAGCCCGATTCGCCCACGATGCCCAGCGTTTCGCCGCGCCGCACGCTGAAGCTGACGCCGTCGACCGCATGAACCTCGCGCTTGCCGCCCAGCCAGCCGCGGCCCACCACGTAGGTCTTCTTCAAGTCCCGCACGTCCAGCACGGGCTGCTCGTGCGCGGTGGACTCGCGCTCGGCGCCGCGGCGGTGCGGCACGGCCGCGATCAGGCGTTGGGTGTAGGGGTGGCGGGGGCGGTTCAGCACTTCGTCGGCCGGCCCCTGTTCGACCAGGATGCCTTTTTCCATGACGGCGACGCGGTGGGCGATCTCGGCCACCACGCCGAAGTCATGGGTGACGAACATCACGCCCATGCCTTTCTCTTTCTGGATGCGGGCGATCAGCGCCAGGATCTGCGCCTGGGTGGTGACGTCCAGCGCGGTGGTGGGTTCGTCGGCGATCAGGAGCGCGGGTTCCAGCGCCAGGGCCATGGCGATCATCACGCGCTGGCGCTGTCCGCCGGACAGCCGGAACGGGTAGACGTGGTAGAGCGTGGCGGGGTCGGGCAGGCCCACGAAGGCCAGCAGCTCCAGCGTGCGGGCCATGCGCTGCGCGCCCGGATACGCGTTGTGCACGCGCATGACTTCGCTGATCTGCTCGCCCACCGTCATCAGCGGATTCAGCGCCGACAGGGGCTCCTGGAAGATCATCGCCATGTCCTTGCCGCGCATGGCTTGCAGGGTGGCTTCGTCCTGCCGCAGCAGGTCCTGGCCGCGGAACAGGATGCGGCCCTGCTGCGGCGTCAGGTAATCGGGCAGCAGGCCCATGATGGCGTTGGCGCTCATGGACTTGCCCGAGCCCGATTCGCCGACGATGCACAGGATTTCGCCGGCGCGGATGTCGTAGGACACGTCCTGCACGGCATAGGGGCGGTCGCCGCCCTTGGGCAAGGCGATGCTCAGGTTCTGGATGGACAGCAAGGGAGCGGAAGCGTTCATGCCGTCCTCCTATTCGCCGCGCTTGCGCAGCTGCGGGTTGAGGGCGTCGTTCAGGCCTTCGCCGATCAGGTTGATGGCCAGCACCGTCAGCAGGATCGCCACGCCGGGCCAGACGCTCATCCACCAGGCTTCGCGGATCATGGTGCGCGCCGCGCCGATCATGAAGCCCCAGCTCATCAGGTTGCGGTCGCCCAGCCCCAGGAAGGACAGCGAGGATTCCGTCAGGATGGCGGTGGCGACCATGAAGGACGCCGACACGATGATGGGCGACATGGCGTTGGGCAGGATCTGGGTGCCGACGATGCGGGCCGGCGTCTGCCCGATGACGATGGCGGCCTGCACGAACTCGCGCTGCTTGAGCGTCATGAATTCCGAGCGCACCAGGCGCGCGGCCGGCGGCCACGATACGACCGCGATGGCGCCCATGATGGAGTAGACGGACGGGCTCAGGATCGCCACCAGCACCACGGCCATGGCCAGCTGCGGGATGGTCTGGAAGAACTCGGTGAAGCGCATCAGCGCGTCGTCCACCCGGCCGCCGCAATAGCCCGCCACCGAGCCGACCACGATGCCAAAGACCAGCGCCACCGCCGTCGACAAGAGGCCCACCATCAATGAAACCCGGGCGCCCCAGACCAATCCGGCCGTGATGTCGCGGCCCAGCATGTCGGTGCCGAAGGGGTAGTCGGCGTTGGTGAATGGAGGAATCAGCGGATCGGCCACCATCATCCAGGGGGATTCTTCATACAGCAGGGGCGCGGCCAGGGCCACCAGGACCACGACCAGCATGATGGCCAATCCGGCCACCGCTCCGTAATTGCGCATGTAGCGCCGGGCAAATGACTTCATGCGGCGGCTCCTTGCTGCGCGCCCGCGCCGATGCGCGGATCGATAAGTCGGTACAGCACGTCGGTCAGCAGGTTGAACACCACCACCATGATGGAGGTGACCAGGAAGATGCCCAGCAGCAGCTGGTAGTCGCGCTGCAGCAGCGCGTCGAACATCAGCCTGCCTATGCCGGGCCAGGCGAACACGGTTTCGGTCAGCACCGCGCCGCCCGCCATCTGCCCCAGCTGGATGCCGGCGAAGGTGATGACCGGCAGCAGCGCATTGCGCAGCACGTGGGCGCGGATCACGCGGCCGGGGCTCACGCCCTTGGCGCGCGCCGTCTTGACGAAATCCATGCCTATCACTTCCAGCATGGAGGCGCGCGTCAGCCGCACGTAGACCGCCATGAAGAAGCAGCCCAACGTCACGGTGGGCAGGATCAGGTGCTGGGCGATGTCGCCCGCGCGCGCCCAGCCCTTCAGGTTGGCGCCCACGGTCTCCATGCCGAAGGCAGGCAGCCAGCCCAGCACCACCGAGAACAGCAGGATGCCCATCAGCGACAGCCAGAACAGCGGCGTGGCGTACAGCACCAGGGCGCCCGTCATGACGGAGCTGTCGATCCAGCGGCGCTTGTTGCGGTAGCGGGCCTTGGCCGCCACCACGCCCAGGAAGACGCCCAGCACGATCGAGAACACGAATGCGCAGGACATCAGCAGGAAGGTGGCCGGCAGGCGCTCCAGGATCAGGTCCAGCACCGGCACATGGTTGCGGTACGAGAAGCCCAGGTCCAGCTGCACCACGCCCTTCAGGTACAGCATCAGCTGGGTCAGGATGGGTTTGTCCAGGCCGAAGGCCACGCGCAGCTGTTCGACGTAGGCGGCGTCGCCCGCGCCGGCCTGGCCCGCCAGCACGGCGGCGGGGTCGCCGGGCGCCAGGCGGATCAGGAAGAAATTGATGATCACCACGCCCAGCACGACCACCAGGGCCTTGCCGATGCGGGAAACGAGGAAAGACAGGAATTTCATGCTCGGGGTCCTCTCTGGTCGGGCGCGGCCTGCCTTGGGCAGCCGCAGTCCGGCCGGCATCCGCCGCCACGGCAGGCATGCCGCGGCGGCGTCCTGCGGCGCTTACTTCTCGATGTACACGTCGTCGAAGGTCTCGTTCAGGCCGATGGCGGTCTTGACCAGGTTCTTCACGTTGCCGCGATAGAGCGTGGGGAACTCCATATCCACCAGGAAGCCGTTGGCGATCTCATTGATCAGCGTGGTCTGTAGCTTGGTGTAGATCTCCTGGCGCTTGGCGGCATCCACTTCCGAGGCGGCGGCTTCCCATTGCTTGTCGGTCTCCGGGTTGCTGTAGCCCTGCACGTTGGCGAACGGCGATCCCTTGACGATGTTCGACGAGATATAGAGCCGTTGCACGCCCAGCGCGGGGTCGCCGTACTGGTAGGTGAAGGTGGTCGTCATGTCGAAATCCCAGTTGCCGGTGCGGCTGGCCCAGCCGCCCGCGTCGGTGGCTTCCAGATTGACCTTGAAACCCAGCTGCTCCAGCGCCTGCTTGGTGTATTCGCCCAGGCGGTCCCAGGTGGAGCCATAGGGGAAGCTCAGCTGGCGGATTGTGTAGTCCTCGGGCTTGATGCCGGATTCCTTGATCAGCGCGCGCGCCTTCTTCATGTCGAACGCCAGCGGCGGCATGTTCTTGTCGTAGAACATCTCGGTGGTGACAAAGGGGCTGGTGGAGACCTTGCCCAGGCCGAAGAAGATATTGTTGACCACCATGTTGCGGTTGATGGCCGCCATCACCGCCTGGCGCACCTTCAGGTTGTCGAAGGGCGGCTTGCGCATGTTGAAGATCAGGTAGGCCTGCGGCGAGAACATCTCCCAGCCGGCCGTGGTGTACTCGACCTTGGGCAGGGCGCGCAGGCGCTTGATGTCGACGTTGTCCACGTCGCCGCCGCGCAGCACGTCCACGCTGCCGCGCTCGAAGGCCACCGCGCGCGAGGCCGAATCGGGGATGACGTTGAACACCAGCTCATCCAGATAGGGCTTGCCCGGCTTCCAGTAGTCGGGGTTGCGGGTCAGCTTGATGTATTCGCCGCGCTTCCATTCCTTGAACATGAACGGGCCGGTGCCGACCGGTTTCTGGTTGGCCGGGTTGGTCATGTAGTCGGTGCCCGCGTAGAGATGCTTGGGCATCATGGGAGCAAAGCCCGGCTCGAACATCAGCATGAAGGCGGGGAAGGGCGTCTTCAGCTTGACGACGACCGTCTTGGCGTCCGGCGCCTGCACCGATTCCACAAACTTGTTCAGGATCACGCGGGCGCGCGCATGGGTCTTGGGCAGCATGTCCGCCAGCGAGAACACCACGTCCTCGGACGTGAAGGGCTTGCCGTCATGCCACTTGACGTTGTCCTGCAGGTGGAAGGTATAGGAGAGGCCGTCGGCCGAGGCCTCCCACGACTTGGCCAGGCCGGGCTGCGGCTTCAGGTCGGTGGAGTAGGTCAGCAGGCTCTCGTAGATCTTGCCGGCGACGAATTGCGTGGGGCCCTGCTGGTTGATGGCGGTGACGATCACCGGCGGTTCGGGCTGCACGATCATGTTCAGCGTGCCGCCCTTGGTCTGCGCCAGGGCTTGCGTGGCGGGCAGCGCGGCCGCAAGGACCAGTGCGCCGATGCTTAGAGAGAACCATTTCTTCGATTTCACTGCGAGCCTCCGGGCTGGAAAGGGTCTGACAGGTGTCCGCGTCGCGGATGCCGTGCTCTGGCAAGCAAACCTCATGCCACCTGTGTTTTCAGGGGTACTGCGGGTGGAGCCGCTACAACAATGCTTCGTACAGGTGCTGTTCAGCGCGCCGCGCACCATTGCGGCGCGCCGTTGTCTTCGCCAAAGTCCTCGCGCAGGCGCGCCAGGATGCCCAGCAGATGCGCATGCATGGCGTGCCGCGCGCGGATCGGGTCGCGCGCCTGGATGGCCGTCAGGATGCGCTGGTGCTCGGCATGGGCGATCGCCCAGACTTTGGTGTCGACGAAGTAATCCTCCATGCGGCTGTACACGGGGCTGGCCTGCGTCAATTCCCACAGATGGGCCACCGAGGCCGCCACTGCGGCGTTGCCGCAAGCCGCGGCGATGGCGTTGTGGAAATCGCGGTCGTGGCGGCCCGGCGAGTTGCCCAGCGACATGCCTTCGTGGGCGTCGCGGATGGCGGCGATCTGGGCCGGCGATCCGTGCTGCGCGGCCATGCCGGCGCATTCGGGCTCGATCAGCATGCGCGCTTCCAGCAGGTCGAACGGACCGATGCCGTCCGTTCCCGGCGTGGCGTGACTGGCGGCGGGGGCGGCGACTTCGCGGGCGGCGGTGACGAATACCCCGGTGCCGACGCGCACCTCGACATAGCCTTCGATTTCCAGCGCGATCAGGGCCTCGCGGATCGACGCGCGGCTGACCTGCTGCTGTTCGGCCAACTCCCGTTCGGAAGGCAGGCGTGCGCCGCGGGGGAATTCTCCGGCGCGGATGCGGCCAGCGATCTGGTCGGCGATGACGCGGTACAGGCGAGTGACGGCAGCGGCTTGGAAGGTGTTCATCGGCGCGTGAGGCGGGAACTTCGGGCCAAGTGGTCAGGCCACCAAATATAGGCATCCTGCCCTTGAATAAGAAGGGAAATTTTGTATTTCAAGGGAAAACGATCACAGGGATTTCACGTCTTTCTTTAGAGTGGTCAGGCCAGTTAGGAAAGCCTCGAACCCTTTACAGTTTCCAGACAAATCCCGCACAGAATCCCCGCTGTTGCGGGCTGGCGCCATCCCATACTCCGTCCCGCCCGATGACGGGCATGAAGCAAGGCAGCGCGCTGCGCCGGCAGGAAGGGAGAGGGATGTGAAGGAAGTCGTGGAACGGGCGTTGCGGTCCGAGGGCTGGCGGATCGGCCTGGGCATGGCGCTGTTCGCCCTGGCGTGGCTATGGCTGCTGGACTGGGCGGCCTTGGCGCCGCCCACCGACAACATCGAGCAGCTCACCTGGGTGCGCAGCCTGGAATGGGGCTACTACAAGCATCCGCCGCTGCCGACCTGGCTGCTGTGGCCCGCGGTGCAATTGCTGGGCTGGTCGGCCTGGACGAGCTACATCGCCGGCGCGCTCTGCACGCTGGGCGCTTTTGCGCTGCTATGGCGCTGGCTGCGTCACATGCGCGACCGCGGCTACGCGCGGATCGTGTTGCTGGCTGGCCTGTGCATCACCTTCTACAACGGCCGGCTGCATTTCTACAACCACGAGATCGTGCTGATTCCGCTGGCGGTGGGTTGCGCCGCCGCGTGCTGGAAAGCCTGGACCACACGCCGGATCGGCTGGTGGATCGTGCTGGGCGCCTGTCTGGGCCTGGGCGGTTTGTCCAAGTACCAGAGCGCGGTGGCGGGCGCCGCCGTGCTGGCTTTCTGGCTGAGCCAGCGCGGCTGGCGCGACCCCATGCACCGCTTTGGCCTGCAGGTGGCCGCGCTGACCGCGTTGGCGGTCTTTGCGCCGCATCTGTGCTGGCTGGCCTACAACGATTTCGAGCCCCTGAATTACGCGATGGCTTCATCGCTGGCCGCCGGCCTGCCGTGGGCCAGCCGCGTGGCCGAAGTGGCGCGGTGGTGGGGCGATCAGTTGTTGAACCGTGCGCTGCCAGCGTGGGTATTTCTGGGCGCCTTGTGGTGGCTGGTCCGCCGCCGCGCGGCTGCTGGCGCGGTGGCGGGGGAGGCCCGGCCGCGAGATGCGGGCCGCGCCATTCTGCTGTCGTTCGGTTTTACGCCGCTGATCTTCGTCAGCGTCATGACGCTGGCCAGCGGTTCCCATGTGCAGCTGCACTGGGGCACCCCCTATTTGCTGTTCGTGGCGCCGGCGGCGATGGAACTGATGCGCGGCGCCGTCTGGGAGCGCGTGCGGCCGCGCGATGCGGTGCTGGTCTTCGTACTGGTCCAGGCGCTGTTGATGCTGCGGGTCGGGCTGACTTCGCCGGGCGGGGCGGGACTTGCGCGCAAGGCGTCGGACTGGCGCCATTTCGATTCCAGGGCGTTGGCCGCGGCCTTGCACGAACCCGCCAAGGCCGCGCTGGGCGGGCCGGTCAGGCTGATATCGGGACCGCCCGCCGAGGCTGGAGCACTGGCGTTGCGCCTGCCGGAGCAGCCCCTGGTGCTGATAGACGGGCAACTCCGCTTCAGCCCCTGGGTGCCGAGGGACATGGCCGAGACCTGCGGCGCATTGGAACTGGCGCTGCAGGCGCCCGGGCCGGGATTCGTCGAGGTCGGGCGGGACTTCCCGGGCCTGTATTGGCGCGTGACGCCGTCCTCCGCGCTCTGCGGCACGGCGTCAGGTCCGCTGCGTCCCTGAGGTTGGCTACTGCGGTTGTCTACTGCGCCTCGCCGTCCGGCTCGGGCGTCTGCGTGAAGGCCCGCACCAGGCGCGCGATGCCGTCCAGCTCGTCGTGCGCGCCCACCACCCATTCCGGCTTCTCGAACGGACTGTCCGAGGGGGCATTGTCCATGTTCGCCTTCAGGTCATTGAGCAGCTCCAGCGCCATGTCGGTGGCTTGGGGGCTGCTGCGGGTCGATAGGGCGATGGCGATCGCCAACGCCTGGCGCATGGCGAGCAGGCGGCCGTCCAGTTCAGTGCCCATGATGGTTTCCTTGTTGTGCATCTTTGTGACAGGCGCATTTTACGGGGCGTGGCCGCAAGCGCCGCTAGTGGGCAGGGCGGGACGGGCGGACTGGCTGGACGGCAAGACGCCGGCGTTTGCGCAAGATCAAGCCGGACTGGCCGGCACAGGCGAATAATTCCAGGTATGCAAGCCGTCCTACGCCCATTACAGACCGAGTCCCGCGAGCCCTGCGCCGCCAGCCCCTTGTTCCCGCCCCAATTGCTGGCGCGGCTGGACAAGAACGGACCCCGTTACACCTCATATCCCACGGCAGACCGGTATCACGGCGGGTTTGCCGAGCAGGAGTACCGGCAGGCGCTGCAGCAGCGCCATGCGGCGGCGCCGGTGGAGCCCTTGTCGCTCTACGTGCACATCCCGTTCTGCGAATCGGTCTGTTATTACTGCGCCTGTAACAAGGTGGTGACCCGCCATCACGACCGCGCCGCCCGCTATCTGGATGCCCTGGCTGCCGAGATAGAACTGCATGTGCGCGAGCTGGGCGAGGGCGTGCCCGTATCGCAGTTGCATTTTGGCGGCGGCACGCCGACTTTCCTGTCCGACGAGGAGCTGTCGCGCCTGATGGCGAATCTGCGCCGCGCTTTCCGCTTCGAGCCCGACGCGGAAATATCGATCGAGGTGGATCCGCGCACCGCCACGCCCGAGCGCCTGGCCCATATGCGTGGACTGGGCTTTAACCGCCTGAGTTTCGGCGTACAGGATTTCGATCCTCGGGTGCAGGCGGCGGTGCATCGCATGCAATCGTTCGAGGACGTGCAGGCGCTGATGCAGAGCGCCCGGGCGCTGGACTATGCCTCGGTCAACATGGACCTCATCTATGGCCTGCCGCTGCAGACCACGGAGTCCTTTGCCCGCACCATCGCCCAGGTCATTGCGCTGCGCCCTGACCGCATCGCGCTCTATGCCTACGCTCATCTGCCCGCGCGCTTCAAGCCGCAACGCCGCATCAACGAGGCCGATCTGCCCGACAGGGAGACGCGGGTGGGACTGCTCAGCGCCGCCATCGACGGCTTCCTGAAACAGGGCTACGCCTACATCGGCATGGACCATTTCGCCCTGGAAACCGATGCGCTGGCGATCGCCAAGCGCAAGGGGGAGTTGCACCGTAACTTCCAGGGCTACAGCACGCAACCCGACCGTGACCTGGTCGCCCTGGGCGTGTCCGCGATCGGCCGCATCGGCAACACGTACAGCCAGAACGCCAAGGTCCTGGACGAGTATTACGCGGCAATCGAGGCGGGGCGCTTTGCCGTCGAAAGAGGGCTGGAATTGAGCGCGGACGACCTGGTGCGGCGCGAGATCATCATGGACATCATGTGCCAGGGACGCGTGGAGTTCGGCCGGATCGAGGCGCGTCACGGCCTGCGATTTGCCGACAGTTTTGGCCGGGAATTGCTGCAGATGGCGGATCTGGCCGAGCTGGGCCTGGTCAACCTGCGCCCCGACGAGCTGCAAGTGACCGGCCTGGGCTGGTACTTCGTGCGGGCCGTCGCCATGGCGTTCGACGGCTATCTGCAGGCGCCAGGCACCGCGGCCAGTTACTCCCGGATCATCTGAGCAGCAACGACGCGTGGGGCGGGCGACGGGCTGCGATCATTCGGCGAACTTCTCACGCAAATAGAGCGCCAGCGACAGGTCGTCGGACAATTGCAGCTTGCGCATGGCGCGGCGCTTGTGGGTGCTGATGGTCTTCTTGCTGCGCATCAGCCGCGCCGATATCTGCGTGACGGACAAACCCTGGCTGATGTGACGCAGTATCTCCACTTCCGAAGTCGTCAGGGCCGAGTGAGGGTGGGTCGGCTGCTGGGGGCGGATCTTGCCGTCCTGCACCGTGAGGAACTCTTCCTTGCCCGCCAGCACGCCGCGGATCATCTCCGGCAGCAGCACCATGCCGCATTCCTTGGCGAAGTAGCCGTTGGCGCCCGCGCGAAAGGCGGCGTATTGGGTCTCCTGGCGGCTACCCGCCGAGAATGTGATGAGTGCCATCGTGGGGTGGTAGCGGCGCAGGCGCCGTAGATAGTTCACGCCGTCCCAGGGTTCCAGGGGCAGGTAGAAATCGACGAGGGCGACTTCGCAGGGCGAGTGGGACAGTTTTTCCAATAGCGAGCGGGCAGAGGTTTCCCGGTGCACCACCCGGAAGCCAGGCCGGCTTTCCAGGTAGGCGCCCACGCCCACGGCAACCACGGGGTGGTCGTCCAGGATCGCCACCTTGATGAGAGGCGGCGGCCGGGATAGGAGCAGGTGCCGGCGCGTACCCGGGCGGTCGCCGTTGTCGGCGGGCTCGGGGTTGATGTGTGGGGGCGCTTTGAGGGTGAGCGCTGAGACAGTTTTCATCGATGCTCCACATGCAGGATGGGGGAACGCCGGCGGTCGATTGCGCAGGTCGCGGGTGTCCTGAGTTTGCGAAGGCAGATTACGTTTTCGCATGGCCCGCGGGAGACGAATCGCACCAAAATAAGACTGTTGCACCGTCGACCTGTCATATATGCGAGAAGCACGCGCGGAACAGCCGGGATTTAGGCCGCGACGGCAGATGAGGTTTTGAGTTATGGGGCAGCGGCGCACAGCCAGGCGCCACCGGCGTGCTCCCCCGGGCGGGCTGTGGCGCTTTTGCCACGGAAAAGGCGTAAATAGTGATACAATCGTCGACGATAAGCACAGCTTCTGTTGCGCGGTGCATTGTTTGCTGTTTTTGATCCATGCCGCTGCGGCGAGCATCATTAGGTCCAGACACCATGTTTTTCCCGCTGGCACGAACTACGACCCGGAACTTTCGCCCTATGTCGCGTTAAGTTTTCGTGCGTCGGGTTTCACCGTGTCAGGTCAGCGGTAGGACTCAGCAAGACAATCCAAGGAACGCGGCTCTCAGGCCGCGTTTTTCGTTTCCGTATTTTGTTTTTTTAGTTCCCAGAACCCCCCAGGAAGCACTCCCGATGGTACAGATCACATTGCCCGATGGTTCGCAGCGCCAATATCCGGGGCCGGTAACGGTTGCCGAAGTGGCGCAATCGATCGGTACGGGCCTGGCGAAGGCCGCCTTGGGCGGCCGCGTGACGTTTGAGGGCTCGGACTCCAGGCTGGTCGACACCAGCTTCCGCATCGAGGACGATGCCCGCCTGGCCATCGTGACCGCCAAGGACGCCGACGGCCTGGACCTGATCCGCCACTCGACGGCGCACTTGCTGGCCTATGCCGTCAAGGAGCTGTTTCCGGATGCCCAGGTCACCATCGGTCCGGTGATCGACAACGGCTTCTACTACGACTTCTCGTACAAGCGTCCGTTCACGCCGGAAGACCTGGCCGCCATCGAGAAGAAGATGGCCGAACTCGCCAAGAAGGACGAAGTCGTCACGCGCGAGGAATGGTCGCGCGACGACGCCGTCGAATTCTTCAAGGGCATAGGCGAAAAGTACAAGGCCGAGATCATCGCGTCGATTCCGTCGAACGAGCCGCTCAGCCTGTACCGCGAAGGCGACTTCATCGACCTGTGCCGCGGCCCCCACGTGCCGTCCACGGGCAAGCTGAAGGTCTTCAAGCTGATGAAGGTGGCCGGCGCCTACTGGCGCGGCGACAGCAAGAACGAGATGCTCCAGCGCATCTACGGCACGGCCTGGGCCACCAAGGAAGAACAGGAAGCCTACCTGCACATGCTGGAAGAGGCCGAACGCCGCGACCACCGCAAGATCGGCCGCGAGCTGGACCTGTTCCATTTCCAGGACGAGGCCCCCGGCCTGATCTTCTGGCACCCCAAGGGCTGGGCGCTGTGGCAGCAGGTGGAGCAGTACATGCGCTCCGTCTACCGCGACAACGGCTACCAGGAAGTGAAGGCGCCGCAGATCCTCGACATTTCGCTCTGGAAGAAAACGGGCCACTGGGACAACTACCGTGAAAACATGTTCACGACGGAGTCCGAGAACCGCGTCTACGGCCTGAAGCCGATGAACTGCCCGGGCCACGTGCAGATCTTCAACGCCGGCCTGCATTCCTATCGCGAACTGCCCCTGCGCTACGGCGAATTCGGCCAGTGCCACCGCAACGAGCCCTCGGGTTCGCTGCATGGCATGATGCGCGTGCGCGGCTTCACGCAGGACGACGGCCACATCTTCTGTACCGAAGAACAGCTGCAGGACGAGTGCGCCGACTTCACGGCGCTGCTGCAAAAGGTTTACCGCGATTTCGGCTTCACCGAGGTGTTGTACAAGGTCGCCACGCGCCCTGAAAAGCGCATCGGCTCGGACGAAGTCTGGGACACGGCCGAAGCGGCCCTGATGGAAAGCCTGCGCCGCACCGGCTGCGAGTTCGAAGTGTCGCCGGGCGAGGGTGCCTTTTACGGCCCCAAGGTGGAATACACCCTGAAGGACGCCATCGGCCGTCACTGGCAGTGCGGCACGATCCAGGTCGACTTCTCCATGCCCGTGCGCCTGGGCGCCGAGTACGTGGACCAGAACGACCAGCGCCGCCCGCCGGTCATGCTGCACCGTGCGATCCTCGGTTCGCTGGAGCGTTTTATCGGCATGCTGATCGAAAACCACGCCGGCGCCATGCCTCCCTGGCTGGCTCCGGTGCAGGCTGTCGTATGCTGCATTTCCGAACCTTCGGCCGATTATGCGGCTGAAATCACGCAAAGCCTGAAAAAACAAGGCTTTAGAGTAGAGTCCGATTTGCGCGGTGAAAAAATCACTCGTAAAATTCGGGAGCACAGCCTGCAAAAGGTGCCGTACATCCTCGTCGTCGGCGACAAGGAAAAGCAAAACGGCACCGTAGCCGTACGCGGACTGGGTGGACTGGACCTCGGGGCCATCGCATACGACGAATTCGTCGCGCGCTTGTCCGAGGACGTTTCCACCCGTCGCGACGTCAACCAACCTGGTAGCAGCGCTGCTTAACATTTCTAGGAGCTTTCAACATCGCCACTGAAAAAGCCAATCGCATCAACGGTGAAATCCGCGTCCCCGAGGTGCGCCTGATAGGTCTGGAAGGAGAACAGCTGGGCATCGTCAAGATCGCCGACGCGTTCCGTCTTTCCGAGCAAAGCGACGTGGATCTGGTGGAAATCGCGCCGAACGCCGAGCCGCCGGTCTGCCGTTTGATGGACTACGGCAAATTCAAGTACCAAGAGCAGAAGCGCCAAGCCGAAGCTCGTTCCAAGCAGAAGGTCATCCAGGTCAAGGAAGTCAAATTCCGTCCGGCCACCGACGAGGGCGACTACCAAGTCAAGCTGCGCAACCTGCGCCGCTTCCTCGAAGAAGGCGACAAGGCCAAGGTGACGCTGCGCTTCCGTGGCCGCGAAATGGCCCACCAGGAACTTGGTATGCGCGTGCTTGAACGTGTGCGTGACGATCTGCTGGAACTTGCCCAGGTCGAAGCCATGCCGAAGCTCGAAGGCCGTCAGATGGTCATGGTGCTGGCGCCGAAGAAAAAGGCCGTGCCTGCGGGCAAGCCTGAATCGGCCGCCTGAACTCCTGCCGTAGTCTCTCCAGGGAGACTACGCCGCTCCAGCGACCCGCCGCCAGTCTTTGTGCCGGCGGGTTCGCCAATTGGGCGGCTCTGCGCTACGATGTCATAAAGCCGCCTTCCCGCGAGGGGAGGCGGCGTCCGTTCAGGGTGTCGCGATGCATGTATTGTTCGTTTTGGATCCCTTGCCGCTGCTCAAGGCGTACAAGGACAGCTCTGTCGCCATGATGCGCGCCCTGGTGGCGCGCGGCCATACGCTCAGCGTGGCCATGCAGGGCGATCTCTATATCGAGGCGGGCACGGTCAAGACCGCGGCTACCCCCATCGAACTGGTCGCGGACGCCGATCTGCACGGCCACGACTGGTGGCGCGAGTCCGCCGCCCAGGATCTGCCGCTGGCGGAGTTCGGCGCGGTGGTCATGCGCAAGGACCCGCCGTTCGACATGGAATACGTGTATTCCACGCATCTGCTTGAATATGCCGAGGCGCAGGGCGCCCGCGTGTTCAACACCGGAGCGGCGATCCGCAACCATCCCGAAAAGCTGGCCATCACCGAAATCAGCGAGTTCACCGCGCCCACGCTGGTGACCCGCAGCATGGCCCGCCTGAAGGCGTTCCACGACGAGCATCACGACGTCATCGTCAAACCCCTGGACGGCATGGGCGGCACCGGCGTGTTCCGGCTGCAGCCCAAGGATCCCAACCTCAACGCCATCCTGGAAACGCTGACGGACAACGGCGCGCGCACCATCATGGCGCAGCGCTACATTCCCGACATCGTCAAGGGCGACAAGCGCATCCTGCTGATCGGCGGCGTGCCGGTGCCGTATTCCCTGGCCCGCATTCCGCTGGCCGGCGAAACCCGCGGCAACCTCGCGGCCGGCGGCCGCGGCGTGGCCCAGGAACTCTCCCCGCGCGATCGCGAGATCGCCGAGGCCGTGGCTCCCAAGCTCGCCGCCCGTGGCCTGCTGCTGGTCGGCCTGGACGTCATTGGCGATTACGTCACTGAAGTCAACGTCACCAGCCCCACCTGTTTCGTGGAAATCGCCGAGCAAACCGGTTTCGATGTCGCGGGCATGTTCGTCCAGGCGCTGGAAAAGGCCGTGGCGACCCCTGCCGCCGCAGCTTGACCTGCCAGGATTCCCGTCATGACCACCGGTATAGTCATCGTCGTGCACGCGCCCCTGGGCGCGGCGATACGCGATTGCGCCAGCCACGTCATGGGCAACCTGGACGGCATGTTGGCCATACACGACATCCTGCCTGAAGACCGGCCGGACGATCTGGCGCCGCAAGTCCTCAAAGACATCCTGGAGCAGGAACACGGCGCGGGCGTGCTGGTGCTGACCGACCTGATCGGCGCCACGCCCGCCAATATCGCCAAGCGCGCCGTCGCCGATGCCCAGGCCCAGGGCATACAGTGCTGTGTGCTGGCCGGATTGAACACCCCGATGCTGCTGCGGGCCCTGACCTATCGCAATCTGCCCTTGGCCGAAACTCGCGAGAAGGCGCTGGCCGGGGGGCTTCAGGGTGTCTTGCGTGTAGACTGACGGGCGGAAGTTTGCCCTATCATGTCGGCTATCGATTCAGGCCGATTGACGGTTCGACGTTTTGCTGCGATCAACACTGCGGCGTCATGCCGCAGCCACAATATTTCCTATGCCTAATACAGACATCGTCATCAGCAATAAACTGGGCTTGCACGCCCGGGCGGCTGCCAAGCTGACGCAGCTGGCCAGCAAGTTTTCCAGCGAAATCTTCATTTCGCGCGGCGCGCAGCGCGTGAACGCCAAGAGCATCATGGGCGTCATGATGTTGGCTGCCGGGCTGGGCGTGACGGTAAAGCTGGAGGCCTCCGGCAACGATGCCGAGCAGGCTCTTTCTGAAATTGAATCACTGTTCGACAGCAAATTCGGTGAGCAGGAATAGAATTTCTTCCGAATCCACCGGCCTGAGCGTCGCCCAGGCCGGCTCGTCTACGACCCTCAATGACGCGCCCAACGGGGCTGGCTTTGCCAGCCCCGTTGTGTGTCTGTACGGCAAAGGCGTCGCCAAGGGATATGCCATCGGCCGCGCGGTCGTCATGGGCGCGGCGGCGCTGGAAGTCGCGCATTACCGCATCGCGCCCGAGGACGTGCCCGCCGAAAGCAGCCGGCTCACCGACGCCTTGGCCTCAGCCCAGCAGGAACTGCTGCAGCTGGCCGACACCTTGCCGGCCGACGCGCCGCGCGAACTCGGCGCCATGCTCAACGTGCACAGCCTGCTGCTGGGCGACCCGTTGCTGGCCGAACAGACCCTGGCGCTGATCGCCGAACGTCACTACAACGCCGAATGGGCGCTGACGACGCAGGGGCAGATCCTGGGCCAGCAGTTCGACGCCATGGAAGACGAGTACCTGCGCGAGCGCGGGGCCGACGTGCGCCAGGTCATCGAGCGAGTGCTGCATGTCCTGGCCGGTACCTCGGCCATTCTGCCCGACATGTCCCACATGGGCGGCGACGACGCGCTGGTGGTGGTGGCCCACGACATTTCGCCCGCCGACATGCTGCGTCTGCGCGGCGGCCGGTTCGCCGCCTTCGTGACGGACCTGGGCGGCCCCACCTCGCATACCGCCATCGTGGCGCGCAGCATGGCCGTGCCCGCCGTGGTGGCCATGGGCAATGTGCGCGAACTGGTCCGCGACGGCGACATGCTGATCATCGACGGCGCAGCCGGCGCAGTGATCGTCAACCCGTCCAACCGCATCCTTGATGAGTACCGCCGCCGCCAATCGGCCTATGCGGACGAGCGCGCCGAGCTGAGCCTGCTGCGCGACGAGCCCTCGGTCACGCTGGATGGCATCGACATCGTCCTGCACGCCAATATCGAACTGCCGGATGAGGCCGCCCTGGCGCTGGCCTCGGGCGCGCATGGCATCGGCTTGTTCCGCAGCGAATTCCTCTTCATGGGACGTCCGGACCTGCCGGGCGAGGAAGAGCAGTACGAGGCCTATTCTTCGGTGGTCAAGGTGATGGCCGGCCGGCCCGTCACGATCCGCACGCTGGACATCGGCTCGGACAAGACGCTGGACGGCGAGGCCACCGTGGCCACCAATCCCGCGCTGGGCCAGCGCGCCATCCGCTATTGCCTGGCGCGCCCGGAGATGTTCGCGACGCAACTGCGCGCCATTCTGCGGGCATCGGCGCACGGGCCGGTGCGCCTGCTGATTCCGATGATCGCGCACATGCACGAGGTGGTGGCGACCAAGGCGGCCATCGAATCTGCCCGCCGCGAGCTCGATGCGCGCGGCCAGGCCTATGCGCCCCAGATGGAAGTGGGCGCCATGGTCGAGGTGCCCGCCATCGCCATCGCCATCGAACCCTTCGCGCAGGCGCTGGATTTCCTGTCCATAGGCACCAACGACCTGATCCAGTACACGCTGGCGATCGATCGCGGCGACCACGACGTGGCGTCCCTCTACGATCCACTGCATCCGGCGGTGCTGCGCCTGGTCGCGCACACCATCAATGCGGGCGAGCGGGCCGGCAAGCCGGTTGCCGTGTGCGGCGAGATGGCGGGGGATTCGCGCATGACCCGGCTGCTGCTGGGGCTGGGCCTGACCGAATTCTCCATGCATCCGCAGCAACTGCTGGACGTCAAGCGCGAGGTCCGGCGCGCGCACTCCAACGCCTTGCGCGTGAAGGTGGCAAGCGCCTTGAACCGTGCCTTGCCGGTGGACCTGGACACGCTGGATCTGGCCTGAGGCGGTACGCCGCGACATGAAAAAGGCGCCGGGGCGGTATCCGGCGCCTTTTTTTGTCCATGCCCGCCGATACCTTGGGGCGGGCTGGAGATTCCGCGTTCAGCTGTGGTAAGCCGATTCGCCGTGGCTGGTGACGTCCAGGCCTTCGCGTTCCTGGTCTTCCGGCACGCGCATGCCGCACAGGGCGTTGGCGATCTTGTAGGCGATCCATGCCACTACGCCGGACCAGACGATGGTCAGCAGCACGCCTTCCAGCTGGACCCACAACTGGTGGCCGATCATGCCGGGCTCGGCCAGGCCGGGGCCGCCGAGGATCTGCGCATTGAACACGCCGGTCAGCAGGGCGCCGACGATGCCGCCCACGCCGTGCACGCCGAACACGTCCAGCGCGTCATCGGCGCGCAGCAGGCGCTTCAGGCCGTTCACGCCCCAGACGCAGACGATGCCGGCGATGACGCCGATGACCAGCGCGCCCACCGGGCCCACCAGGCCGGCGGCCGGGGTGATGCCGACCAGGCCGGCGACGGCGCCGGAGGCAGCGCCCAGCATCGAGGGCTTGCCCTTGACGGCCCATTCGGTGAACAGCCAGGACAGCACGGCGCCCGCGGTCGCGATCATCGTGTTGAAGAAGGCCAGGCTGGCGTTTTCATTGGCGGCCAAGGCGGAGCCGGCATTGAACCCGAACCAGCCCACCCACAGCAGCGCCGCGCCCACGAAGGTCATCGGCAGGTTGTGCGGCTGCATGGCTTCGCGGCCGTAGCCCACGCGCTTGCCCACCACATAGGCGCCCACCAGGCCAGCCACACCGGCGTTGATGTGCACCACGGTGCCGCCGGCGAAGTCCAGCGCGCCCTTGGCGTTCAGCAGGCCAGGCGCCGTTTCGGAAGCGAACCACACCATGTGGGCGATCGGCACGTAGGCGAACGTGAACCAGATCACCGTGAACACCAGCACCGCCGAGAAGCGGGCGCGTTCGGCGAAGCTGCCCACGATCAGCGCGCAGGTGATGCCGGCGAACGTGGCCTGGAACGAGGCGAACAGCAGTTCGGTCAGCGAGTTCGACATGGCGTACTTGCCGTCGGACGGGGTGAACATGCCGGAGAAGAAGGCGCGCGACAGGCCGCCGAAGAAGGCGTTGCCCTCGGTGAACGCGAGGGAGTACCCATAGATGAACCAGAGCACCAGGCCCAGCACGAACGTGCACAGCACTTGCAGCAACACGGACAACACGTTCTTGCTGCGTACCAGGCCGCCATAGAACATCGCCAGACCGGGTACGGCCATCATCAATACAAGCAGGGTAGAGACGAGCAACCAGGAGATATCTGCTTTATCCATTTTCAGGCTCCATTGAGTCTTTATTTATTTACAGCGCAGCTTCGCCGGCTTCACCCGTTCTGATGCGGATCACTTGTTCCAGCGGCGCGGCGAAGATCTTGCCGTCGCCGATCTTGCCGGTGCGGGCTGCCTGTTCGATGGCTTCGATGACCTGATCGACCAGGTGGTCGGGCACGGCGGCCTCGACCCGCAGCTTGGGCAGGAAATCAACGGCGTATTCGGCGCCGCGATACAGCTCGGTATGGCCCTTCTGGCGGCCAAATCCCTTTACTTCGGTGACAGTCAGGCCCTGGACGCCGATCCCGGATAGAGCCACCCGCACTTCGTCGAGCTTGAAGGGCTTGATGATGGCGATGATGAGTTTCATGGCATTTCCTCTCATGGTTGCACGTTGGCTTCGTCTATCAAGCAAATTCCATGCCATGCCGCGGATGGCTCGGCGGAGCGGGTGGGGGCGCTCAAGTTGTGCCTGATTGCACCAATTTGGTGCTTCATGCACTGCGTGGCGGCTTCAAGTTGGTGCGGAACGCGACCCCTTGGGGCAAGCAACAAAATATGTTTTCCGCTCGAGATTTGTAGCAAATTGATGCGCGTTTTATTGCGTTTTATGTTGGCATATAAGCTGTTTTGGCTGGCTGCCAATGAGCAGGCCGCTCCTCGCTGAGCCTTGCTGGGCGGGCCTTTGGCGCAATTCGGCGAGTGTGCGGCGAGGCGCTGGCGGCTGCTGGAATTGGCGGGATTGGCGCTTGCGCCTGATACGAGGGTTTACACCCGGCGGCTTGTTGTCCAGCAGCCGCTGCAGAAGAATCAATATCAGTTCAAGCCTGTCCCCGATGAGACGGGGCCGCAGGCGGAGTACTTCCGATGTTGAAGCAACTCCAAAAAGAAAGCAGGAACGGGAAGGGGTAGTCATGAAGATCCACCGCAAGGCTTTCTGCACTCTGACCCTGGCCGCGGCGCTTGCCGCGCTGGCCGGCTGCGACAAGGCGGATAAGGCCGCCACGCCGGCCGCTCCCGCGTCTTCCACTCCAGCGCCAACGGCGCCTGCGCCTTCCTCGGCCCCGCCGGCCGCGGCTGCTCCGGCGCCAGGCGCCGCGGCGTCCGTTCCGGCCGAATGCGAAGCCTACGTGGCCAAGATCAACGCCTGCATGGACAAGCTGGGCAGCGGCAATCCGGCCGCCGCCGCGATCAAGGAGCAGCTGGACGCAGCCAGGTCCCAATGGGCGGCAGTCAACGACAAGACGCAGTTGGCGGCGCAATGCAAGCAGTCGTCGGATACGTTCACGCAGTCGGCAAGCCAGATGGGTTGCCCGTAACGATGTTGGTAGGGGGTTGCCGCCATGGCAGCCCGGTTTTCTCCTGTGCTTTGAAGGGCGGTCACCGCATGCGGCCCGCCCTCTTTTTTTGGACGGAGGCGGCCCTTTTTTTTGCCGCCGCCCCGGAAACCGCGTTCCGACGCACTACACTTGAGATATCAAGAACACGGTGAGGCCGTCATGAACAATCGCACCCAGTGGATGGAAGACATCCAGAAGAACATCTCCGACCTGATCGCCCGCAGTCCGGCCGCCGATGTGGAGCGCAATGTGCGCGCGATGATGACGCAGGCATTCTCCAAGCTGGATCTCGTCACGCGCGAGGAATTCGACATCCAGGCCGATCTGCTGGCGCGCACCCGCGCCAGGGTGGACCAGTTGGCCGCTCAGGTGCAGCAGCTGGAGTCGCGGCTGTCCGCGCTGGACAAGTAGGCCCTCCGCCGGCTGCGCTGCGGCCGGCATGTGACGTTTTCCGGAAACGGCCGCGATCAGCGGCCGTTTTTCATTTGACGCGCAGATCCGCGCCCGGGCGGGCGGGATGCTTTTGTCATGGTCGCCGCCACGGCGGCCTCGCGTTTGCGGATACTGGCGGACCCAGCCCTTACTCGGAGACCGCCTTGACGCTAGCCGTGCTTGCCAGCCGCGCCCTGTGTGGCCTGGACGCCCATGCGGTGCGCGTGGAAACGCATCTGGGTCCGGGCCTGCCCAGCTTCAATGTGGTCGGCCTGCCCGACACCGAAGTGCGCGAAAGCCGGGAGCGCGTGCGCGCGGCCATCCTGAACAGCGGCTTCGAGTTCCCGCCCGGCCGGATCACCGTCAATCTTTCGCCCGCCGACATCCCCAAGGAGTCCGGGCGTTTCGACTTGCCCATCGCCCTGGGCCTGCTGCTGGCCTCGGGCCAGTTGGCCGCGCCGGCGGACGTGCGCGATCCGGAATCGCCCGTCCGGGATCCGGCGATGGCCGGCCTGGTGCTGGCCGGGGAGCTGTCCCTGACCGGCGCGCTGGTGCCTGTCGCGGCGCCGCTGGTCATCGCGCTGAGCGTCGCCCGGGAGGCGCCCGGCGCCACGCTCATCCTGCCTGCGGGCAGCGCCGAGCAGGCCGCCTGGGTGCCGCAGCTGCGTGTGTTGTCGGCGCGCACCCTGGCCGACGTGGCGGCGCACGCCGCAGGCGCCTGCTTGCTGCCCGACGCCTTGCCCAGGCCTTGGCCGGCCGCCGCGCCCGGGCCGTGCCTGTCGGATGTGCGAGGTCAGCCGGGCGCCCGGCGGGCCCTGGAGGTTGCCGCGGCGGGCGGCCATAGCCTTTTGATGATAGGGCCGCCGGGAGCAGGCAAGAGCATGCTGGCGGCGCGCTTGCCGGGCCTGTTGCCGCCCCTGGCGCGCAGCGAGGCGCTGGAGGTGGCCGCCGTGGCCGCGCTGGCAGGCTTGTCCGACGCGCCGGTAGGCCAGCCGCCGTTCCGGGCTCCGCACCATTCCGCCACGGCGGCAGCGCTGGTGGGCGGCGGCAGCCGTCCCCGTCCGGGCGAAATCAGCCTCGCGCACCATGGGGTGCTGTTCCTGGATGAGCTGCCTGAATTCAGCCGTCGCACGCTGGAAGCGCTGCGCGAGCCGCTGGAGACGGGCAGGGTGGTCATCGCGCGCGCCCTGCGGGCGGCGCAGTTTCCCGCGCGCTTCCAGCTGGTGGCGGCGATGAATCCGTGTCCTTGCGGCTGGCGCGGGCATCCGGGGCGCCCCTGCGCCTGCACGCCGGACCAGGTGGCGCGCTACGCAGACAAGATATCGGGGCCTTTGCTGGACCGCATCGACCTGCATGTGGCCTTGCCGCCATCCGACCCTGAATGGATGGGCAAGCCGCCCGGGGAGGCGTCCGGCCCGGTCCGCGAGCGCGTGGCCCGTTGCCGCGCGCGCCAGTTGGCGCGCCAGGGCAAGCCCAACGCCGCGCTCGCGGGGGCGGAGCTGGACGAGCATTGCCGCCTGGATGACGACGCACAGGCCTTGCTGCTGCAGGCCATGCGCCGCCTGGCCGGTTCGGCCCGGGCCATGCACCGGGCGCTGCGGGTGGCGCGCACGATAGCCGACCTGGACGGGGAGGACGCCCTGGGCGCCCGCCACATCGCCCAGGCGGTGCAGTACCGGCGGCCGGGCGTATGATGGGGCGGCCTCCCAGCTTGTGGGCCCTGCGCGTGCCACGCCGGACGACTCGACAAAATACGGGAAATCACCATATAATCAAAGGCTTTCCCGGATCTGGGTCAGATTTGACCCGTTCTGGAAAGAATCCGCTTGGCAGCAATGCTGGCGGAAAGTGCTTCGGAAGGCCCTTGGGTAGACCCTCGGGAAGACCTCCCGGAGTACCCCCCAGAAGTGGCAACAGGTCTCCAAGTTTTGCCGCCATGGAAGGTTTCATCGGCCGTCCATGCGTCAAGCACCTGGCGTCATGCATATCAACAATGAGTGTTTAGTTTAGGGAATCAACATGCCCAAGATGAAAACCAAGAAAAGCGCCTCCAAGCGCTTTAAGGTTCGCGGCAGCGGCTCCATCAAGCGTGGTCAGGCGTTCAAGCGTCACATCCTGACCAAGAAGACCACCAAGGCCAAGCGTCAACTGCGCGGCTCGACGGCGGTTCATGAATCCAACGTGGCCTCCGTCAAGGCCATGATGCCTTTCGCTTGATCTAAGGGAGATCTACTATGCCTCGCGTCAAACGCGGCGTAACCGCCCGCGCACGTCACAAGAAAGTCATTGCCGCCGCCAAGGGTTACCGTGGCCGCCGCGGTAATGTGTTCCGTATTGCCAAGCAAGCAGTCATGCGCGCTGGCCAATACGCCTACCGCGACCGCCGTAACAAGAAGCGCACGTTCCGTGCTCTGTGGATCACGCGTATCAACGCTGCTGTCCGCGAACATGGCGTCAGCTACAGCGTGTTCATCGCTGGTCTGAAGAAGGCTTCGATCGAACTGGACCGTAAGGTTCTGTCCGACCTGGCCGTGCGCGACAAGGCCGGCTTTGCCGCCATCGTGCAGCAAGCCAAGGCTGCCTTGGCTGCCTGATCGCGCTTTAACTCATCGCGCATCGCTGCAAACGGGGCTGTAATGGCCCCGTTTGCGTTTTGAAGGCTGGATTTCATGACTCAAACGGTTGACGACCTGGTCTCCCAGGCGCAAGAACGCTTCGCCGCGGCCTCGGATGCCGCCGCGCTGGAAAATGCAAAGGCTCGGTTCCTGGGCAAGGAAGGCGCACTGACGGTGCTGCTCAAAGCCCTGGGCAAGCTCGAACCCGAGCAGAAGCGCGAGATGGGCGCCAGGATCAATCAGGCCAAGCAAAGGGTCGAAGAGCTTCTGAACCTGCGCCGCGCCGCGCTGGCGCAGGCCGAACTGGACGCCCGCCTGGCATCCGAAACCATTGACGTCACCCTCCCGGGCCGCGGCCGCGCGCCGGGCGGCATCCATCCGGTGATCCGGACCTGGGAACGCGTGGAAGAGATCTTCCGTTCCATAGGCTTCGACGTGGCCGACGGCCCCGAAGTGGAAAACGACTGGACCAATTTCACCGCTTTGAACAACCCGCTGGACCATCCGGCGCGTTCCATGCAGGACACGTTCTACGTCGACATGAACGACGCCGACGGCCTGCCGCTGCTGCTGCGCACGCACACCAGCCCCATGCAGGTGCGCTACGCCCGCATGAACAAGCCGCCCATCAAGGTCATCGCGCCTGGGCGCACCTATCGCGTCGACAGCGACGCCACGCACTCGCCCATGTTCCACCAGGTGGAAGGGCTCTGGATCGCCGAGGACATCTCGTTTGCCGACCTGAAGGGCGTGTACACCGATTTCCTGCGCTGCTTCTTTGAAACCGACGACCTGGCCGTGCGTTTCCGCCCGTCGTTCTTCCCGTTCACGGAACCGTCCGCCGAAATCGACATGATGTTCACCTCGGGTCCCAACCGTGGCCGCTGGCTGGAAATTTCCGGCTCGGGCCAGGTGCACCCCGAAGTGGTGCGCAACTTCGGCCTGGATCCCGAGCGCTACATCGGCTTTGCCTTCGGCTCCGGACTTGAGCGCCTGACGATGTTGCGCTACGGCGTCAACGACCTGCGCCAGTTCTACGAAGGCGATTTGCGCTTCCTGCGCCAGTTCAACGAATAACAGACGGCTGATCATGCAATTTCCCGAATCCTGGCTGCGTACGCTGGTCAACCCCGCCATCGCCACCGAAGAACTCGCGCACCGGCTCACCATGGCCGGCCTGGAAGTCGAAGACACCGTGCCCGCCGCGCCCGCCTTCAGCGGCGTGGTCGTGGGCCATATCGTCGAAATCGCGCCGCACCCCGACGCCGACAAGCTGCGCGTCTGCAAGGTGGACGACGGTTCCGGCGAACTGCTGCAGATCGTGTGCGGCGCGCCCAATGCCGCTGCCGGCCTGAGGGTGCCGCTGGCGCGCGTCGGCGCCGAGCTGCCTGGCGGCATGAAGATCGGCGTGGCCAAGATGC
>JALDYL010000222.1:0-7386 GCA_032153965.1 Achromobacter sp. | reverse complement strand
CAATGCGGTCGCAGATCTGGGCCGCGACACGCAGGTCGTGGGTGATGAACAGCACGGACAAATCGAACTGCCCGCTTACTGTCTTAAGCAGGTCCAGCACCTGCGCCTGGATGGACACGTCCAGCGCCGACACCGCTTCGTCCGCCACCAGCAGCCGGGGCTTCAAGGCCAGGGCGCGCGCGATGCCCACGCGCTGGCGCTGCCCACCGGAAAATTGGTGCGGATAGCGGTCGCCCGCGTCTCCGCCCAAGCCCACCAGTTCCAGCAATTCACGCGCATCGCGCAGCGCGGTCTTGCGGCTGATGCCGAACGCGATGGGGCCTTGCGCCACCGCCTCGATCACGCGGTGGCGCGGGTTCAGCGATGCGTAGGGGTCCTGGAACACCATCTGGATCTGGCGGCGATAGGGGCGGAAGTCGCGCGGCTTCATGCCGACGAGTTCCTGCCCTTCCATGCGCACGCTGCCGCTGTCAGGCGAGATCAGGCCGATCAGCGTGCGGCCCAAGGTGGACTTGCCCGAGCCGGACTCGCCCACCAGGCCCAGCGTTTCGCCCTGCCGGATTTCCAGCGAGATATCGCGCAGTGCATCGACCCGGCGCCCACCCGTGGCGAAGGTCTTGCACAGCTTTTCCACCACCATCAGCGCGGGCGCCGCGCCGGCCTCTTCCTTGCCCTGGGGTTTGTGCGGCACGGCGGCGATCAACTGGCGCGTATAAGGGTGCTGTGGGCGGTTCAGGATGTCTTGGGCGGCGCCCGCCTCCACCACCGCGCCCTTGCGCATGACGACGATGCGGTCGGCAATGTCGGCCACCACGCCAAAGTCGTGGGTGATGAAGATGACGCCGATGCCCATGCGCCGCTGGATGTCCTTGATCAGCCCGAGGATCTGCGCCTGCGTCGTGACATCCAGCGCGGTCGTGGGTTCATCCGCGATCAGCACGTCCGGCTCCAGGGCCAGCGCCATCGCGATCACCACGCGCTGCCGCTGCCCGCCCGACAACTGGAACGGAAAGGCGTCGATCATGGCGGCGGGATCCGGCAGCAGCACCTGTTCGAACAATTCCAGCACGCGCTGCTTGCGCGCCGAGGCGCTCAGCGTGGTGTGGCGTTCGAGCACTTCGTCCACCTGTCGGCCCACG
Source organism: Achromobacter sp. (assembly GCA_032153965.1). GTDB lineage: Bacteria > Pseudomonadota > Gammaproteobacteria > Burkholderiales > Burkholderiaceae_B > Achromobacter. Next base: position 6,247 of record JALDYL010000222.1, on the reverse strand, counting down.
CGCATGATGGGATTCAGCGCGGTCATGGGTTCCTGGAACACCATGCCGAACGACTTGCCGCGCAAGCCGTACCAGTCGGTGGCCGACAAGCCGACCAGGTCGCGCCCGCCGTACAGAATTTTCCCTTGCGTGATACTGAGTTGATCGTCCGGAAGCAGACCCATAATGGCGTGCGCCGTCACGGATTTTCCCGAACCCGATTCGCCGACCACGCACATGATTTCATTGCGGTTGACGGTGTACGACACGCCTTGCACGACCGTGGGTCCCCCGTGGGCAGCGGTGACGCTAAGGTCGCGGATGTCAAGCAGCACGCTGTTCTGGTCGGCACTCATTGCGTTGCCCTCCTGCGGGCCAATTTTGGATTCAGGGCATCGTTGAGCGCTTCCCCGATCAGGTTCAGCGACAACACTGTCACCAAGATTGCCACGCCAGGGAACACGCTCATCCACCACGCATCCCGCAACACGCTGCGCGACATCCCGATGATGTAACCCCACGTTATGGCATTAGGGTCGCCCAGACCCAAGAAACTGAGGGCCGATTCCAGCAGGATTGCACTTGCGATCATCAGCGAGCCCGAAACAATCACGGGCGACAAACTGTTGGGTAGGATCTGCGTCAGAATAATGCGAATGTTGGACTGCCCTGCCAACATCGCGGCTTGCACGAATTCGCGGTTCTTCAGGCTCATGAATTCCGCCCGTACCAACCGCGCGAGCGGCGGCCACGACACCACCGCAATCGCGAAGATCACAGTCGCCATATTGGGGGTCAGAATGGCGACCAGCACCACCGCCAGGAAGAAGCTGGGAATGGTCTGGAACAGCTCGATAAAACCCACAATGGCTTGGTCCACGCGACCGCCATAAAAGCCGGCCAACGCCCCCACCGTGATGCCCACCAAGATGGACACAACGGTGGACACTGCAGCCAGTAGCAGGGTCACGCGGGACCCGTAAGCGATGCCAGTGGCAATATCGCGGCCCAAGGTATCAGTGCCCAGCAGCGCACCGTCGGACAGCGGCGGCATAAAGGGGCCGTTGACGATGTCCCACGGGCTGTCAGGAAAGATCCAACCAGCGGTAATGGCCATCAAGGTGACCAGCCCCAGCACGATCAGGCCGATGATGCCGCCCTTGTTGCGGCAGAAAGATTGTATGAACGCATTCATTTCAGTTCGATTCTGGGGTCCGCCACCGTGTAAAGAATGTCGGTGACAATGTTGACTACGACCACGATTAACGAGGCCACGAAAAACACGCCCAATAGCACGCTGTAGTCGCGCTGCACCAACGCGTCAAAGGCCAGTCGCCCGATACCAGGCCACGCGAACACCGTTTCGACCAATAGCGACCCGCCGATGAGCCCGCCCGCCTGAATACCCGCGTAGGTGATGACGGGCAGCAGCGCGTTGCGCAACACGTGCCGTACGATGACCGTGCGTTCTGACAAGCCCTTGGCGCGTGCTGTCTTGACGAAGTCAAGTTGGCTGATTTCGAGAATGGACGCGCGCGTTAGCCGGGCGTAGACGGCCATGTAAAACATGCCCAACGTCAACGCTGGCAGCAGCAAATGCTTGGCCACGTCGGCCATGCGCGCCATTCCCGTCAAGTCGGCACCGACACTTTCATAGCCGAAGGCGGGCAGCCACTCTAGATTGACCGAGAACAGCAGCACTAGCATCAGCCCCACCCAGAACAGCGGCGTGGCGTAAGCCAGCATGGACAGCGTGGTGATGACAGTGTCGCCCCATTTGCCCACCCGCAATGCGGCCTGTGTACCGAGGCTGATCCCGGCCAGCAACGCAAAGGCAAACGCCGACAACGTTAGCAACAGCGTCGCTGGCAGATGCTGCAAGATCAAGCTGGAAACAGACGCCTGTTGGCGGTAGGAATAGCCTAGATCAAACGTGGCGACGTTCTTCAGGTAATGTCCCAGTTGCACCGGGATGGGCTTGTCCAACCCGAACTCCTGACGCAGCTTTTCGATGAACTCGGCGTCCACCGCACCCGATTGCCCGGCAAGAATTTCAGCCGGATCACCCGGCGCCGCGCGAACCAGGAAGAAGTTAAAGAGCGCGATCATCAGCAGAACCAGGGCGCTCTTGACCACCCGATTCGCCAGGAATTTACTGACCGCCTTCATTCTTTGGACAGCCAAGTGTCGCTTTGCGTATCAACTACGCCAAGCGCGGTCGTCACCGCGTCATGCACGCGCTTGTTCAGCAGCGTGGAGGATTTGGTGTCGGCCAGCCACAGGACCGGCACGTCGTCTACCAGAATGCGTTGGACTTCGCTGTACAACTTCTGACGCTCTTCGTCGGTAGGGGCGGTGGCGGCGGCGTTGAAGAGTTCGTCGACCTTGGGGTTGTCGTACTGCGAGGTGTTGCTGAACATCAGCCCCTTCTTAATGTTGCTGCCCAGATAGGTGCGCGCCACGCCTATGGCCGGGTCGCCGTACTGAAACACGCCGTTGGCGGCCATATCGAAATCCCAGTTGCCCACGCGGCTGGTCCACCCGCCAACGTCGGTGCTTTCGATATTGACGGTCACGCCGATCTTGGACAGATTCTGCTTGATGTATTCCGCAGTGCGGCGTGGCGTTTCGCCGTAAGGCAGCGGTATCAGGCCGATGGTGGCGCGCACGCCCTTGGCGTCGGGCTTCAGACCCATTTCATCTAGCAACGCAATGGCTCGCTTCGGGTCGTACGGATACTTTTTGACGTTGGCGTCATAGAAACGCGTGTTGTGGTGAATGGGACCAGTGGCCACCGTACCCGACCCGAACATGATCTTGTCAACGATGAACTGACGGTTGATGCCATACATCAGCGCCTGACGGAATCGTTTGTCCGAGAAGGGATAACGGCTGCCGTTGAGCTCGAGCCAGTGCATGGTCGACCAATACTCATATCCCTTGTGGGTTTGATTAATGGTCGGCAGCTTGGCCACGCGCGCCACATCGACGGGCTCGATGTCTTGCTGCCATGCTTGCAGCACCGTGCCTTGTTCCAAAGCCACGCGACGCGAAGCCGAATCGGGAATCACGCGGTACGTGATGCCGTCCAGATAAGGCCGGCCTTCCTTCCAGTATTGCTCGTTCTTGACCAGTTCAATATATGACCCGCGTTCCCAGCGCTTGAACTTAAACGGGCCGGTACCGATCGGCGCGTTGTTGTTCGGATTCCGGCCAATTGGCGTGTCCACGTCGTACAGGTGCTTGGGCAGGATGGCGCCGCCGCCGATATCAAACGCGTACAGAAACGCCGAGTACGGCTGCTTTAATTTGAAAACGACCGTATGTGCGTCCGGTGCCGACACTTCTTGCACGTTGGCCATCAGCGTGCGTGTGCGTGGAGTGCTAGCCAGCACTTTGGTGTACGTAAACAGCACGTCGTCAGATGAGAACGGCTTACCGTCATGCCACTGCACCTTGGGCTGCAAGTGGAAGGTATAGGTCAGGCGGTCGGCGGACACGTCCCAAGACTTGGCCAGCCCAGGTTGCGGCTTCAGGTCGAAGGAATAGGTCAACAGGCTTTCGAAGATCTTGCCGGCAACCAATTGTGTACTCGCGACTTGCTGCACGGCCACGTTTAAAGTCGGCGGCTCGGGGCTCAGGATGGCGGTCAAGACGCCGCCATACTGGGGCGTTTCAGCCGCTTGCAAGACGGGAACAGACAGCGTTAACAGGCTCGCGGTGGCGAGGGTAATGCGCGCTAAGGCGCACCGGGCGACAGGGAACGTCATGGCAGGAATTCCGTATGAAATGGAAAGCGGCGGAAGACGGCGGCGGAAGGCCCGCCACCATCAGGCTGAGGTTTGCAGCGGCTCCACGCCGCACCAGTCGTGCATAAACAGCGCCAGCGATGTCGCGACGCGCACCATGCTGTCTACCGAGACGCATTCGTTGAAGCCGTGCACGTTCTGCACCTTTGGGCCGTAGCAGGTGACCGGCACGTCCATCATCAGGCGGAAGTGGCGACCGTCGGTGGTGGCGGTCATCGCAGTGGGCTGCGGCGCTTCTCCAGCGACGCGGCGGTGGGCGTCGGCCAGCAGTTGCATGGCAGGCACGTCTAGGTCGTACTCGCAGCCGGGAGCGTGGAAGCCCTCGTAGCGGATGTCGATGCGCACGTCGCTCTCCCTCAATGCGTCTTCAACGGCGCGAATACGCTTCTCGACCAACTCCTTGGCGGCGTCAATGCTCATGTCCGGGTAGCAAGCGATCCGCATGCCCAACGTGCAGACACTAGGCACCGACGAATTCCAGTCCCCGGCGTGGATTTGACCCAAATTGAAATTGATCGGGTGCGCGTGTTCTCGATAAGCCGGATGCCGGTTTTCCGGCATGTTCCATTCGTGCTCCACCTTTTTCATTTCGTCGACAATACGCAGGCCGATTTCGACAGGGTTGACGCCCGAGGTCATGTTGGCCGCGTGCGCCGGACGACCCACGACATCCACGTACATCCAGTACACGCCTAATTGCGCGCTCATCATGCGTTCGTTCGTGGGTTCGGGAATAACTACCGCGTCGAACGCGCTAAGTTTGGCCGCAGCGATGGCGCTTTGCAGCGCAGATACGGTGGCCAGCGTGCCGTTGCCGGTGTTTTCTTCTTCCAGCACGCCGTTAAAACCCACTGCGCCCGCAGGCTGCACGCCCAATTCCCGCAGGGCCTTGAACGCGGCAAGCGCGCAGATGATCCCGGCCTTCATGTCGCCCGCGCCGCGGCCATACAGCCAGCCTTCCCGCACTTCGCCGCTGAATGGCTTCGGATCCCAAAGTTCTTGCGGGCCGGTCGGTACCACATCAAGGTGGCCGTTGAAGAGCACGGCGCGGCCACCGGCGCTGCGCGGCTCGTGGCGTGCCAACACGTTGTAGCGGCCACCGTCCGGGCAGCAGGCGGGGGAATACAGCGGCAGGTTCTTGAGCTCTTCGGTGCGCAGCGCTATCCGCTCGGAAACGAGGCCCAGGTCCGCCAAGGCGGATTCCAGGAATTCCGCTGCGGGCATCTCTTGACCGGGCAGGCTGCGGCATTGCACGAATCCGGCCAGCGTGTCGATCATGTATGGGCGAAGCCGGTTGACTGCTTCTGCGATACGGGCCAGATCCAGCCTGGCTGCTACGGCACTGCTCATTGCACTCTCCTTGTCCACCACGGACTAAATCGCCTCTTAAGTATCATTTATTGATACTTCGATATCTATATGTGGAATGATAGGGGCCGTACAATTGCGAGGCAAGACGGAAAGCATGGGTGATTTCCCTAGCCCGGAAGAAAGCGAATTACTTCTACAGCGCGTATCCACGTACGGATATCGCCCGCCGAACCAACAGCAAAGACAAGAAGAAACTGGAGTACATCAACATGGCGACAACCGAGACCCGGTTCAACCAATCCCTGGCTAAAGGCTTCGGCATCTTGGAGGCGTTCTCCAATCACCCCGGCCCGCTGAGCCTGAACGAACTCGCGCAGTTATCGGGCCTCGACCGCAGCTCGACCCAGCGCATGTTGCATACGCTTGTGGCCCTTGGGTATCTGGAGCGCGGTAGTAACCAGCGCGGTTATGTGCTGGGGAAGAAGATCCTGGACCGAACGTTTGATTTCTTGCGCGGGCACCCCCTGCTGGAGCGCGCGACCCCCATCCTTGAGCAACTGCAGCAGGAATGCGGCGAGCGCGTGGATCTGAGCCTGTTTGACGACCTGACCATCGTGTATGCGCTACGTCGCCAGACCAAGCGCCAGACCTTCTACGCCACCCTGGTGGGTCGGCGCATGCCCACGTTCTCGTCCTCAGGCGGTCGCGCCATCATGTCGCATCTGCCCGATGACGAAGTCGACGACATCCTGGCACGCAGCCACTTGCGCCCGCTGACGCCTAAGACCATCACCGACCCCGACCTGATCCGGCAGCGCGTGCGCGAAGCGCGGGTGCAGGGCTACGCCATCTGCCAGGAAGAAAGCATGGTGGGCGAGATCGTGCTGGGCAGCGCGGTCGTCGACCACACCGGCCGCCCGATTGGGGCCATACATATCGCCGGCCTGCTGGCCGAATGGACGCTGGATTCCTTCTCGCAGCGCTTCAGTTCATTGGCGATTTCCGCCGCGCGGGCGCTCAGCGGCCGCCCCAACCGCAACTGAACGGGACGTCAAGGATCCGTAGGGTCCTTGACGTGCGCCCTCTTCAACCGCATCAAGGCCGACCCGCGTGCGGCACGTCCACCCGGGTCATCAGAATGTGGCCTT
>JALDYL010000221.1:0-7387 GCA_032153965.1 Achromobacter sp. | reverse complement strand
GGGCCGCGCTGACCCAGGTGATGTTGCCCTTGACCTTGACGCTGTCCGCGCCCGGCGTGCCGCTGCGGGTTTCCGGCAGATACTCGGCCTGAACCTCGACGACTTCGCCGGCCTCGTTCTTGGTGAAGCCGGTGCAGCGCACCACGTAGCCGTATTTCAGGCGCACGGTGTTGCCGGGGAACAGGCGGAAGTACTTCTTGGGCGCTTCTTCGCGGAAGTCGTCGCGTTCGATCCAGAGTTCGCGCGACAGCGGGAACTCGCGCACGCCGGCTTCGGGATCGTGCGGGTTGCGCGGCGCGGTGCAGATTTCGGTCTGGCCTTCCGGATAATTGGTGATGACCAGCTTGAGCGGATCCAGCACGGCCACCGAGCGCGGGGCGACCGGGTCCAGGTCGTCGCGCACAGCCTGCTCGAGCAGGCTGTAGTCGATGCGGGAATCGGACTTGGACACGGCGGTGCGGTCGCAGAACAGGCGGATCGAGGAGGGCGTGTAGCCGCGCCGGCGCAGGCCGAAGAGGGTCGGCATGCGCGGATCGTCCCAGCCGTCCACGTGGCCTTCGCGCACCAGCTGCAGCAGCTTGCGCTTGCTGGTGACGACGTAGCTCACGTTCAGGCGGGCGAATTCGTATTGGTGCGGCAGCGGCTGCGCCAGCTTGCCGAGTTCGGCCAGGCGCGTCAGGATCCAGTCGTAGAACGGACGCTGGTCTTCGAATTCCAGCGTGCAGACGCTGTGCGTGATGCCTTCCAGCGCGTCTTCCACCGGGTGCGCCCAGCTGTACATCGGGTAGATGCACCATTGGTTGCCCGTGCGGTGGTGGGTGGCGTGGCGCACGCGGTACATGACCGGGTCGCGCAGGTTGATGTTGGGCGACGCCATGTTGATCTTCGCGCGCAGCACCAGGCTGCCGTCCGGATGCTTGCCGTCGCGCATTTCGCGCAGCAGCGTCAGCGACTCGGCGGCCGGGCGGTTGCGCCAGGGCGAGTCTGTGCCGGGTTCGGTCAGCGTGCCGCGGTTGGCGCGGATCTCTTCGGGGCTTTGCTCGTCCACGTAGGCATGGCCGGCCTCGACCAGCGCCTCGGCGAACTCGTACATGTAGCCGAAGTAGTCGCTGGCGAAGTACAGATTGTCATTGCCGTCGGCCTTCCAGTCGAAGCCCAGCCAGTGCACGGCCTCGATGATGGCGTCGACGTATTCCTGGTCTTCCTTTTCCGGATTGGTGTCGTCAAAGCGCAGGTGGCAGACGCCGCCGAAGTCGCGCGCCAGCCCGAAGTTCACGCAGATGCTCTTGGCGTGGCCGAGGTGCAGGTAGCCGTTGGGCTCCGGCGGAAAGCGCGTGCGGATGCGGGCCGGATCCTGTTCGCCTTGTTGTTGCAAGGCCGCCGGGCCAGGCTTGCCCGCCCAACGCTTGCCTGCGAAGCGCTGAGCTTCGAGGTCGTCTTGAACGATGTTGAGCAGGAAATTGGATGCGGCGGGGGTCGGCGTCGTGGCGGAGGTCATTCTTGAAAGAATAGGAAAAAGCAGCGACAAAGAGTCAATTTTGCCACGTTCCGCAGGCGAGGCCTTTTCGCGGCCGGTGCAACCGGTTTCAAACTGTCCCCACGGTCATGTAACTGGCTCTACACTACGGGCCATCATGGACATATCCACGTTATCCCTGGCCCGCGCGCAGTTCGTGGCCAGCCTGAGCTTCCTGGCGTTTTTCCTGGCCTTCTCCCTGGCGCTCGCCTGGGTGCTGCTGTTCTTCAAGATCAGGGCGCGCTGGTCCGGGCAGGGCGGCTGGACGGCCGCCTACCGCTTCTGGGTGCGGATATTCGCGCTGGCCTTCGTGCTGACCCTGGCGGCCAGCGTGCCCGTGCTGATCCAGTTGGGCAGCCTGTGGGCGGGCCTGATGGACAAGATCGGCAACGTGGCCGGCCCCTTGCTGGGCTACGGCATCCTCTCGGTCTTCATCCTCAAGTCCTGTTTCCTGGGCGTCATGCTGTTCGGCCAGCGCCGCGTGTCGGATGGCGCCCATACGCTGGCCGTGCTGATGGTGGCGGTGGGACAGCTGGTGGCGGTGTTCTGGGTGCTGGCGCTGCAATCCTGGATGCAGACGCCGGACGGCGCGCTGCTGGTCGACGGCCGCTACCAGGTCTATGACTGGATGGCCGTGGTGCTGAATCCGTCTGTGGGCTGGCGCATGGCGGTGGTGATGGTGGGAGCGGCCCTGGCCGCCGCCTTCCTGATGATGGGCGTGACCGCGCTGCAGGCCTTGCGGCGCCCGCTGGGCGACGGCGAACGCAATGCGTTCAAGACCGCGCTGGTGGTCGCCGTGGTGGCGGCCTTCATGCAGTTGCCGGTCGCGACCGGCGCCGGGCAGATGATCGCCAAGCTGCAGCCCGCCAAGGCCGCCGCCGCCGCGGGCTACTGGGAAAGCGGCGCACAGCCGCAACTGGTGCTGTTCGCCTGGCCCGATGCGCGCTCCCATGAGAATGTGGCCGACCTGACCCTGCACAACATGGGCGGGATGTGGCTGCATCGCAACCAGGACGGCACCTACCGCGGCCTGGACAAGTATTCGGGCATGTTGCCGCCGGTGGCGCTGACCTTCTGGTCGCTGCGCGTGGCGGTGGGGCTGGGCCTGCTGATGCTGGCCGTGGCCTGCGTGACCTTCCTGTGGACGTTTCGGCGCGGACTGGATCCGTCCACGCTGCCGCCTTGGTGGCAGCGGGTCCTGTGCGGCATGATGTTCTCCGGCGCCATCGCCGTCGTGGCCGGCTGGTGGGTCTCCATCCTGGGCCTGCAGCCCTTCGCGGTGAACGGCACCGTCACGCAATCCGAGGTGCTGGGCATCGTCGCTTCCAGCACCGTGCTGTACGGGCTGATCGGCTATGGCGTGCTGTACCTGCTGCTGCTCGCGGCGTTCGTCGGCATGCTGTTCCACGCGGCGCGCTACGGCGTCGTGCCTGTGCGCAAACTGGGCGGAGGATCGCCATGATCGCCATGCTGGCCGCCTCCCAGGGCCTCAATCCCGACGATCCTTCTTTCTGGATGCCGCTGGCCTTCATGGCCCTGCTGTTCGTGGTGATCGCCGCGGGCATGGTGCTGGACGGCTTCGACCTGGGCGTGGGTATTCTGCTGCAGCTGGCGCCGGAACACGAGCGCGGCCGCATGATGAGCCTGCTCAGCCCGTGGCGCGACGCCAATGAATTCTGGCTGCTGCTGGGCATGGGCCTGTTCGCGGCGGCGTTCCCGTTCGCCTGGGGCGCGGTGCTGGGCAAGCTCTACGGGCCGCTCACCTGCATGGTGCTGGGCGTGGTGCTGCGCAGCGTCTCGTTCGAATTCCGCATCCGCGCGCGCAACGAGATGAAACCGCGCTGGATCTTCGGCTTCTGGGCGGGGTCGCTGATCGCCGCCTTCGGCCAGGGCATGCTGCTGGGCCGCATCGCGACCGGCTACCAGTCCGATGCCGGCTATGGCTGGTTCTCCATGTTCGTGGGCCTGTGCGCGGTGGCGGCCTATGTGCTGCTGGGCGCGTCCTGGCTGGTGATGCGGGTGGACGGCGATCTGCAGCGCCGCGCCGCCAACTGGGCGCGCCACGCCATCCGCTGGACGGCGGTGGGCATGGTCGCGATCGCGGTCACGCTGGGCCTGGCCAATGCGGGCATCTTCTACAAGTGGAGCAACATCGCCCACCTGAGCCTGGCGGCGACGGTCTGGGTGCTGATGCTGGCGGGCTTCGTGGCGGCCGAAATGCTGCTGGCGCGGCTGCCGGGCAAGGCTGACCGCTTCAGCTGGCTGCCGTTCGTGCTGTGCGTGGCCCTGTTCCTGCTGATGCTCAGCGGCCTGGCCTACAGCCTGTTCCCCTACCTGATCCTGGACGACATGACGCTGTGGGACGGCGCGGGCGCGCTGGGTTCGATGCGCCTGGTGCTGGCCGGGGCGGTGGTGGGCATACCGGTGGTGCTGGTGTTCAACATCCTGGCCTACCGCTCGGTGTTCGGCAAGGAGCGCGCCCCGGTGCCGCTGTTGCCGCCGCCGAGCTGATCCGGCGGCGACCCCTTGCCGCGGCTGCCCCGAAGGGCAGCCATCAGGCAGCGATCACAGGACCGGCCTGGCCACGCGCTGCAGGATTTCCTCGCCGTAGGCTTCCAGCTTGCGTGCGCCCACGCCGCTGATGTGGCTCAGGTCGTCCATCGATTCGGGCTGGGCCAGCGCGATCTCGCGCAGCGTGGCGTCGTGGAAGATGACGTAGGCCGGCACGCCGTGGCTCTTGGCCACTTCGCCGCGCCAGGCGCGCAAGGCTTCGAATACGGGCTGCAGTTCGACCGGCAGGTCGATGGCCGCCGCCTTGGGGCGGCCGCTGCCGGTCTTGCCCGAGCGTGGTTTCTTTTCGGATTCCCGGCGCAGCATCAACTGCCGTTCGCCCTTGAGCACGGCCCGGCTGCCTTCGGTCAGGGCCAGGGTGCCATAGCCTTCGTGGTCCACCGTCAGCAGGCCTTGCGCCAGCAATTGGCGCAGCACGCCGCGCCAGGCGGTGTCGCTCAGGTCCGCGCCCACGCCGAACACACTGAGCGTTTCGTGGCCGTGCTGCTTGGTGCGGTCGGTGACCTTGCCGCGCAGGATGTCGATGATGTGGCCGGCGCCGTAGCGCTGGCCGCGTTCCTTCCACAGACGGTAGACGGCGGACAGCACCTTTTGCGCCGCGACCGTGCCGTCCCAGGCCTGGGGCGGGTCCAGGCAGACGTCGCAGTTGCCGCAGGCCGTGATCTGCTGGCCGAAGTAGGCCAACAGGCGCACGCGCCGGCATTCCACGGTTTCGCACAGCCCCAGCATGGCGTCCAGCTGCTGGCCCAGGCGCCTGCGGTAGGACTCTTCGCCGGGCGATTCGTCGATCATGCGGCGCTGCTGCACCACGTCCTGCAAGCCGTAGGCCAGCCAGGCCGTGGCCGGCAGGCCATCGCGGCCGGCGCGGCCGGTTTCCTGGTAGTAGCCTTCCACGGACTTGGGCAGGTCGATGTGCGCCACGAAGCGCACGTCGGGCTTGTCGATGCCCATGCCGAAGGCAATGGTGGCCACCATGACCACGGCGTCCTCGCGCAGGAAGCGCGACTGGTTGGCGGCGCGCACCTGCGCGCTGAGGCCGGCGTGATAGGGCATCGCGTCGATGCCCTGGTTGCACAGGAATTCCGCGGTTTCTTCCACGCGGGCCCGCGACAGGCAGTACACCACGCCGGATTCGCCCTCGTGATCGGTCTGGATCATGTCCAGCAACTGCTTGCGCACCTCGTTCTTTTCGATGATGCGGTAGCGGATGTTGGGGCGGTCGAAGCTGGAAACGAAGTGGCGCGCGTCGTCCAGAGACAGGCGCTGGGCGATCTCGCTGCGCGTGTCGGCGGTGGCGGTCGCGGTGAGCGCGATGCGCGGCACGTCGGGCCAGCGCTCGTGCAGCATCGACAGGCCGAGGTATTCGGGACGGAAGTCGTGGCCCCATTGCGACACGCAGTGGGCCTCGTCGATGGCGAACAGCGCAATACGGCCGCGTTCCAGCAATTGCAGGCAGCGGTCGGTCAGCAGGCGTTCGGGCGCCACGTACAGCAGGTCCAGCTCGCCGGCCAGGAAGGCTTGTTCGACGTCGCGGGCGACGCGCCATTCCTGGGTGGAGTTCAGGAAGGCCGCGCGCACGCCCAGTTCGGTCAGGGCGTCGACCTGGTCCTGCATCAGCGCGATCAGCGGCGACACGACGATGCCGGTGCCTTCGCGGACCAGCGAGGGAATCTGGTAACAGAGCGACTTGCCGCCGCCGGTAGGCATCAGGACCAGCGCGTCGCCGCCGTCGATCACCTGTTCGACAATGGCTTGCTGGTCGCCGCGGAAGGATTCGTAACCGAAAACGCGCTGCAACACGCCGAGGGCGCGCGCGTCAGACATGGGGGTAGGCCGGGAGCATCATGGCAGCGATTTTAAGCCGCAATTCCGCCGGACCTTTTCCAGAGGGAGATTTCTGTCCTTGCCGCGGCCTGCCTACCAGCTCAGCCAGGTGCCGCGCATGAAGGTATCCACCGGCATGCTCAGGCTGGCGCGCCATTCGTAATTGCCCGAGAGGATGTCGCGGTCGGCGCCCACCGCCAGCTTGACCTTGGGCGCGACGAACATGCTGTGGGACAGGCCCACGCGCTGTTCGGCCAGCTCGGAGCCTTCCCGCAGGCCCGAATAGGTGCCGCTGAGCACGCCCCAGCCGGTGATGGGGACGCCTGCCGACAGCGTGTTGCGGGTGTGCGCCGCCGAGACCGCGCCGCCCGCGTAGCTGGACAGGTCGCCGAAGCCCGCGCCGACCTGCTCGTTGGTGTAGCCCAGGTTGACGGCGTCGGCCACCGCCACGTTGTAGTCGAAGCGGTAGCGCCAGGCGCTGGCCGCGTCGAACGAGCTTTGCGTGGCCCCGGCGCGGAAGGTGCCGTACTCGCCGGCGGCATAGGTGGTGCCCATGCCGCGCGTCGTGAGCGAGGGCGCGCTCTGCACCTGGCCCTCCACGGTCAGCGCAGGCGTGAGCCCGTAGCGCACGCTGCCGCTGCCTACCGTGTCGCCGTAGTCCACCGCGCCGGAATTGGCTGCCGGGTCCATGCGGTTCAGGCGGCCCAGCGATGAGGAATAGCCGAAGCTGCCTTCCGGCGCCGTGGCGCCGGACCCGGCCCAGTTCGATATCTGCAACCCGCCCACCGGCGCGCTGCTGCCCCAGGCGGGCGCTCTGGCGTCGATGTTGCCGACGGCGACGGACGGACCCGAGGTGTTGCGGTAGACCCAGTTGCGGCTGCCGCCGTAGCGCAGGCCGTCCTGGCTGCTGGCGGAGGCGAACCACGGGCGGGAGGCGCGCGACACGCCGGAAATCATGACCACGGGCACGCGCGGCAGATCTCCGTCCTGGAGGACGAAGGAGTAGTCCGGCGCGGGTTCTTCGGGCGTGGCGAGCACGCCGCAGTCCAAGGGGACCGGGGCGGGCTGGGCGTCGCCGGATAGCCCCAGTCCGGTGCCGGGGATCAAGTCCGCGTCGGCCGCTCCGTGCACACTGGTGTCCAGCGCCGGTTCCATGGTCTGCATGTCGCAAGGGGACGGGTCGAGCGGCACCGCGCGCGACTCCAGGGACGCCGCGGGGCGCACGGGGATGGGTTGAACCGTGGATAGCACCCCGATGCCGCGCGCCGAGGGCGGGGCCGGCATATACGGGGACGCAGCAAGCGGATCGCCCAGGGCCGGGGCGATCGGGCAGGCCATGGCGGCCGCGAGCGCGGCGCGCGACAGCCGGTTTCGCCAGATGAATGCAGGGGCGATCATAGATACAGTGTAGAGAGGGGGCCCTGCCTTGCCTGTAAACGATTTTTAGCAAAGCGGACAGAAGGCGGGCCGGATTCC
>JALDYL010000220.1:0-7399 GCA_032153965.1 Achromobacter sp. | reverse complement strand
ATTGGGGCGAGCATCGGAATGGCGCAGGGCAGCCTCGGCGGCTAAAGAACCCTGACATCCGCGAGTTCGAAGCCCTGCCGCACCGCATCCAAGATCCTGACCGCGCCCTACTCCGTTTCGCCCAGGTAGGCGGCGCGCACCTTGGGATCGTGCAGCATGTCGCCGGCGGGACCGGACAGGATGATCTCGCCCGATTCCATCACATAGCCGCGATGGCTGTTTTCCAACGCCAGGCGCGCGTTCTGCTCGATCAGCAGGATGGTGACGCCTTCGTTGGCAATGGTGCGCACCACCTCGAAGACCTTCTCCACCATCAACGGCGCCAGGCCCATCGAGGGCTCGTCCAGCAGCAGCAGCCTGGGGCGCGCGATCATCGCGCGGCCCATCGCCACCATCTGCTGCTCGCCGCCCGACAAGGTGCCGGCCGCCTGCTTGCGGCGTTCGGCCAGGCGCGGGAACAGCGTGAAGACGCGGTCGGTGTCCTGGCGGATCTGGGCCGCGTCGCGGCGGATGTAGGCCCCCATCGCCAGATTTTCCTCGATGGTGAGCTGACCGAAGATGCCACGCCCTTCCGGCACCATGACCAGGCCGCGGCGCACCAGCTCATGCGACTTCTGGCCGCCGACGGACTGGCCGCCGTAAACCACTTCGCCGCCCGCCAGCGGCACCAGTCCGCAGATGGCGCGCAGCGTGGTGCTCTTGCCGGCGCCGTTGGCGCCGATCAGGCAGACCAGCTCGCCTTCGTCCACGCGCAGATCGATGCCGCGCACGGCGCGGATGCCGCCATAGGAGACCTGCAGGCCCCGCAATTCCAGTAGGGGTTGGGATGCTGCTGCCGTCATGCCGGGCGCTCCTGATGAATCTGCGGATCCTGGGCGGCGCCTGCGCCCAGATACGCTTCAATGACCTTGGGATCGCGCTGCACCTGGGCGGGTTTGCCCATGGCCAGCACCTTGCCGTATTCGAGCACCAGCACGCGGTCGCACAGGCCCATGACGAGCTTCATGTCGTGCTCGATCAGCAACACGGTGATGCCGTCGGCGCGGATCTTCTCGACCAGCTTGCGCAGCACCACGGTTTCCGAAGCGTTCATGCCCGCCGCCGGTTCGTCCAGCGCCAGCAGCTTGGGATCGGTGGCCAGGGCCCGCGCGATCTCCAGGCGCCGCTGGTCGCCGTAGGGCAGCGAACGCGCCACGTCATTGGCGCGGTGGCCGATGCCCACGTAGTCCAGCAGTTCCTGCGCCCGCGCTTCGGTGGCGGCCTCTTCGGCCCGCGTGCCGCGGGTGCGCAGCACGGCGCCCAACACGCCCGACTTGGTGCGCATGTGGCGGCCGATCATCACGTTCTCGATGGCGCTCAGGTTGGCGAACAGGCGGATGTTCTGGAAAGTGCGCGCCAAGCCCGCGTAGGCGACTTCATGCGGCTTCTTGCCGGACATGGACTCGCCATTGAAGGTGCAGCTGCCCTCTTCCGGGATGTACAGGCCGGTGAGCACATTGAACAGCGTGGTCTTGCCCGCGCCGTTCGGGCCGATCAGGCCGTAGATCTCGCCCTGCTCGATGTCGAAGCTGACGTCCGACAGCGCCTGCAGGCCGCCGAAGCGCTTGCCCAGTCCCTGGGCTTGCAGCAGTTTGCTCATGCCGCGCCTCCCTGGGTCTTGGTTGCGAGTTCGCGCTTGCGCACCGCCGACGGCCACAGGCCGGCCGGACGGAACAGCATCACGCAGACCATGGCCAGGCCGAACAGCAGCATGCGTATGCCCTCGGGGTCCAGCACCACGGCGCCGAACAGCATGTGCTGCACGGGTTCGACCACCGCGCGCAGGAACTCGGGCAGCGCGGCCAGGATCAAGGCGCCCAGGATCACGCCCGGGATGTGGCCCATGCCACCCAGCACCACCATGCACAGGATCGAGATGGATTCCATCAGCGAGAAGCTCTCTGGACTGACGAAGCCCTGCATCGAGGCGAACAAGGCGCCCGCCACGCCGCCGAAGGACGCGCCCATCGCGAACGCCAGCAGCTTGATGTTGCGGGTGTTGATGCCCATGGCCTTGGCCGCGATCTCGTCTTCGCGGATCGCTTCCCAGGCGCGGCCGATGCGCGAATTCTGCAGGCGCACGCAGACCACGATGATGATCAGCGTCACCGCGAGCAGCAGGTAGTAGTACTTTTCGGGTCCCGTCACGCGGATGCCGAGCAGGCTTTCCGTGCGGCCGAAGGCGAACTCCCCCACCTTGAAGGTGTCGATGCGGTTGATGCCCTGCGGTCCGTTGGTGATATTGACGGGCGCATTCAGGTTGTTCAGGAAGATGCGGATGATCTCGCCGAAGCCCAATGTCACGATGGCCAGGTAGTCGCCTCGAAGCTTGAGCGTGGGCGCGCCCAGCAGCACGCCGAACAGGCAGGCCACCGCCAGCGCGATTGGCAGGATCGCCCAGAACGGCAGATGCAGGCCGAAATGCGGCGACGCCAGCAGCGCCCAGGTGTAGGCACCCACCGCGTAAAACGCGATATAGCCCAGGTCCAGCAAACCGGCGAAGCCCACCACGATGTTCAGGCCCAGCGACAGCATCACGTACAGCAGGGCGAAGTTCAGGATGCGCACCCAGCTCTGGCCGGCCATGCCGATCACGAAGGGCAGCACCGCCAGCACCACGCCGATCAGCGCGATGCCGATCAGGTTGCGGGTCGAGAACCCGCTGCTTTTCAGGTTTGCGCTCATGCCCGGTCTCCCACGCGTTCGCCCAGCAGGCCGGACGGACGGAAGATCAGCACCAGCACCAGCACGAAGAACGCGAACACGTCCTGGTAGTGGCTGCCCAGGAAGCCGCCGGTCAGGTCGCCGATGTAGCCCGCGCCCAAGGATTCGATGATGCCCAGCAGCAGGCCGCCCGCCATGGCGCCGACCAGGTTGCCGATGCCGCCCAACACCGCGGCCGTGAAAGCCTTCAGGCCCAGCATGAAGCCCATGGTGTATTGCGACACGCCGTAGTAGGTGGCGACCATCATGCCGGCCACGGCGGCCAGCGCCGAGCCGATCAGGAACGCCGCCGAAATCACGGTGTTGATGTTCACGCCCATCAGCCCGGCCACTTCGCGGTTCTGCGCGGTGGCGCGCATTGCCGTGCCCAGGCGGGTCTTGTGCACCACGGCCAGCAGCCCGCCCATGATCAGCGCCGCGATCACCACGATGGCGATCTGCAGCGAGCTGATGCGCGCGCCCGCGATCTCGAACACCTGCGGCGACAGCACCTGCGGGAAGTTCAGATAGTTGCGGCCCCAGCTCATCATTGCCACGTTCTGCAGGATGATGGACACGCCGATGGCGGTGATCAGGGCAGCCAGGCGCGGCGCGCGGCGCAGCGGCCGGTAGGCCACGCGCTCGGCGGTCCAGCCCACCGCCATGCACAGCGGCACGGACACCAGCAGGCCCACGCCCAGCACCACGAAGGCGGATGTGGAGGGATCGCCGCCCACCAGCGAGATGGCGATGGTGGTCGCCGCCATCGCGCCTATCATGACGACGTCGCCATGGGCGAAGTTGATCAGCCCGATGATGCCGTACACCATGGTGTAGCCCAGGGCGACCAGGGCGTACACGCTGCCTAGCGTGACGCCGTTAATCAGTTGTTGAATGAAGATATCCATAGGGGCCGCGAAAATAAGCCTGGAAAAATCGCGCAACGCAGCGGCCCTCGTCTTGACGGACGGGACGCGGCGGGCACGGCGCCACGCCGAGCGGCGCAAGCGCAAAGAGTGGGCGGACACCGGCCAAGCCGGCCCCGCCCGGGGTTCAGCCCGCCTTAGTTGGCTTGGCTGACCATCGTTTCAACCATCTCCCACTTGCCGTTCTTGACTTCGTAGATGGTGACCGAGATTTCCTTCAGGTCGCCCTTGGCGTCGTAGGAAATGTGCTCGCTGGTGGCGCCCTTGCGGTTCAGCTTGGCCAGCGCCGGCAGGTACTTCTCGGGCTTGGCCGAGCCGGCCTGCTCGATGGCGGCGATCATGTTCCAGGCGCCGTCATAGGCGTAGGGCGCGTACACGCCGGGAGCCTTCTTGAAGCGGGCCTGATAGCGCTGCTCGAAGTCCTTGCCCGCGGCCATCTTGTCCAGCGGCACGCCGGCCAGCGAAGCGTAGGTGCCGTCGGCGGCGTCGCCGGCCAGCTTGATGAAGGTGTCGCTGCGGGTCATTTCGCCCGAGACCAGCGGCGCCTTCAGGCCCAGCGTCGCCAATTGGCGCTTCATGGGACCGGATTGCGCGTCCAGGCCGCCGTAGAAAATGGCGTCGGGCGCGGAGCCCTTGATGTTGGTCAGGATGGCGGTGAAGTCGTTGGCCTTGTCGGTGGTGTACTCGCGGCGCACGACCTGACCGCCGGCGGCCTTGACCGCCTTCTCGACCTCGTCGGCCAGGCCCTGGCCGTAGGCGGTGCGGTCATCGATGATCGCGACCTTCTTGGCCTTCAGGCTTTCCACCATGAACTTGCCAACCGCGGCGCCCTGCTGGGTGTCGCTGGTCATCATGCGGAAGGTGGTTTCGTAGCCCTGCTTGGTGTACTCGGGCGAAGTCGCCATGGCGATCTGCGGCAGACCGGCTTCATGGTAGACGCGCGAGGCGGGGATGGTCGTGCCCGAGTTGAAGTGGCCCAGGATGCCGACCACGTCCTGGTCGACCAGTTGCTGGGCGACCTGCACGCCGACGCGGGGGTCGGCCTGGTCGTCGCGCGACACCAGCACGAACTTGGCGGTTTCGCCGTCGACCTTGATGCCCTTCTTGTTGGCTTCTTCCAGGGCCAGGTTCAGGCCGTTCTGCATGTCCTCGCCATAGTGCGATTGCGGACCGGTGAGCGGTGCGGCAAAACCGAACTTGACGTCGGCTGCCTGCGCGGAGGCGGCCATGCCGGCGGCGGCGATGCTGGCGGCGAGAAGCTTCAAAGTGGTGCGGAACTTCATGGGTATCCTCCGAATGTCGGACTTAAGACCTTGTTATACCTGAGCTTTTAACCAGGCTTTTGGTTTTTCACTACTGGCAAGTCCGATATGGCGGAAGCTTGCGCATGCATGTTCTGCAAAATCCGAAAGCCGGGTTGCGACTTTCGGAGTTGAGGTGCGACCGGATTTTCGTTCCAGTACAACCCCGGCCGATATTGGAGATAACCCTTGGATACCCAAGGGTTGCCCTACATCTGCCTCAACCTATGGTCATGAGGCTGGCATTGCCGCCCGCCGCCGCCGTATTGACGCTCACGGAGCGTTCCGCCAGCAGGCGCTCCGGCACGTAGCCGGCGCCCGCCGCGATCGCGTCGGGCGTCAGGCCATGGACCGACAGGATGGCTCCCGGACGCTGCGCGATGCGCTGGTTCAACGCCTGCAGCGCGTCGCCATCGCCCTCGAACAGCACGGCCTGGTAATCGGCCTGGTCGACCTCGTCGTCGGCCAGGATGCCCGCCTGCTCCTGCTGGCCGGCATCCAGCGAGGCCAGCAGCGCCTGCGCCGCGGGCGTGTCCGCGAACCAGGCATGGTTGCCCGTCAGCCTGGCGACCGACCACTGCGCCCGCGCGCCGGCCTCGGTGGCGGCCACGCAATACACCGCGCCGCGCGGCTCGACCACATAGGTGTTGGTCTCGCCGGTCGGCCCCGGCAGCGCAATGCGCTGCGGCAGCGCCGCCGCCGCATCCAGCGCCGGCGGCAGGCCCGCCGGTCGCGTGCCCAGCAGGCGGTACATATAGAGCGGGCCGCCGGCCTTGGGACCGGTGCCGGACAAGCCTTCGCCGCCAAAAGGCTGCACGCCCACCACCGCGCCCACGATATTGCGGTTGACGTAGACGTTGCCCGCATGGACCTGGCCGGTCACGTGCGCGATGGTTTCGTCGATGCGGGTGTGCACGCCGAAGGTCAGGCCGTAGCCGGTGCCATTGATGGCGTCCAGCAAGGCGTCGAGCTCGTCGCGCTGGTAGCGCACCACGTGCAGCACGGGCCCGAACACCTCGCGCGTCAGTTCGCTGACGCTGTCGATTTCGATGATGGTCGGCGGCACGAAGGTGCCATGGCGGCATTCGCCGTTGAGTTCGACCTGGTCCACGCGATGGCCCGCGGTGCGCATCGTCTCGATGTGCCGCTGGATGCCGTTGCGCGCTTCCGTGTCGATCACGGGACCCACGTCCACCGACATGCGGTCGGGATTGCCCACGCTCAGCTCGCGCATGGCGCCGCGCAGCATGGTCAGCACGTGGTCGGCATTGTCCTCCTGCACGCACAGCACGCGCAGCGCCGAACAGCGCTGGCCCGCCGAATCAAATGCGGAGGTCAGCACGTCAAACACGACCTGCTCGGACAGGGCCGAGGAATCCACCACCATGGCGTTCTGGCCGCCGGTCTCGGCGATCAGCGGAATGGTATGGCCGGCGTCGTCCAGGCGGTCTGCCAGGGTGCGCGCGATGATGCGCGCCACGTCGGTGGAACCGGTGAACATCACGCCGCGCACGCTGGGGCTGGCGACCAGCTGCGCGCCCACGGTTTCGCCGCGGCCCGGCAGCAGTTGCACGGCGCCGGCCGGCACGCCGGCTGCGCGCAGGATGGCCACGGCCTGGGCGGCGATCAGCGGGGTCTGTTCGGCGGGCTTGGCAACCACCGTGTTGCCGGCGGCCAGCGCGGCCGCGACCTGGCCGGTGAAGATGGCCAGCGGGAAGTTCCAGGGGCTGATGCACAGCACGGTGCCCAACGGACGATGCGTATCGTTGCTGAACTCCTGTTCGGCCTGGTCGGCGTAGTAGCGCAGGAAGTCCACGGCTTCCCGCACTTCGGCGATGGCGTTGGGCAGCGACTTGCCGGCTTCGCGCACGATCAGGCCCAGCAGCGTCTGCATCTGCTCTTCCAGCAACTGCGCGGCGCGGCGCAGGCACTGGGCGCGTTCGGCCACCGGGGTGGATTGCCAGATCGGGGCCGCATTGGCGGCGGCGCGCAGCGCGGCCTCGGCCTCGTCTTCCTGCGCCTCGACCACATGGCCCACCACGTCGCGCAGATTGGCCGGGTTGCGGACTTCCATGGCGCGCGAGGCGTCCCAGGCGCCCTCGCCCTCGCCCAGCATGGGGCCGGCGCGCCACGGCATGGCGGCGCTGGCCTGCAGGGCCGCGGACAGCGAACCCAGGCGATGCTCGTTGCTCAGGTCCAGGCCGGCCGAGTTGGCGCGGGCGCCCTCCTGCGGATCGCCATAGAGTTCGCGCGGCAGCGAAATCTTCTCGTGCGGCGCGCCCAGCGGGACGATGCGAGCGGCGGCTTCAACGGGGTCCGCCACCAGTTGTTCGACGGGAATGGTCTCGTCGCCGATCAGGTTCACGAACGAGGTATTGGCGCCGTTTTCCAGCAGGCGGCGCACCAGGTAGGCCAGCAGCGTTTCATGCG
>JALDYL010000036.1:0-37309 GCA_032153965.1 Achromobacter sp. | reverse complement strand
CGGTGCTGTACCGCTAAGGATCCCTGGAGGCGGGCGCGCCGCCTCCAGCGCCGTCGAGGCTCAGGCCGCGGCCCGAGCCTCGCGCCGGCCCAGGCCGGCCGAATAGCGGATGAGATAGCCGTCGGGATCCTGCACCAGGAACTGGTGCACGCCCACCTCGGTGGTCCCGGCGCGATACCACTTTTCCTCGGGCTCCATGTACAGCGGCCAGCCGGCCCCGCGCAAGGCGTCGACGATCGGCATGATCGCGGGCACCTCGATCTGCAGATTGATGCCGCGCCCGAAGGGCGCTTCCAGCGGGCCGGTGATCCAGTTCCTGCCGTGGCCATATTCCTCCAGCATGACCTGGGAGCCGTGCTTGTCCAGATAGGCGAAGTTGTCTTCCGGGCGGTCGTAGGCTATCGAGAACCCGCAAAGCCCGCACCAGAATTGCAGGCTCTTGTGGATGTCCGACACCAGCAGTTCGGGCACGACGCGGGCGGCGGAAAATTCGGAGGCGGGTAGGACTGGGTAGGTCATGGCGGACAGCTGCTGGAATGGGGCGTAAGGGGATCAGGCTCGCAATGATAGGACGGATCAAGTGGCGGGAAGCGTCAGTGCATACACGGCGGTGTCGCGCCCATAGTGCCGTTCATGCGCCCGGAACGTGAAGCCCAGCTTCTCCAGGACACGTATGGAGGCCTGGTTGTCGGGCCAGACCACCGCGACGAGTTCGTCCAATTCAAGCTCGCGCCGGGCATATTCGCACAACTGTTGCGCCGCCTGACTGGCGTATCCGCGTCCCCAAGCCGTGCGCTGCAGCCGATAGGCAAGCTGGATGCTGTCCGTGCCTGCCAGAGGAACCAGGCTTACCCAGCCCACCGGGGCGCCGTCCATGGTGATCGCCCAGTGCCCTAGCCGGGTGGGCGGTTCGCGCAGCCATGCCAGCAGCTCTTGCCGCCGTGCATCGTCTGCCGGCTTGACGCCGGTGCTGTAGCGCATGACCTCGGGATCGGATTCCATGGCCAGCAGCATGGGGATGTCATCTTCCTGCATACGGCGCAGGATCACGCGGGAAGGTGGGGGCATGGATTCAATCGTCGGCTGCTGAGGTAGCCAGGATGATAGCGGTTCGAAGCCAGGCATCCGTATTGCGGGAATATGATTAGGCGCCTTATTATTGTGGCATCGAGAATCACAAGGCTGGAATACCCATGCAAGACCCGCAACACATGCTCGAACCCAAACACCGCGCGCTGCTCGACGTCGCGGCCACGCGCGGCCTGCCGTCGGCGGACGGGATTGGCCTTTGCTTCCAGTTGCTGTCGCTGGCCCGCGCCATCGACCGCGATTGCGCCGCCCGGCTGGCGCCGCGCCAGTTGTCGGAAGGGAAGTTCGTGCTGCTGTTCCTGCTGCACGAGCAGGCGGATGGCATGTCGCCGCATGAACTGGCGGACGGCGCGGGTGTGACGCGGGCCACGGTCACGGGCCTGCTGGACGGCCTGGAACGCGATGGCTTCGTGTCGCGGCGGGCGGGCAAGGACGACCGGCGCAAGGTCATCGTCAAGCTGAGCGCCAGGGGGCGGACCGAGGCCGGCAAGCTCTTCAAGCAGCATACGGACTGGATAGGCTCGCTGTTCGCGGGCTTGAGCCCGGCAGAGCGGGCCAGCCTGCGCGAGTTGCTGGGCAAGATCTGGCAGGGTACCGACGCAGGCCAGGCCGCAGGGCAGGAGACTGGGCAATGAGCAAGAAGACCGCTGCCGCGCCGACAGGGCGCGGCGTAAAGGACATCAGCGCCGAACGCCTTGCGCAGTTGAACGCGGGCGAACCGGCCGGCAACCTGACCGAATGCCTGGCGGTGGACTTTGCCGAGTTGATGCAGGCGGCCGCCCCGCAGGTGGGCGCCGAGGCCGTCGCCGCCTTGCGCGCGCAGGCTACGACGGGGATCTCCAAGCGCATGGGCGTGGCGGCGCGGACGCTGCTGGACGGCCTGGGTCCGGACGTCTTCAAGCAACTGCGCAATCACCGTTCGGATACCGTCCGGGGCTGGGCCTGCTTCATGGTCGGTGCGATGCCGGACCTGACCTTGACGCAGCGGCTGGCGTTGATCCGGCCGCTGGCCGATGACGCGCATTTCGGCGTAAGGGAATGGGCCTGGCTGGCGGTGCGCCCGCAACTGGCGGCGGAACTGGATGCCGCAGTGGAACTGTTGCGGCCCTGGACCGCAGACGCTTCCGAACGCGTGCGCCGGTTCGCCAGCGAATCCCTGCGGCCGCGCGGGGTCTGGTGCGCGCACATCGCGGCCTTGAAGGCCGAGCCCGGCCGCGCGCTGCCGCTGCTGGAGCCGCTGCGGGCCGATCCGGCCGCCTATGTGCAGGACTCGGTGGCCAACTGGCTGAACGACGCCAGCAAGGATCAGCCGGACTGGGTGCGGGAGGTATGCGCGCGCTGGTCCAAGGGCAAGCCGGCCGAGGCGACGCAGCGCATCTGCAAGCGCGCGCTGCGTTCCATCGGCGCCTAGCGCCTACAACTGGCTCATGCCCCCGTCCGCGATGATTTCCGTGCCCACGATGAAGGCGGACTCGGGCGAGGCCAGGTGCAGCACGGTGGACGCTATTTCCTGCGGCGTGCCAAAGCGCCCCAGCGGCACCTGGGCGCGGATGCTGGCGGCGGTCTTCTCCAGCGCCGCGGCGTCCAGGCCCAGCTTGTCGTAGATCGGGGTGGCGACGGGGCCGGGGCTGATGACGTTGACGCGTATGCCGCGCGGCAGCAGCTCGGCCGACAAGGTCTTGGCCAGCGAAATCAGCGCGGCCTTGCTGGCGGCGTAGATCGATGAGGCGGGCATGCCGATGCGGGCGTTGATCGAGCCGTTGAGCACGATGGACGCGCCGGGATTGAGCAGCGGATCCAGCGCCTGCAACTGGAAGAAGGCGCCCTTGACGTTGGTCGAGAAGGTCTGGTCCCAGAGCGCTTCGGTGGCTTCGGCCAGCGGCGCGAAGCGGGCCACGCCGGCGTTGATGAACACGGCGTCCAGGCGGATGCCGGCCTGGCGCAGTTCGGCCGCCAGCGCGGCGGGGGCGCCGGGCGCGCCCGCGTCGTTGCGCAGCGCCAGCGCATGGGAGCCCAGGCTGGCGCGCACCTGCTTGAGCACCGCGGCGTCGCGGCCGGTGACGATGACGCGGGCGCCTTCGGCGGCGAAGGCCTGGGCCGCGGCCAAGCCGATGCCGCTGGTGCCGCCGGTGATCAGGACGGTCTTCTGTTCGAAACGGTTCATGGCGGGCTCCTTGGAAGCCGGGGAATATCCTGCGCGCCTGCCGCTGGCAGGATGGTCGAATTCCACGATAGTTCAATCGAGGACCCGGCGGGCGATTCGTTATAGTCATCCCTGACCGCGATCAATCTGCGGCGATGCGGCAAGGTCCGCGCACAACAGTCCAAGGGACGGGCATGGAAGAGACGACACTGAACTGGGCATCGCTGGTCGATGACCTGAACAAATTGCTGCGCCTGAAGACCACGGTCATCGGCATGAAGCTCTACGAGCGCGAAGACGACATGGCCGCGGTCAAGGGCCTGCGGCGCCCGCAAGCCACGCACACCACCGACCAGATCGTGGGCATGGCCGCCAGGCTGGGCTGGACGGTGGGGATCACGGGCGATGACCTGGTCGGCGCGCAATGCCGCGCCGTGGTCGGCCTGGGGCCGCAGGACGAGGCCTGGAGGCGCGGCGAGGATTACGTGGGGGTCTGGCACGCCACCCAGCAGGACGCCCAGGCGCGCCAGGAGGCGCTGTCCTGTGTGCCGGCGGGCAAGTACCGCGGGCTGGCGGTGTCGCCGCTCGCTTCGGGCCGGCTGGACCCGCCCGACATCTGCCTGATCTATGCCACGCCGGGCCAGATGATCATCCTTATCAACGGCCTGCAATGGAAGAACTACCGGCGCTTCGACTGGAGCGTGGTGGGCGAGACGGCCTGTGCGGACTCCTGGGGCCGGGCGCTGGCCACCGGCGAGCCCAGCCTGTCCTTGCCCTGTTATGCCGAGCGCCGCTACGGCGGCGTGCCCGACGAGGAAATGCTGATGGCCTTGCCGCCGCGCTACCTGCCCATCGCCATCGAGGGCATGAAGGCGCTGTCGGCCAACGGCCTGCGCTACCCGATACCGCCCTACGGCATCCAGAATGACGTGCGCGCCGGCATGGGCGTCAGCTACGCGCGCCCGCCCGAATCGGCGTCCAAGTCTTGATGCACTGCGGCGCGCAAGGCGCCGGCCAGCACGCGGGCGGCCGGCCCCAGGGGCTGGTCGATGCGGTGCGCCAGATAGGTTTCGCTGGCCACCTGGCTGCCGCGTCCCAGGCTGTCGGTGGGCAGGCGCAGCAGCCGGCCTTCGGCCAGGTCGCGCTGCACCTGCCAGTTGGGCAGCCGGCCCCAGCCCACGCCCGCCAGGATCAGGGCGTGCTTGGCGTCCTGGCCGTTGACGCGGCAGGTCTGCGGCGACAGCACCGCGAAGTCCCGGCCCTGCGTCAGGGTGGAGGGATCCGTCTGCACGATCTGCACGTGGTCGGCGAGTTCCGCCGGACTCAGCGGCATGTCGGCGGCGACGCGCTGCGCCAGCGCATGCCCGGCGCCGACCACGGCCACCATCTGCACGGACGACAGCGCCTGCATCACGATGCGCGGATTGCGGAAATGGTCGCCGGCGACGATGGCCAGCGTATGGCTGCGCGTCAGCAGGGCTTCCACCGGGCCGCCCAGGGGCAGCACGGATACGCGCACGGCGACCGACGGATAGGCCGCGCGCAGGGCGTTCAGCGCGGCGCCCACCTCGGCGATCGGAAACAGCGTGTCCACCGCCAGCGACAGCTCCAGCTCGACCCCTTCGCCCAGGCCCTGGGCGCGGGCGCGCATGGCGTCCACGCGCAGCAGGATGTCGCGGGCGTTGGCCAGCAAGGCCGCGCCTTGCGGCGTCATCACGGGCCGGTGGCCGCTGCGGTCGAACAGGGTCACGCCCAGCTGCGCTTCCATGTTGGCGATGGCGTGGCTGACGGCCGATTGCACGCGCGACAGGCGGCGCGCGGCCGCGCGGAAACTGCCGGCGTCGGCCACGGCGGCGAACACGCGCAACTGGTCCAGGGTCAGGGCGTCTATCATCTTGCCGGCTGATCTATTAAATCGATCAAGTTCATCAAAAGATTATCACTTACCAGGATCGGCCGGTACAGGCATCCTGGCTGGGTTGAAGCAAGGGGAGACTAGGATGGGCAAGGAAGGAACGCGCTGGTCGGCGGTGCTGGCCATCGTGGGGGCGGGAGTGGTTGCGGCGCTGCAAGTGGGCAAGGTCATCATCGCGGCGCCCCTGCTGCGCAAGGACATGGGGCTGGATCTGGCCTCCATCGGGGCGCTGGCCGCGGTGTTTTCGATCTTGGGCCTGGTCGGCGGGATCGCGGCGGGCGGGGTCATCAACCGCTACGGCGCGCGGCGCATGCTGCTGGCGGGCCTGGCGGCGACGGCGGCGGGTTCGGTGATGGGCGCGATGGCAACCGCCTACAACGTCCTGCTGGTTTCGCGGGTGGTGGAGGGGCTGGGTTTTCTGATGATTACCGTGGCCGGGCCCGCGGCCCTGCAACGCATGGTGTCGGCATCCAGCCGCGACTTCGCCTTCGCGCTGTGGAGCTGCTACATGCCGGCCGGGATGGCGATTGCGATGCTGGCCTCGCAGGCGTTCAGCGGCTGGCAGGCCTATTGGTGGTGCGCGGGCGCGGCCGTGCTGGTGGCCATGGTGTGCGTGGCGGCGCTGGCGCCGGCCAACCCGGGCGGCGCCAGCCTGTCGTGGCGGGGCTTGCGGCAGGACACGGTCGATACCATGGGCGCGCCCGGTCCGCGCCTGCTGGCGCTGTCGTTCACGCTTTACAGCCTGATGTTCTTCGCGCTGTTCACCTTCCTGCCGGTGCTGCTGACCGAACAGCTGGGGCTGCCGCTGGCGACCGCCGGCCTGTACAGCGCCATCGCCAGCGCCGCCAACGTCATCGGCAACCTGGGCGCGGGCGTGCTGCTGGCGCGCGGCTGGCGCCGGTCGACGCTGATCGCCTGCGCCAGCCTGATCATGGGCGCGGTGGCGCTCCTGATCTTCCGCTCGGTGCTGCCGGCCATGCCCACCTTCCTGCTGTGCGTGCTGTTCTCGGCAGTGGGCGGGCTGATACCGGCGACGCTGCTGGGCACGGCGCCGCTGCTGGCGCCGCGGCCGGCGTTGACCCCGGCGTCGGTGGGCCTGGTAATGCAGGGCAGCGGGTTGGGGCAGGTGATAGGTCCGCTGGCGGTGGGCGGCGCGATCGACCGCTACGGCTGGTCGTCGGCCTCGCTCATCGTCGCGGCCGCCGGGCTGGGCGGGGCGTTTCTGGCGTGGCGCTTGCGGCGGCTCAAAGGTCCGGGGCTGTAGACGGCGCGGATTGCGCGCCCGTGTCACGAGCCAGGCATATCATGGAAACTCGTCCTGAAATGGAGCCATCATGCATATGCCCGCCCCCAGCCTGGTCATCTTCGACTGCGACGGCGTCCTGATCGATAGCGAGATCATCGCGGCGCGCGCCCAATCGCGGGCGCTGGCCGCGCATGGCATCGCCATCACGCCCGAGGAAGCCGCGCGTCGCTTTGCCGGCATCCCCGACGCGGACATGTGGCAGACCCTGCAGCAGGAGAACTCCCGCAGTCTGCCGGAAGGATTTGCGCGCGACTACGCGGACGGGCTGGAAGCCATCTTCCGCGAGGAACTGCGCGCGCTGCCCGGCGCGCTGGACACGGTGCGCACGCTGCGCGAGCGCGGCCTGCAGGTCTGCGTGGCCTCCAGCAGCACGCCGCCCAAACTGGAGGCGGCCCTGAAGCTGGTCGGCCTGTGGGACGAGTTCGCGCCCAATGTGTTCAGCACGGCGCAGGTGGCGCACGGCAAGCCGGCCCCGGACGTGTTCCTGTTCGCGGCCCGGCAGATGCGCGCCGCGATCCTGGAGTGCGTGGTGGTGGAGGACAGCGTGCCCGGCGTGCGCGCCGCCCGCGCCGCGCGCATGCGCGCCATCGGCTACGTGGGCGCTACGCACAACGGGCCGGACCAGCGCCAGTGGCTGCTGGGCGAGGGTGCCTCGGACGTCATCGACGATCTGCGCCGCTTGCCGGATTTGCTGCTGTCCTAGCGCTCATCCGGCCGATGCATCCCGTGTTCGCATCGGCGGGGTCTGCCATCAGGCTGCCGCGGGCACAGGCTCCGGCTTGACCCGCACCGCGCGCAGCACGCCCACCATCAGGCAGGCGATGCCGATCAGCGTCAGCGGCTGGGGCATCTGTCCGCGCAGGATATAGGCATAGGCCAGCGCCGCCAGCGTTTCGAACACGATCAGCTGTCCGGCCAGCGCGGTCGGCAGGCGCTGGCTGGCCTCGTTCCAGCACAAGGTGCCCAGCCAGGACGCGAACAGGCCGATGATGGCCATCAAGGCCAGGAAGACCTCGGGCCGGGGGCCGGCCGGCATGGGAAAGTCGCTGCCAGCCGCGGCCATGCCGGCCCACAGTACGAGATAGCCCGCCAGCGCCAGCGGCAGCGTCGCCACGCCCTGGGCCGTGGCCCAGGTGCGCGGGCTGCGGTCGGGGTGGGCGCGCAGCCAGTCCGCGTTGCGCAGCGGATACCAGGTCCAGCAGGCCACGGCGCCCAGCGCCAGCAGCGCGCCGATGGCGTAGCGCGACATGTCGGCGTCCGCCTCTTGGCGCAGGGCTTGCAACTCCGCTTGATTGACGCATGCGATGCCCACCGCGATCAGGGCCAGCGCGGGCGCCAGCCGCTTCCAGGGCAGCCGGCCGTCGCGCCGCGCGTTGCGCAGGTTGGCGCTGATGGCGATGACCACGGGCAGGGTGCCGATGATCATGGTGGGCAGCGGCCCGCCCGCGCGCTGGATGGCGCTGGCCAGGCACAGGTAGTACAGCAGGTTGCCGATGGCGGCCAACTTCAGCGCCTCGATCCAGTCGGCGCGCTTCAATTGGCGCAGGCCGCGCCGGTCCAGCCAGGCCAGCGGCAGCGCGATCAGGCCGAACGCCAGGTAGCGCGCCACGGATTGCAGCGCGGCAGGATATTCCGGCAGCAGCAGGGGCCCCACGAACACCAGCCCCCACATCAGGCCGGCGGCCAGGGCATAAAGGGTTCCAGCCCACATACGACGTCGCTCCAGGTCACGAATGGCGGCAGTCTAGCCAGCGGGCGGGCGGCGCGTCTTGTACCAGATTGCTGTACGCCAATCAGGCGCGGACTTGCTTCTGATAGCGCGAGGGCGTGACGCCGTAGCGGCGCGAGAAGGCGCGGGTCAGGTGGGCCTGGTCAGTCAGCCCCGAGGCCAGCGCAACCTGGGCAGGCGACTCGCCCGCGGCCAGCCGGCGCTTGGCCTCGAACAGCCGCAGCGCCATCAGCATCTGCTGCGGCGTGGCGTGGTATTGCGCCTGGAAGCTGCGCAGAAAATGAAAAGGGCTGAGTCCGGCCACGGCCGCAAGCTCGTCCAGCGTCAGGCGGCGCGCCAGATTGGCGCGCAGGTAATCGATGACGGGCGCAAAGCGCGGCGCGGCTTCGTCGCCGACCGCCCGCGGCACGCGCGCGTGGCGGCGAAATTCGCCCAGCAGGGCGTACAGCGCGCTGTCGAAGGCCAGCGGTTCGCGCGCCTGCCACAAGGTATCCAGCAGCGCGGTGACGCGCTGCGCGCCAGCGGCGTCATGGCCGACGGCCGTATCGAACCACCAGCCGCTTTCGCCGGTCACGCGGGCCACCACGTCCGGGTCCAAGTAGACCATGCGGTAGCGCCAGCCGCCCTCGGTTTCAGCGCGGCCGGTGTGCAGCTCGTCGGGGTTCATCAGCACTACCGAGCCCGAGGGGGCCAGGTGCTCCGCGCCGCGGTAGCGGAAGCGCTCGACGCCGGCCTCGATCGCGCCCAGCCCGTAGGCTTCGTGGGTGTGGGGCTCGAAGGCGTAGCGGATGATGTGCGCGCGGTACAGCTCCACGCCGGGCAGGTGCGCCGCCTGGCGGAACTCGGCCCGGTCGCCGGGATGCTCGAACGCCTGCGGCACGCCCGGCATGGCGGGCGCGGCAAGGTCGGACGGGGCAGGGTCGGCGGGGCGCATCAAAGGATTTAAGCACGCCGGTCGGCGCCGCGGCGGCCCGGACCGGCGCGCCTAGGAGTCGGACATGTCGCGCGCCCGCGCCAGCAGCAGTTCCCGCTCGCGCGCATTGCGCGTCATGCCGGCGGCGCGTTCGAACTCGGCGCGGGCCTCAGACTTGCGCCCCAGCTTGGCCAGCAGGTCCGCGCGCACGCTGGGCAGCCAGTGGTAATTGGCCAGGGCCGGTTCCTGCGCAAGATGGTCGGCCAGGTCCAGCCCGGCCTGCGGGCCGAACGCCATGCCCACGGCCACGGCGCGGTTCAGTTCCACCACGGGCGAGGGCATGGCCTGGGCCAGCGCGTCGTACAGCGCCACGATGCGCGGCCAGTCGGTTTCTTCCGGCGTGCGCGCGCGGGCGTGGCAGGCGGCCAGTTCGGCCTGCAGGGCGTAGGGGCCGCGCGGCGCGCCCAGGCTGTCCGACAACGCCAACGCCGCCAGCCCGCGGCGGATCAGCAAGGGGTCCCAGCGGCCGCGGTCCTGCTCCATCAGCAGCACGGGACGGCCTTGCGCATCGGTACGGGCATGCAGGCGCGACGCCTGCAATTCCATCAGCGCCGCCAGGCCGTGGACCTCGCTTTCGCCCGGCGCCAACTGCGCCAGGATGCGGCCCAGGCGCAGCGCTTCGTCGCACAGCGCCGGGCGCATCCAGTCATCGCCCGAGGTGGCCGAATAGCCCTCGTTGAAGATCAGGTAGATGACTTCCAGCACCGACGCCAGGCGCGGCGCGCGCTCCTCGGCCCGCGGCACTTCAAACGGCACGTTGGCCGCGGACAGGCTGCGCTTGGCGCGCAC
The DNA here is from genome assembly GCA_032153965.1 of Achromobacter sp. GTDB lineage: Bacteria > Pseudomonadota > Gammaproteobacteria > Burkholderiales > Burkholderiaceae_B > Achromobacter. Next base: position 27,365 of record JALDYL010000036.1, on the reverse strand, counting down.
GATGCGCTGCGCGATGGTGGATTCCGAGGCCAGGAAGGCGCGCGCGATCTCGGCCGTGGTCAGCCCGCCCAAGAGGCGCAGGGTGAGGGCCACGCGCGCCTCGGTGGACAGCAGCGGATGGCAGGCGGTGAACACCAGCCGCAGCAGGTCGTCGCCGATGTCGTCCTGGCGCGCGGCGTCCAGCGCGTCGACGAAATCGGGCTCGACGTCGGCCTGCAGGGCCTCCAGCTCGTGCCCGATCTGCTCGTGCTTGCGCGTATGCAGCGCGTTCAGCCGCAGGCGGTCGCGCGCGCGATTCTTGGCGGTGGTCATCAGCCACGCTCCCGGGTTGTCCGGCACGCCGGTTTCGGGCCAGCGTTCCAGGGCGGCGACCAAGGCATCCTGCGCCAGCTCTTCAGCCAGCCCGACGTCGCGCACCAGGCGCGCGACGCCGGCGATGACGCTGGCGGCCTCGATCCGCCAGACCGCCTCGATGGCGCGATGCACGGCCTCCCGCGTCATGCGTTGGGCACTTCGCCGGGGACCATGTACACCAGCTCCCAGACATGGCCGTCCAGGTCTTCGAAGCCGTGGGCGTACATGAAGCCGTGGTCCTGGGGCTGGCGGGGGGCGGTGCCGCCGGCGGCCAGGGCGCGCGCCACCTGCTCGTCCACTTCGGCGCGGCTGTCGCAGGACAGCGCGATCAGCACCTCGGTGGTCTTGGTGGCATCGGCCACCGGCTTGCCGGTGAAGGTCTGGAAGAAGTCCTTCACCAGCAACATGACGTAGATGCTGTCGCTCACGACCATGCAGGCGCCCTGGTCGTTGGTGAACTGCGGATTGAAGCTGAAGCCCAGGCTCTTGAAGAAGGCCTGCGATTTCTGCATGTCAGCGATGGGGAGATTGACGAAGATCTGGTTGTGCATGATGTTCCCGCTTCCTTTTAGGATGTAATTCCTAGCGCTTTTCCGCCAGGGTCTTTAGGTTGGTCAGCCCGTCTTCGAAGTCCTTCCCGACCATGCTGTCCATGTTGAAAAAGAGATGCATCAGTTTGGCCATGTAGTTCAGCCGGCCTTCCATGGCCCAGGTGACTTGCGTGCCGTCGCCGGCCGGCGCCAGGGTGAAGTTGACCTGGTTGACGGCGGAGAAGGGCTTGATGAAGGTCAGGCGCATGGTCACGGAAGAATCCGGCACCGCGGTTTCGATCCGCATTTCGCCCACGCCGACTTCCTTGCTTTCCCAGGCGTAGGTCGCGCCCGGACCCGCCGTCACCGCGCCGTAGGTACCCTTGATCGCCGGGTCCTTCTTTTCGTAGGGATTCCAGGTGTTGAAGGCGCGTAGATCGTTGATCAAGGGGAACAGGCGCGCCGGTGGGGCCTTGATCTGCGCGCTGCGTTCGACGCGGAAGGAGTCCGGACGCGTGGCCGCGTAGGCCAGCACGAGCGCGATGGCGGCCAGGACGATGAGCAGCAGGGTTTTCAGCATGTGGGGGATCCGGTGATGGTCTTGGTGACGGGGGCTTTCATTGGCCGTTGCCGGCGATCTGGCGGTAGCGGTCGACGCCTGCGCTGGGGCCGAATTCGTCCAGCTCGAAGACCTGGCGCACTTCGACGGCGCAGGGCTGGCCGGGGAAGGGCTCCGGGAAGCGCAGCGCCCATTGCATGGCTTCCTCGCGCGAGCGCACCTGAATCATGGTGTAGCCCGCGATCAGCTCCTTGGTCTCGGCGAACGGGCCGTCCACCACCGTGCGTTGGCCCTGCTCGTACTGCACCCGCCAGCCCTTGGAGGAAGGGTGCAGGCCGTTGGCGTCCAACAGCACGCCGGCCTTGGCCAGCGCCTCGTGATAGGTCGCCATCGCGGCCAGCAGGCTTTCCTGTGGCATCACGCCGGCCTCACTGTCCGGCGTGGCGCGGACGATGATCATGTATCGCATTCCTGGCACTCCTCGATTCGGAAAACACAGCCCATTGGGGGGCTTGTACTGGCACGACGAATGGCAAGACGCGAAATCGACAGAAAAATCTTGAACCTAGGGTAACTACCAGGAAAGCGGGCCAGCACGCCGTTACAAAGGCTCAGCCCTGGTTGCAGCGCGCCTCCATACACTCGCAGCGTCCACAACTTTGAACACCGATATGAAAATCCTGTGCAGTCTTGCCCTGCTGGCGTCCTTGCTGACGGGCTGTGCCGTCTATACCCCCAGCGGCGCGGTCATCGTCGATCCCCACGACGGCGGCGGCCGTGGCGGTTTCTGTCCGCCGGGCCAGGCCAAGAAAGGAAACTGTTGAATCTTGCGGCTGGCGCGTGCGCCAGCCGCCGGTCCATCATGGGCCGCGTGCCTACATGAAGCACGGGCCCAGTTCGCGGACCTCCACCGTGGCCCATTGCGCGGCCGGACACTCGGCCGCCAACGCCAGCGCTTCTTCCCGGGTATCGCAGTTCAGCAGGAAGAAGCCGCCTATCATTTCCTTGGCCTCGGCATAGGGGCCGTCCACCAGGGAACGTTCGCCGTCGCGGATCCGCAGGCGCACGGCTTCCGATTCGGACTTCAGGGATTCCGCGTGCGCCAGCAGGCCGCGTGACTTCAGATCGTCCGCGTAGCTCACCATTTGGGCATAGGCTTCACGGCCCTCTTCGGGGGTGCGCTGGGCGCGCTGGCCCACCGGTTCGACAATGAAAAGCAGATAGGACATGGGATCTTCCAGTTCGGACTGCCGATAAGGTTCGCCAGATTACCGCTATTTGTTGCGCCGGTGCCATCTTGCAATGCGCGGCCCGGCGTTCTTTGTAAGCAGAGGTAGACGGGGGCTTGGCCGCCGGGCGCGGTTTGAGGATGGGTCATCTGCGTCATGTGGATTCCTGCTTGTGTCTGTATAAAGAAGGAAAGCCGTCCGCGGATGGACGCAAGCAAGAATAATGCGTCAGACTGCGGAATCGGCGCCACCGGATTTGCAATCTGACGCCGTCGTCCGGCACACCCTACAGCACACGACAAAGATCTTATGGCTACCCATGCCTCTGCCTCCGAGGATGCGCCTGCCCCCGGCTGGCTGCGCTGGCTGCCCGGGCTGGCGGTGCTCCGGTCATACCAGGCCGCCTGGCTACCGAAGGACTTGGCCGCCGGCCTGGTGCTGACGACCATGCTGGTGCCGGTCGGCATCGCCTATGCCGAGGCTTCCGGTGTCCCAGGCGTCTACGGCCTTTACGCCACCATCATTCCGCTATTGGCCTATGCGCTGTTCGGCCCCAGCCGGATCCTGGTGCTGGGGCCGGACTCCGCCCTGGCCGCGCCCATCCTGGCGGTGGTGCTCAGCGTTTCAGAAGGCGACCCCATGCGCGCGGTGGCCGCGGCCAGCCTGATGGCCCTGGTCGCCGGGGTGTTCTGCATCGTCATGGGCCTGCTGCGGCTGGGCTTCATCACCGAACTGCTATCCAAGCCTATCCGGTACGGCTACATGAATGGCATCGCACTGACGGTGCTGGTCAGCCAGTTGCCCAAGCTGTTCGCGGTATCGATCGACGATGCCGGCCCCTTGACCGAATTGTGGCAGCTGGGGCGGGCCGTATTCCAAGGCGAGACCAACTGGTACAGCTTCGCGGTGGGGGCGGCGACCCTGGCGCTGATCCTGCTGCTCAAGCGCTACGATCGCGTGCCGGGCATCCTGATCGCGGTGATCCTGGCGACGCTGGCCGTCAGCCTGTTCCACCTGGACTCGCAAGGCGTGAAAGTGCTGGGAGAAATCCCGCAGGGCCTGCCCAAGTTCGCCTTGCCCTGGCTCAGCCACGCGGACCTGATCAAGATCGCGCTGGGCGGCTGCGCGGTGGCGCTGATCGCCTTCGCCGACACCAGCGTGCTGTCGCGCACCTACGCTGCGCGCACCAACACGCGGGTCGATCCGAACCAGGAAATGGTGGGCCTGGGCGTGGCCAACCTGGCGGCCGGCTTCTTCCAGGGCTTTCCCATCAGCAGCAGCGCTTCGCGCACGCCGGTGGCCGAGGCGGCGGGTTCACGCACGCAGCTGACCGGCGTGGTGGGGGCGATAGCGGTCGCGCTACTGCTGGTCGCGGCGCCCAACCTGCTGCGCTATCTGCCGAACAGCGCGCTGGCGGCCGTGGTGATCGCGGCGGCCATCGGCCTCTTTGAAATCAAGGACCTGCGCCGCATCTACCGCATCCAGCAATGGGAATTCTGGCTATCGATGGCGTGCTTTGCCGGCGTGGCCGTGTTCGGCGCCATTCCCGGCATCTGCCTGGCCGTGGTCATCGCGGTGATCGAATTCCTTTGGGATGGCTGGCGTCCGCACTTCGCGGTGCTGGGCCGTGTGCCCAATCTGCGCGGCTACCATGACCTGAAGCGCTATCCCAATGCCGCGCTGATCGACGGCCTGGTGCTGTTCCGCTGGGACGCGCCGCTGTTCTTCGCCAATGCCGAACTCTTCCAGCAACGGCTGATGGAAGCCGTGGACGCCTCGCCCACGCCGGTGCGCCGGGTGGTGGTGGCCGCCGAGCCGGTCACCAGCGTTGACGTCACGTCGGCGGACATGCTGCGCGAACTGAGCCGCAGCCTGGCCCAGCACGGCGCGGCGCTGCACTTCGCGGAAATGAAGGATCCCGTGCGCGACAAGCTCAAGCGCTTCGAACTGACCGAGGTATTCGGCGACGACCGCTTCCATCCCACGGTGGGCAGCGCGGTGGATAGCTATCTGGAAAGCGCGGGCGGCGGGCATCCTGGCGATTAGGGCCCGCCTCGCCTGGGTCAGGCCATCAACACGGCGACCTGTTCGCCGAACAGGATCAGCGCGATGACGATCATGGCCAGGCCCGAAAACTGACTGACCCTGCGCGCGGCGACCGGACGCGATTGCAGCACGGCCTTGGACCCCAGGCCCACCAGGGTGTAGATGACGGCGCAATTGAGGATCTGCAGGGTTCCCAAAGCCGTGATCTGCGTGGAGATCGGCCAGGCGCCGTCGCGGCTGGTGAATTGCGGCAGCAAGGCCAGGAACAGCAGGATGGCCTTGGGGTTCATGCCGCTGACCGCAAAGCCCCGGGCGGCCCAGCCGCGCCAATGCCCCGCGGCCTGGGCCTCGCCGGCCTTGGGCTCCGATGGATGCGCCAGCACGTTGGCGCCCAGCCAGAGCAGATACGCCGCGCCGACCAAAGTCAGTACGGTAAGAATGGCGGGTTCGCTCGCCACCAGGGCGCCTATGCCCGCCGCGACCACCATGGTGATCATCAGATAGCCGGTCAACATGCCCGCCACGGCGGGAAGGACGGCCTTGTCCCGCAAGCCGGCGGATATGGCATACGCCCAATCCGCGCCCGGGACGACAACCAAAGAAAGCGAAACAAGCCAAAACGCCACCAGATTGCCGGTTTCCAACTGCATGCCCCAAATGAATCTCAGGCGGGGAATGTTATCGGCGAAACAGGGGGAAGTGCTCCTGTCATCTACCGGAACAGGCGCAGTTTTGGGTAGAATCTTCCGCATGGATGATCTAGATAGAAAAATTCTTGCGCAGCTACAGGAAGACGGCCGGATTTCCATCACGGACCTGGCGGAACGGGTCGGCTTGAGCCTGTCTCCGTGCCACCGGCGGCTGCGGGCGCTGGAAGAGGCGGGCGTCATCAGCGGCTACGGCGCCAACATCAACCTGGCCGCGGTCGGACTGAATTTTTCGGCCATCGTCTTCGTCACGATGCGCGAAGGCAGCAGCGACAGGGTGTCGGCGTTCGAGGCCGCCCTGGCGGATATTCCCGAGGTCGTGCAGGCGCAGCGGCTGTTCGGCGATCCGGACTACATGCTGCATGTCGTCACCCAGGACCTGCCCGCGTTCCAGGCGCTCTATGACCGGGTGTTGTCGGCGCTGCCCAGCGTGCTGCGGCTGAGGTCGACGCTGGTGATGAAGAACGTGCTTAGGAACCGGCCGGTGCCGCTCTGAGGCGCAGGGGCGGCGCGACGGCCGCGCATGCGTGCGGCCTCTGCCCGGATCAGGATTTGGCGGCGGGGGCGGGCGCTGCCGCCGCGGCGCCAGGCGCCGCACCCGACGCCGCCTTTTGCGCGGGCGCGATGTCCATGATCAGTTCCACGCGCCGGTTGGCGGCGCGGCCGGCCTGAGTGTCGTTGGACTCGATGGGGCGGGTCTCGGCGTAGCCGACGGCGCGCAGGCGCTGGGCCGATACGCCGTCGCGCACCAGCTCGCGCAGCACGCTGGTGGCGCGGCTGCTGGACAGTTCCCAGTTGGATGCGAATTGCCGGGTCTGGATGGGCACGGGGTCGCTGTGGCCCTCGACCGAGACCTGGTACTCGTTCTTGTTGAGGATCGCGGCCAGGCGCTTGATCACGTCCAGGCCGGTGGGGCTGAGGGTGGCCTGGCCGGACGGGAACAGCAGTTCATTGCTGATGCGAAAGCTCACCGACTGCTCGTTGATGATCACGTCCACCGATTTGCCCAGGTCGCCCAGACCCAGCGATTCCTTGGACGGCGCGCGCAGCGGCGGGGCGGCGTCGGCGACGATCTCGCCTTCCTGGGCCGGCTGCGCCGGCGCGGCCGCGACGGTGGCCGCCGGCGTCTCGGTCTGCGCCCAGCTTGCGGGAATCTGGACCGCCTCGAATTCGGAATACTCGCCGTCGTAAGCGGGCAAGCCGCTGGCGGCCAGCGTGCCGACCAGCTCCACGGGCTGTTCCGACTGGCCGAAGGCGCCGCCGTGCAGGCGCGTGAGCGCCAGCAGCACCACCAGCATGGCCAGCAGCAGGGTGATCAGGTCCAGGTAGCTGAGCAGCCAGTTCTCGGAATCCTGTTCGACGGTTTCCTCGACGTGCCAGCGGGCGTAGCGGTCCTTGCGGTCGCCCTTGCTGGGACGCCAGCCGCCATTGGCCGCGGCTTTTTCGGCGCGCAACTGGGCCTGGCGGGCCTGCTCGATCCGCTGCGCCAGGGTGGGGGAAATCAGGCTCATTGGCGCGCGGCGGCAGGACGGGCGATGGAGACGGGCTGGGTTGCGGCGGGTTTGGCAGCGGGCTTCACCGCAGCTTCCGCCTTGGCTTGCGCGGCCTGCGGCTTGGCATCGGCGCCGCCGTCGTAGATCTCGTCCTCGACGTGCATGACGAAGGAATTCAGGGTTTCGCGCACCACCGCGGGGCCGCGCTTCTCGCACATCATGGCGATGCCCTGCAGCACCATGTTCATGGATTCGACGCGCCTGGCGGTGCGGCGTTCCAGCTTGAGCGCGATCGGCTTGCAGACCAGGTTGGCCAGCAGGATGCCGTAGAAGGTGGTCATCAGGCCGATGGCCAGCTGCTGGCCGATCATCTGCATGCTGCCGTCGCCCAGCACCGACATCAGGTTGATCAGGCCCACCAGCGTGCCCAGCATGCCGAAGGCCGGGGCAAAGGTCGCCATGACGCGGAACATCTGGGCCTCGGCCTGCTCGCGGGCGCGCAGCCGCGCCACGCGCCATTGCAGCAGCTCGATGATCTGGTCTTCGGGCGTGTTGTCGATGATCAGCTGCACGCCGGTGCGCAGGAAGGGGTTGCTGACCTTCTTGAGTTCCTGCTCGACCTTGCGCACGTCGGTGTTCATCCACAACTGGGCCATGGACACCAGTTCCTCGATGTCGCGCTGCTGGTCGTGCTGGTCGTTGCGAAAGACGGTGCGCACCAGCTTGAAGACGCGCAGCACTTCCGACAGCGGGTAGGCGATGAACACGGCGGCCGCGGTGCCGCCCAGCACGATGGCCAGGCCCGGCAGGTTGATGTACATGCCGGGGTCGGTGGCGGCCAGGGCCACGACGATAACCAGGGTAAGCAGGCCGACGGCGGCGCCGATGACGGTAGACGGATTCATGGATCTTGCCCGATAAACATAGGCATTCCGTGCGCGGAATGCCGGATTTTCGGGAATTCTAGCCAGAGGCGGCCCGGGTCAATCCGCCGGAAAACGGGGCGAAAAGGGCGGTAAGCGGCGGCTTGGACCGGACCGAGGGCCACGCGTCGTCCCGGAAATAATGGGGGCGGATAATACGCGAGATCGTCTGAAGTTTCGCGCCGGCATGCCGCCGGCCCGGCATCAGCGCGGGCGGCGCTTGCGGGCGAGCCATTCCTCGCGGGTGATCTCCCAGATTTCCGTGGGCAGGCGTTCACTGACGTAGCCGCGTTCCTCGGTGGCGACCAGGCGCATACCGCCGTGCTCGGAAATCTTGCGCGAAGCCGCGTTGGCGGCGGCCTTGGGCGCGCGCAGCAGCGGCTTGCCCAGCACCTCGAACCAGTAGGCGGTGGCGGCCTCGCTGGCCTCGGTCATGTAGCCATGCCCATGGTGGGCGGGGTCCAGCCAGAAGCCGCGGTTGTTCCAGGGATCGCCGTCCATCAGGCTGACGATGCCGATCAGGCTGCCGGGCGCCTGGCGGGTGCGGATGGACCAGTGCCACTCCTTGCCCCGCCGCATCGCAGGGATCGCGACTTGCTCCAGATACTGGCGCGCACCGTCGGACGGGTAGGGCCACGGCACTTGATCGACCAGGTAACGCACCACTTCCCACTGCGGAAACAGGCGCTGGATGGCCTCGGCATCGCCGATTTCCAGGGGCTGCAGGATCAGGCGGTCGGTGGCAAGAGCCGGGAACAAGGGAGCTTCAGGCATGGCTTTGGGGGCGGGCGCCGCGTAACGGCGGCAGATATGTATATCATGAGCGTCATCTGGCGGCGTCTCGCCCGGCGCCGCCGCAGCATTGGAGCAAAAACATGAATACCCCCAACGAAAACGTCAGCATGGCGCTTTTCTGCGATTTCGAGAACGTGGCGCTGGGCGTGCGCGACACCAAGTACCAGAAGTTCGACATCCGGCCGGTGCTGGAGCGGCTGCTGCTCAAGGGCAGCATCGTGGTCAAGAAGGCCTATTGCGACTGGGAGCGGTACAAGGAATTCAAGGCCCCCATGCACGAGGCCAATTTCGAACTGATCGAGATCCCGCACGTGCGCCAGTCCGGCAAGAATTCCGCCGACATCCGGCTCGTGGTCGACGCGCTGGACTTCTGCTACACCAAGTCCCACGTCAACACCTTCGTGATCATCAGCGGCGATTCCGACTTTTCGCCCCTGGTGTCCAAGCTGCGCGAGAACAACAAGAAGGTGATCGGCGTGGGCGTGAAGCAGTCCACCTCGGACCTGCTCATCGCCAACTGCGATGAATTCATCTTCTATGACGACCTGGCGCGCGAAGGCCAGCGCGCGGCGGACGCGCGCCGCGACAACCGTGGCGGTGGCACGGCGAGCCAGCAGCGCCGCACGCCCGACGAGGAACGCCGCCGCAAGGAAGAGCTGGAGGCCCGCAGGACCCAGGCCGTGGAAATGGTCGCGGAGACCTTCGAGGCGCTCATGGCCGAACGCGGCGACAGCGGCAAGATCTGGGCTTCGGCCCTGAAGGATGCCCTCAAGCGTCGCCGGCCGGATTTCAACGAGTCCTACTACGGCTTCCGTGCCTTCGGCAACCTGCTGGACGAGGCGCAGTCGCGCGGCCTGCTGGAAGTGGGGCGCGAGGAAAACGCCGGCACCTATGTGTACCGCGACAGCGCGGACGGCGCGCCGGCCGCGAATCGCGCCGCCGCCGATGGCGGATCCCGTTCGGCCCCGGCCCGTCAGCCGGCGGCGGCCGAGACCGGCGATGCGCCCGCCGGCGCGGCTCAGGAAGAATCCCGTTCCCGCTCCGGCCGCAAATCGCGCGGCGGGCGCAAGTCGGGCGGCGAGGGCAGGGGAACCGGCCAGACGGCCGAGCAGGAAGCCGCTGGCGAGAGCGCTGCCGCGCCGTCCGAAGCTTCGTCGGTGGCGTCTGCTGTTCAACCCGCAGCCGAATCGCCGGCCAAGGCGCCGGCCCCGGCCGCGGCAGCCGCGCAATCCCCCACGACGGCGCCGGCGACCGCGCAGCCCGATGCCGCCAGGCAGGCCGACGAACAAGCGGATGCCGCCAAGCTGGACGCCATGCGGGCCGACGCCCTGGCTCGGGCGCAGGAATCGAAACCTGTCCAACCCTCGCGTCTGCCGCCCATGCCCAAGCCCCTGCCGCAAGCGCGTCAGCCGCTGCCGGCGGTGAATATCGCTGAATGGACCTTTGCCCAACCTGCCGCGGAAAGTCGTAGCCAGCCTGCAAGCAAGACGCCTGCCAAGCTGTCCGACCCATTCGAGGGCGGCATGGCCAGGATTGCCGCAAGGGACGAGGCCAAGGCCGACAAGTCCGTGGCGGACACGCCTGCGGTGGCAGAGCCCGCAGCCGGCAAGCCCGCTGCGAAGCGGGCCACGACCCGCAGTCGTCCCGCTGCCAAGAAGACTGCCGCCAAGACCGCACCAGTGGCGCCGGCCGAGCCAGCGGCTGCGGCGGCATCCGAAGCGCCCGCCAAGCCTGCCCGCAAGAGCGCCACCAAGACCGCCAGCAAGGCAGCTCCCCGCGCGCGCCGAGCCAGCAAGACGGCCGAGGAATCCTGAAGCCTGGGCTTCAGGGCTGACAGCGTTTAACTGCCCGGGCCGCCGTAGCGGCCCGGCGTGGCGCCCAGTTCGCGCTTGAACATGGCAATGAAGGCGCTGACGTTGTCGTAACCCAGCTCCAAGGCCACCGTGGTCACGGCGGCGCCTTCCGCCAGCATTTCCTGCGCCCGCATCAGCCGGGCGCGTTGCCGCCAAGCGCCCAGGGTCAGGCCGGTTTCCGCCAGGTAGCGGCGCGCCAGCGTGCGCGGCGACATGCCGATCGCGGCCGCCCATTGTTCTTGTGTCCGCACATCGGAGGGCTGGTCCGACAGCGCAAGGGCCAGCCTTTGCAGCCGCGGGTCGCGGGGCAGGAGCAGGGCCTGGCCGGTATGCGGCAAGGTGCGGATTTCATCCCGGATCACTTCAGTGAGACGGCTGCGTGCCGGGTCTGCCGTGCCGTCGTCCCAGGACGCGGCGCGGTTCACGGCGGCCAGCAGCAGATCCGAGGCCTGCAGCACGCAAGGGGCGGCGGGCAGCCCCGCGCAAGCCGCCGGGCTCAAGTACGCGCTGTAGCCGGCATATGCCCCGTGCGAGTACAGCCCGTGCGGCAGGTCGGGAGGTATCCAGACCGCCTGGCGCGATGCCACCACCCATTGATGCTCTCCCGCATAGACCGTCAGCAAGCCTTGATAAGCCCCCAATAGCTGTCCGCGCGCGTGCTGGTGCATGGCGGTATGGCGCAGCGCGCCGTCCTGGCTGCGCACGGCGATCAGCCTGGGGCCGCTGCGGGCGCGGGCGCGTGCGGGGTCGAGCAAGGGAGGGTTGGGAGCAGGCAGCGCCATTGGCAGAAATACCGTATTGAATGGCCAGAACCGCGCAGACTTGCCACGCGGGCGTGTCTATCGTAACTCCTGTCTCTAACACCAACAGGAGCACAACATGAAAGCAAGCGACGTCCTGCCCGACGGCAGGGATCTGGGGGAGTTCAATGGCGTGGCCGTGCGCAAGGGAACGGTGGGGGCGTTTCTCGCCAACGCCCGCGTCTGCCTCGACCCGCAGGCGCCGGCCCAGGCCGTGGCCGATGCGCGCAGGGACATCCAGGAGGCCTTGCCGGCCCTGAATGCGCTGGGGCTGTTCGAGGTGCTGCAAGTACGCGATCCCGCGCTGCGCGCCTGGATACGCGGAATGGGCGCGGCCGCAAGCTGAGTCCCGGGGGCGCCGGCGTCCGGGCGGCAGGCCTGGTGCTCTATCATGCATGCTTTGGATAAAGGCCGCGCGCTGTGCTGCGGCCCATTGCCTCGGATTACGCATGCAATACGTTCTGGTCAGTTCCTGTCTGCTGGGCAACCCCGTGCGCTACGACGGACGCGGCGCGGCCCATGACAACGCCGTGCTTGCCCGTTGGCGGGAGGAGGGCCGGGTGGTGGCCGTCTGTCCGGAAATGGCCGGCGGCATGCCGGTTCCGCGCCCGCCCGCCGAGATCGAGCCGGATGCGGACGCCGCCGCCGTGCTGGCTGGCCGCGCCCGCGTGATGGCGGTGTCGGGCGAGGACGTGACGACCCCCTTCGTGCACGGCGCGCAGGCGGCCTTGGCGGCCGCGCGCCAGCGCGCCATCGGCATTGCGGTGCTGAAGGAAGGCAGCCCTTCCTGTGGCAGCGGTTACGTGTACGACGGCCATTTCGCCGGCCGCAAGCAACCCGGCGTGGGCGTGACGGCCGAACTGCTGGCCCGCGCCGGCCTGCGCGTCTTCAGTGAAAAACAATGGGATGAGGCCCAGGCCTGTCTGGCCGGCCTGGAGGCGGCCGATGGGCGTTGATGTGGGCGACCTGCTGGTGCTGCTGGGCATGGCGGGCTGCGCGGTCCTGGCCTGGAAGGCGGCAGCGCGCGCCGGCCGCAGCAAGGGCCTGCTGCGCGTAGCCGCCGGCCTCTGCCTGGCCCTGTCCGCGTTCTTTTTCTACGCCTGGTACGCGCAGTACCTGCGCTGGGATTTCAACGAGCTGGGCCGCTACTACGACCCGGTCGACCAGGTCGTCTACACGGATTCGGGATTCGTCTGGATCCTGCCCGCTGGCGCCATGCTCGCCGTCGGCCTGCTGTGCGCCTGGCGCGGCTGGCGCCGCTGAGCCGCCAGCCGCTCACTGTTCCCCGCGACTATTCGCTGCGGATATTGGCCTGCTTCACGATCTGGCCGTTGGCGGCATATTCCTTCTGCACCTGGGCCGTGAACTGCTCCACCGTGCCGGGCGACATGATGTTCAGCGCGTCCGTCAGCGGCTTGCTGATGTCCGGCATGGCGGCGATTCGGTTGATGAGGCCGTTCATGCGCAGGCGGAAATCCGGACTGGTGCTGGCCGGAGCGAAAAAGCCGAAGGTGGACGTCATGTTGGCCACGGGATAGCCCAGCTCGGCCAGCGTGGGCGTGCCGGGCCGCCCCGGCAGCCGGGCGGGCGAGCCTACCGCCAGCAGCGCGAGCTTGCCTTCGTCGATCAGCGCATTGACCGGACCGGAGGCATTGACCAGCATCAGCGTGAACTGACCGCCCAGGGCGTCGGGCACCATCTGCGCCATGCCCTTGTACGGCACGTGCGTGATGCGCACGTCGGCCTGGCCGTTGATCTGCTCCAGCATCAAATGCCCCAGCGAACCGACGCCGGCCGTCGCCAGCGACAGGCCGCCAGGATCGGCGCGGGCCTGGGCCAGCATGTCCTGGAAGGTCTTGCCCGTGAACTTCGGGCCGCCCACCAGATAGACCGGCGAATACATCACGGACGCCACCGGCGCCAGATCCTTCAAGGGGTCGTACAGCGTCTTCATCACATGCGGCGACAGCGTGACCGGGCTGACGGCGGTAAAGGCCAGGGTGTTCTCGTCTTGGGCCCGCGCCACCGTATTCATGCCTATCATGCCGCCCGCGCCGCCGCGGTTCTCCACCACCACGAGCCGGCCCAGTTCCGCCGCCAGCTTCTGCGCGAAGGCGCGCGCCGTGTTGTCGACGATGCCGCCCGCGCCATAGGGCACGACGATGGTCATGGCGCGGGCGTCGGCCTGGGCGTGCGTGGCGGCCGAGAACGCGCAGGCCGCGCCAATGGCGCACAGCCCCGCGATCCGCTTCAGATTCAACATGCTTTCCCCTTGTCTATGCCCGACGGCCTGTCCGCCGGGACGCGGCAACGGCGCTTCAAAGAGGCGCGCCGGCATGCAGTGTGTGCAGGCCGGCGCGGCGGGACAAGCGGGAATACCCGGACTGGCGTGTCAGTGCGCGCGATAGCCGCGGCTGGTCATGCAGGAATCGAGCGCCCGGTTATAGGAATCCACCATGACCTGGGTGGTCCATTGCGTGATGGTGGCCGGGTCGTAGCCGCTCTGGTTCATGGCCCAGCGCTGGCAGTCCATGGTGGCGCTGGCCTGGGCGCTGTTGACGGGCGCCGTGGACTCGTATTGCACCGGCTCGTACTGAGGCTGAGGCGCGCTGTAGGCGGGCGCTGCCTCATATACCGGCGCGTTGTAGACGGGAGCCGCGTAGACGGGCGGGCTGGTGTAGCCCACGCCCGACGAATAGACGCCTGCCTGGGTGTAGGAGGGCCCGGAATCCGCCGCCAACAGCAGACCGATGGTGGCCAGCGCGAAGGCGCCGCCTATCCACCAGCCGTCGGAACTGCTGCTGCCGCCATGGTAATTGTGATACCCGCCGTGGTATCCACCACCGTGGTATCCGCCGCCGTGGCCGCCGCCCCAATAACCGCCGCCACGCCCGCCGGCCATGGCGGGCGCGCTTGCCACGGCCAATGCCAGCGCCGCGACGATGGCCATACGGCCAGAAAACCGCTTCATGATCTTGCTCCTGATCCGCCCCGAGGCCGGCATGGCGCCTGGCCCGGACCGATACTGCCACTTTACCGCCAGGCCGCTTCCATAAAGTGTCTCAAGCGCTACGGAGATTTCAACTGATTTCAGCGGGGCGCAGCCGGGTCCTGGCGGTCGGGCCAGTTGTTGCAGGAACGCGACTCGCCGGGGCGCAGCGTGATCCGCGGTTTGTCGTTGAAGTACGCCGCGTCGCGGTCCAGCGTCATATAGGTTTCGTAACCCGCTTTTTCCACGCACCAGTTCCAGAAATACACCTGCGCCCCGTGGATCATCATCGATTCGGCGCGCCATTCCTGCAACGCCTTGAACGCGGCGCCGCCATCCGTCCCGCTGCGGGTTTCATTGCGGAACTGTTCCCGGCCATAGGGGAACGTACTGCTGATCAACACCACGCGCGCATCGGCCAGGGGCTGGGAATTTTCGTCCATCACGGTGGCGCGGGCGTCGGGCTGCATGGTCTTGTACACGGGGTAGGGCACGCAGCCCGAGAGCAGGCCGGCGAGCGCCAGGGCCGCAATAGTTGGCAAGCACTTGGGTAATGACATTGCAATGGTTGTATCCGTCCAGGGAACCGTGGGTAAAACCAGTGGCTAAAAGCGCCGAAGGGTAGTATTTTCTCGCGATGATTACGGCACGACCCTCTTCTTTACCGCAAGACAAGCGTCTCACCAAGGGTGAACGCACACGGGCTCAACTCCTGGAGGTCGCGGCGGCGGAATTCGCGGAACGCGGATTCCAGCATACGCGGATCAGCGACATCGTCGCCCGGGCCGGCGTGACCCAACCTGTCTTCTATCAATACTTCGCCAGCAAGCAGGCGGCCTACGACGAACTGGTGGGCATGTTCGCGCAGCGCTTGCGGCAAGCCATCGGTCAGGCGCGTCCACCTGACGGACTACCAGGCGCCGAGCTGGCCGGGCGCATCCGCGGCGGCGTGAGCGGCCTGCTCGCCACCCTGCAGGAAGATCCCAACCTGACCCGCATCGGCTTCTTCCAGGCCGCCGAGGCCGAAGCGCTGAAGGATGAACTGGTGGCGATGATTGCCGACAACGCGGACGCCGAACGCCAGGCCGGCTGGTTTCGCGAGGACGTTCCATCCAATTGGTTCGCCCAATCGATGATGGGCATCATCGAACGGTTCACGCGGCAGGGGCCGGACACGGCCAGGCAACAGGCCCTGGCCGAATTCATCACCGATCTGCTACTGGACGGGATACGCAAACGACAACCACAAGCCTCCTAGCCGGAGGCTTTTTTTTGGCCTGATGGCGCTCGGGCCCCTCCGGCCGTCAGGCCCAGGTCTCTTGCAGATACATCCATTGCGGCTGGCCGCCAGGCTGGGCGGTGAACAGTGCTGTGGCGCGCCGCTGTGTCGCGCCCGCGTTCCAGGCATGGCGTTCGCGATAGCTCAGCAACACTGAAGCCGCGTCGGCGTGCAGCACGGCCAGCTCGTCGATGTCGATCTTCAGGCCGGGGCGGGCGCCTCGCAAACTACCGAACAAGGCCGGCAAAGCCTCCGCGGGCAGGCGTTGGCCATCGGCCGCGATCATGCTGAAGCCGGGCGCAAAGTCCTCGAGCAGGGCGGTCAGCTGCGTGTCCGGCGCATCGGGCGAGCCTATCCAGCGTTCGATACGGGAATGGACATCGAGAGCCAGGCGCAGGCAATGGGAAGACAGGTCGGACATGAGAAGGATCCATGGAAAGGGAGCGCCATTCTAGGAGCCGAGTTGTTTCCGAAAAACGACCTCTCGATGGATATACTGTTTGTGTTTTTTTGACAATCAATCCAGGCTCTCCATGATCAATCTGAATCGTCTGGCGATGTACGCGGCGGTGGTCGAGGCTGGTACGTTCACGGCGGCGGCCGACGCGCTGAGCACAACCAAGGCGGTGGTCAGCTTCAACATCAAACAGTTGGAACAGGAGCTGGGCGTGGCGCTGCTGACGCGCAGCACCCGGCGGCTGGCGCTGACCGAAGCGGGCGAGGGCTTCTACGGCCATTGCGCGCGCCTGCTGCGCGACGCCGAGGCCGCAGTGGACGAGGCGCGTTCCGGCCAGGCGGCACTGTCCGGCAGCCTGCGGGTGACGGCGTCGGTGGATTACGGCAACCGGTTGGTGGCACCGGCGTTGGCGGCATTTGCGCGCGCGCATCCCGCCTTGCGGGTGGGCTACCGCGCCGGGTCGGCGCATGCGGACCTGATCGCCGAGCGTCTGGACCTGGCCATACGGGTGGGGGCGCTGGAGGATTCCAGCTACCGGGCCACGCGCATCGGCCAGTTCAGGTTGTGGCTGGTGGCCAGTCCCTCACTTCTGGCAGAACACGGCGCGCCGCGCACGCCGCAGGCGCTGGCGGCGCTGCCCTGGCTGGCGAATCGGCCCGGCCGTAGCGACCGCTGGCGGCTGACGGACGGCAAGGGGCGCGAACATGATCTGCGTGTGGCGCCGGTAGCGCAGGCCGATACCGCCTCGGCGCTGTTGGCGTTTGCGGAAGCGGGATGCGGCGTGGCCGCGCTGCCGGAGTGGTTGCTGGAAGAGCCCCTGGCGCGGGGCTCGCTGCAACGCCTGCTGCCTTCGTACACGCTGCCGTGGCAGGAGGTCTACGCGGTCTATCCCGACACGCGCCACGTCAGCGCCAAGGTCCGGCGCTTCATCGATTTCCTGCGCGAGCGGCTGGGGCCGTCCGGCAAGCCTTAGGGGCGGAGCAAGGTCCTTTGATTGGACACAGGTCCCGCCCGCGCGTCTCAGCGCTCCAATGCCGGCGTGCCGCCCGCGCCCAGGTCCCAATACAAGCCCGTCATCAGGCTCAATGCCTGCCGCAGCAAAGCCGGCGGCAGGTGTTCGTTCGGCGCATGTTGGGAGCATCCAGGATAGGAATGCGGCACCCAGATCGTGCGCAGGCCCAGCACGTCGGTGAAAATGTCGTTGGGCAGCGAGCCGCCAAGGTTGGGCAGCACGGCGGTCTTGGCGCCCGAGGTGCGCTCCAGTGAATCCACCGCCCAGCGCACCCAGGCGTCGTCGGGGTCGATGCGGGTGGCGCGGAACATATTCTCGCGCGTCAGCGTGATCTGGACCATGGGAAAGCCCTGGCGGTCCAGATGGCGGCGCAGGGCGGGGACCAGGTCGTCCGGGTCCACGCCCACCACGAAGCGCAGTTGGCAGCGCGCCCAGGCGCGCGGCGGAATGGCGTTGACGGGCGTGTCGGGATTGCCGGTCTTGTAGGCCAGCACCTCGAACGAGCACCAGCCGAATACGCGCTCGGCCGGCGACAGGCCCGGCTCGCCCCACCAGGGCTCGATCTCGGGACCGTCGGCGCCGCCGTCCACCTGGCAATCGGCCAGGGCGCGCCGCACCGCGGCGGGCAGCTCGCGCGGCACCCATTCCGGGATGCGGATCTGGCCGGTGGGCGAAACCAAGGTGGCAATGGCATGGGCCAGCTGGATGCCAGGATTGGAGATCAGGCCGCCCCAGTTGCCCGAATGATGTCCGCCCGCGCGCGCCTCGATGCTCAGGTCGAAGTTCAGGCTGCCGCGCGCGCCCAGGAAGATGGTGGGGCGCTCCGCGCTCAGCCGCGGGCCGTCCGAGGCGATCAGCAGGTCCGCCGTCAGCATCGCGCGGTGTTCCTCGCACAGGTCGCGCAGGCCCATGGAGCCGGTTTCCTCGCCCATCTCGATCAGGTACTTGGCGTTGAAGCCCAGCTTGCCGCGCGTTTCCAGCACCAGCCGCAGCGCTTCCATGTTGATGCTGTGCTGGCCCTTGTTGTCGGCGATGCCGCGGCCGTACCAGCGGCCCTCGGCTTCGGTCAGCGCCCAGGGCGACAGGCCTTCCTTCCATTCCTTTTCCAGGCCGCGGATGACGTCGCCATGGCCATAGCCCAGCACGGTGGGCAGAGCGGGATCCTCGATGCGTTCGGCGTACAGGAACGGCGCCAACGCCTTCGGATGCGTCAGTGTGCGGCAGGTGAAGCCCAGGGCCTCGAAGGCCGGCCGGATCTCGGCTTCCAGATAGGCGGCGAGTTCGGGTGCGCGCGCCGGGTTCTGGCTTTCGGTGGGCTGCGCCAGGCGGCGCGCCAAGAGCGCGCGGAAGGCGCCGGAATCAAAACATTGTTCCGCCTGGGCGATGGCTTGTGCGCGGGTCATGATGGCTGGGCTCCATTGGAGGTAGGGGGATAGAGGTGGCAGGCCACCACGGCTTGCTCGCGCCGGACCAACGCCGGGCGTTCGGTCTTGCATTGCGCCATGGCCTGCTGGCAGCGCGGATGGAAGGGGCAGCCAGACGGCGGACGCAGCGGGTCCGGGAACGACAGGCCCAGGCCCATGTCGGGTATGCCCAGGCCGGGCTCCGGCGTCAGCACCGAGGCCAGCAGCGCCTGCGTGTACGGATGGCGCGGATCATGGAACAGCTGCGCGGTGGCGGCGGATTCCACCACCCGGCCCAGGTACATCACCGCCACCTGGGTGGCAATGTGCTCCACCACCGCCAGGTTGTGGCTGATGAAGACGTAGGTCAGATTGAATTCGCGCCGCAGGTCCATCAGCAGGTTCATGATCTGCGCCTGCACCGACACGTCCAGCGCCGAGGTCGGCTCGTCGCAGATGACGATCTCGGGATGCATCACCAGCGCGCGCGCAATCGCCACGCGCTGGCGCTGGCCGCCGGACAATTGGCCGGGCGTGTTATGCGCCAGCCGCGGCGGCAGGCCCACGCGCTCCAGCATCTCGATGGCCTTCTGCTGCTTCGGGTTGGCGATGCCATGCACCTCCAGCGGCAGCGACACGATGGAGGCGATGGAACGGCGCGGATTGAGCGAGGAATACGGATCCTGGAAGATCGGCTGGACCCGGCGGGCGAGCGCGCGCCGGCCCAGGCTGCGGATGTCCTGGCCGTCCAGCCGGATCGCGCCCTCGGTGGGCGGCGTCAGCCCCAGCAGCATGCGGGCCAGCGTGGACTTGCCGCAGCCCGATTCGCCCACGATGCCCAGCACCGCGCCGCGCTCCACCGCCAGGTCCACGCCGTTGACGGCATGCAGCGTGCTGCGCGGCCGGAACATGCCGGACCGGATCGAGAACTGCCTGCTGACGGCCTCGGCTTGCAGCAAGGGGCTCATGCCGGAACTCCTTCGGATTCGAGGATGCAGCGCCATTGCTGGCCGGACGCGGCGCCATGCACGGGCACGTCGACCTGGCATTGCGCTTGCGCGTGCGGGCAACGGTCGCGGAAAGCGCAGCCTTGCAGCTCGCCCACCAGCGCGGGCACGACGCCCGGTATGGTGCCCAGCGCCTCGCCGGGCGGCGTGCGCCCGGGCACGGGAATACAGCCCAGGAGCCCCTGGGTGTAGGGATGGCGCGGCGAGGCGAACAGTTCCGCCACCGGTCCTTCCTCGACGATCTGGCCCGCGTACATCACCGCGACCTGGCGCGCGATGCGCGCCACCACGCCCAGGTCGTGGGTGATCAGCACCATGGCGATGCCCAGCTCGGCCTGCAGGTCGGCCAGCAGGCGCAGGATCTGCGCCTGGATGGTGACGTCCAGCGCGGTGCTGGGCTCGTCGGCGATCAGCAGTTCCGGCCCGCACATCAGCGCCATGGCAATCATCACGCGTTGGCGCAGCCCGCCCGACAACTGGTGCGGGTACTGCGACAGGCGCTGCGCCGCCGAGGCGATGCCGACCTTCTCCAGCAGTTCCACCGCGCGGTCGCGCGCCTGCCGTGCGCTGGCCTTGCAGTGGTGGATGTAGTGTTCGGTCAGCTGTTCGCCGATGGCGTAGGCCGGATTCAGCGCCGTCATGGGTTCCTGGAAAATCATGGCCATCTTGCTGCCGCGCAGCGCATTGATGCGCCCGCCGCGCGCGGCGGACAGGTCTTCGCCCAGCACCGCCAGCCGGCGCGTGCTGCGCCGGGCGGCCTTGGGCAAGAGACCCATGATGGCCAGCGACGTCATGGACTTGCCGCAGCCGGATTCCCCCACCAGGCACAGCGTTTCGCCGCGCCGCACCTGGAAGGACACGTCGCGCACCGCATGCAGCGTGCCGCGCGGCGTGGCGATGTCGACGGTCAGGCCCTGCACGTCCAGCACGATGTCGGTATCGCTCATGCTCAGGCCCTCTCTTCAGGCGTCAGGAGTTGATGCAGCCCGTCGCCGGCCAGGTTGATCGCGAAGATCAGCAGGGCCAGCGCCGATCCCGGTATGGCGATCAGCCAGAACGAGAAGAACATATAGGCCTTGGCCTCCGAGATCATCAGGCCCCAGGACGGCAGCGGCGGCTGCACGCCCAGGCCCAGGAAGGACAGCGATGCTTCCAGCAGGATGGCGCTGGCGGCTTCCAGCGTGGCGATCACGATCAGTTGCGGCACCACGTTGGGCAGCACCTCGCCCCAAACGATGCGCCAGGTCGAGGCGCCCGCCGCCTGCGCCGCGGCCACGTATTCCAGCGAGCGCACCTGCTGGGTGGCGCTGCGCATCACCACCGCGTAGCGGTCCCACTTGAGCAGCCCCAGCACCAGGATCACCACCCACAGCGAGCCGCCGACGATGGCGACGGTGGCCAGCGCCACCAGGATCACGGGCATGGACAGACGGGTGGTGATCAGGAACGACACCGCCATGTCGACCTTGCCGCCGAAGTAGCCGGCCGCCATGCCCATGGCCGTGCCGATCAGGCCCGAGATCAGCGCCACGCTGATGCCGATCAAGAGCGAGATGCGGGCGCCGTAGAACAGGCGCGACATATAGTCGCGGCCCAGCTGGTCGGTGCCCAGCGGATGCAGCCAAGTGCCCTTGGCGTACCAGACTGGCGGCGCGGTGCGGTAGGCCAGGTCCTGATGGTAGGGATCATGCGGCGATATCCAGGGCGCGAACAGCGCGATCAGCACGATGGCGAGCAGGATGCCGCCGCCGGCCAGCAGCGCCTTGTTGCGGCGCAGACGCCGCCAGCGCAGGGCGGACGCGGACAGTTCCAGCGGCGCCGGGGCGCCGGCAGCGGTCGGGGTCAAGGTAGGCGTATTCATGTCAGGACACGCGGATGCGCGGGTCCAGCCACGCGTTGGCGATATCGGCGGCCAGGGTCAGCAGCACGTAAAGCACCGACAGCAGCAGCACGATCAGCTGCATCACGGGATAGTCCTTGTAGGTGATGCTCTGGTAGGCCAGGTAGCCCAGCCCGTCCAGCGCGAAAATGGTTTCGATGACGACCGAGCCGCCCAGCAGGTAGCCCAGTTGCACCGCGGCCAGCGCCACCACCGGCACGATGGCGTTGCGCAGCGCATGCTTGAAGACGATCTTGCGCGCCGGGAGGCCCTTGGCCCGCGCGGTGCGGATGTAGTCGGCGGCCAGGACTTCGATCATGCCGGCGCGGATCAGGCGCATGAAGGCGGGGGCCACGTAGTAGCCCAGCGCGATCGCCGGCATGACGAAATGCTGCCAGCTGCCGCTGCCCGACACCGGCAGGATGCGCAGCGAGATCGAGAACAGCATGATCAGGATCAGCGCGAAGAAGAAGTTGGGCAGCGCCTGTCCCAGCACGGCGATGGCCAGGCAGATGCGGTCGATCAGGCTGCCCTTGTACAGCGCGGCCAGCACGCCCAGCGGAATCGAGATCAAGAGCGCGAAGGCCAGCGCGCCCAGGCCCAGCAGCAAGGTGGTCTTGAGCTTGGAGAGGATCAGCGGCCCGGCCTCGGTCTTGAAATACACCGAGGTGCCGAAATCGCCCTGCAGGATGTGCCAGAGCCAGTCTGCGTACTGCACGGCCAGCGGCCGGTCCAGGCCGTAGGTCTTGCGGATCATGTCGATGTCGGCCTGGCGCGCGCCTTCGCCGGCCAGGGCCAGCGCCGGATCGCCGGACAGGTGCAGCAGCAGGAACGCCAGGATGGAGACGGTCAGCGCCACCAGCACCGCCAGGCCCAGGCGCCTGATCGTGAAATACAGCATAGGGCTTCCTCTTCGTTGGACTCACGCCAGCCCGGCGCGATGCCGGGCCGGCGCGGGGCCGCGCCTTACTTCCAGTTCATGTCCCAGAAGCGCACCAGTTCGTCCGAATAGGGTTTGAAGTTCACGTCCTTGGTGGCCACGTAGTAGGCGGGCAGGGTCCACAGCGGCACCGCGTAGGCCTTCTGCGCGATCAGGTCCAGCGCCTGCTTGTAGGCGGCGTTGCGCGCGGCGCTGTCGATGGTGCGGTCGCCCTTGGTGAGCAGGTCGCGCACCTGCGCGTCGCGGGTGACGTCATCGTTGCCGAAGGCGAAGTACACCGGGGTGGACGCGGACACGTCGTTGACCAGGTTGGAGCCCCAGGTCTGGTGCGTGAGCGAGGCCTTGTTGGCGCGGATCATGTCGCGCATGGCGGCGTACTGCAGGAAGTTGAGCTTGGCGCGGATGCCGACCGCCTGCAGGTAGTTGATGATGGCTTCGGTCTGGTTGCGTTCGCGGTAGGCGACCAGGTCGATGTCGAAGCCGTTGGGGTAGCCGGCTTCCGCCAGCAGCTTCTTGGCCTGGGCCGGGTCGTACTTGTAGACCGGCGCGCCGTCCTGGGTGCAGCCCGTCTGCGAAGGCGTGCAGATGGTGTTGATCAGGCCGCCGCCTTCGCCCACGATGTTCTTAAGCATGGACTCGCGGTCGATCGCGTGGATGATGGCGCGGCGCACGCGCTCGTCCTTGAGCTGCGGGGCGGGCGTGCCTTCCTGGATGTTCATCTGCATGAACACGATGCGCATGGTGTTGCCGGTGACCATCTGCAGCGAGGGCATGCCGCCCAGCTGCTCGGCCTGGTCCTTGGGCACGCTCATGATCAGGTCTTCGCCGCCCGAGATGACTTCGGCCATCTGCGTCTGGCGGTCGGGAATGAAGCGGATCACCACCTTGCCGATCTTGGGCTGGGCCTTGGGCGAATCCTTGAAGTAGTCGGCATTGCGTTCCAGCGTGATGGACTTGCCGGGCTGGTAGTCCACCACCTTGTATGGGCCCGAGCCCACCGGCTTGGCGTTCATGCCCTTGGGGCCGACTTCCTGGTAGTACTTGGCCGGATGGATGGCGGCGGTGGTGGACAGGTATTCCTTGGCGCCGGGGAAGGGCTCCTTGGTGATCAGGCGCACCTTGTACTTGTCGATCTTTTCGACCTTGTCGATCCAGGCCACGTTCTGCTGCGTCACGGCCTTGTTCTTCGGGTCCGCCACGTAGTTCAGCGTGTACACCACCGAGTCCGCGTCGAACTCCTCGCCGTTATGGAATTTGACGCCTTGGCGCAGCTCGAATTCCATGGTCTTGTCGTCGACCTGCTTCCAGCTCTTGGCGAGCTGCCCCTTGTATTCGTTGGTGACCGGGTCGCGGTAGAGCAGGGTGTCCCAGACGTTGGCGGCGATGATGACGCCGATCCGCACGTTGTTGTAGTAGGGGTCCACGCTCTCCGGCGCCTGGTCGTAGGCCATGCGCAAGGTGTCGTCCTTCTTGCCGGCCAGCGCCGGCTGGGCCGCCAGCGTGGCGCAGGCCAGCAGGGCGGCGGCCAGGGCCTTGAGGGGAAGGGGGCTGCGCCGGACCGGCGCGGATGCTGCGGGGGTGATGCGGAAATCAGTCATGGTGAGGCTCCTGTGGAAGTCACTGCACGTACTGCTTATCTGCCATCTTGTCGTGGGCGGCGGGGACCGCTGTGCCGCCCGTGGCCGTGTCAGCCGGAATCGGCCGTTGCAGCGGGCGGCTGGGTAAGGGTCTTCAAGGCGGCCTCGCACTTGCGCTGCAAGTGCTGACGCATGATGCCGGCCAGGCGGTCGGCGTCGCGCGCGTCCAGGGCCTCGGCCATCTCGATGTGCTCGCGCATCGCCAGATCCCATTTCTGGCGGTTCTCGTTCGAGACGAAACGCAGGTTCTGGATCCGTGCGTTCTGCGCGTCATACAGCTGCTTGAGCAGGCTGTTGTGCGCGGCCAGGCTGATGCGTTCGTGGATCTCGCGATTGGTGCGGAAGTAGGTGGGCAGGTCGTGGCGCGCGTGGCTGGCCATCATTTCGTAGGTCAGCGCGCGGATCTCGGCGATTTCCTGGTCCGTGGCCCGTTCGCAGGCCAGCCGGCAGGACATGGCCTCCAGCCCGCCGATGACCTCGAAGGCTTCACGGATGTTCGCCTCCGACAACGCCACCACCTGCGCGCCGCGGTTGGGTTCGATCTGCACCAGGCCTTCGGCGGCCAGCACGCGGAAGGCTTCGCGCAAGGGCGTGCGGGACACGCCCAGCAGGTCGCACAAGGTGCGTTCGTTCAGTCGCGTGCCGGGCGGGAATTCGCCCTGGATGATGCGTTCGCGCAATTGCCCGGCCACCGTGGCCGGCAGCGTGCGGCCGTTGCCCATGCCGCGGGCAGCAGAAGTCGGCGCGGTTTCGGCGGCCATGCTGGCGGCGCCGGAATCAGGCATCAGGCTTGAAACGCTGCTCATTGGTATACAAAAATTCCCCGTGTTTTGCGAGACTATAAACCCGTCTTTCCGTATCGCCCGATGGGTGTATACCCTAGGTTATTAACGCAAAAACAATGGGATAGAGTGACGCATGCCGCAAGTCCGCGCGTTGGGCAAGTCCTGCTTGTCTGCCCTGCGCCTTTCATTGGTATACAAAAATATTCCACTTTGGGACTACGCATGCTTACCCTGAACAGTCATCCGTCCGGCCGGCATTTCCTGCAGATTCCGGGGCCCACCAACGTGCCCGACCGCGTGCTGCGCGCCATCGACCAGCCCACCATCGACCATCGCGGACCCGAGTTCGGCGCGCTGGGCCTGGCGGTGCTGGAAGGCGTCAAGCAGGTCTTCCAGACGCAGTCGCCGGTGGTGATCTTTCCGTCGTCCGGCACCGGAGCCTGGGAGGCCGCGCTGGTCAACACCCTGTCGCCCGGCGACCGCGTGCTGATGGTCGAGACCGGCCATTTCGCCAGCCTGTGGCGCAAGCTGGCGGGGCGGCTGGGCCTGGAGGTGGACTTCCTGGAAGGCGACTGGCGCCATCCGGTGGATGCGGCAGCCATCGCGGCCCGCCTGGCCGAAGACAAGGGGCGCACGATCAAGGCGGTGTGCGTGGTGCACAACGAAACCTCCACCGGCGTGACCAGCGACATTGCGGCCGTGCGCGCGGCAATCGACGGCGCCGCGCATCCGGCGCTGCTGATGGTAGACACGATTTCGTCGCTGGGCTCCATCGACTACCGCCATGACGAATGGGGCGTCGACGTGACCGTGGCTGGCTCGCAGAAAGGACTGATGCTGCCGCCGGGCCTGGCCTTCAACGCCGTCAGCGCGCGCGCCCTGGCCGCGGCCGACGAGGCGCGGCTGCCGCGCTCGTACTGGGACTGGCGCGAGATGCTCGCCGCCAACGCCCGCGGCTATTTTCCGTACACGCCTTCGACCAATCTGCTTTACGGCCTGCACGAAGCCCTGGCCATGCTGCGCGAAGAAGGCCTGCCGCAGGTCTTCGCGCGGCACCAACGCCACGCCACGGCCACGCGCCTGGCCCTGGCCGGCTGGGGACTGGAACTCCTGAGCCTGAAGCCAGCCGCGCACAGTCCGGCGCTGACCGCGGTGATCATGCCGCAAGGCCATGGCGCCGACGCCTTCCGCAAGTTGGTGCTGGAACGCTTCGACATGTCGCTGGGGCAGGGGCTGGGCAAGCTCACCGACCGCGTGTTCCGCATCGGTCACCTGGGCCACTTCAACGATCTGACGCTGTGCGGCACGCTGGCCGGCGTGGAAATGGGCCTGGCCGCCGCAGGCGTGCCGCATCGGGCGGGCGGCGTGCAGGCGGCAATGGAATTCCTATCCGGGGCGCGAGCAAGCGTCGCGGCCTGAGACACACATAACGAGGGAAACGATGAACACACTCATGCAGCAGGCGATCCAGTTCGCCAACGACCACGAATCCGCCTGGGACCGCAGCGTCAAGGGCAACTTCGGCGTGCACCTGAACGATCCGCCGCCCTGGAACCGGTTGCTCGGCCCCATCCACGACCGTGGCCCCGTGTCCGGCGTGGTCACCGTGCGCGGCGAGACCATCGCATCCTGGGGCGAGCCTGAACGCGCCGACCTGACCTTCAGCGTGGCCAAGCTGTACCTGGCGATCCTGGCCGGCGTGGCCCATGACCGTGGCCTGCTGCCGGACGTGGATGAGCCCGTGGGCAAGCGCGTGCGCGGCATCGGTTTCGACGAAGGGCAGAACGCGGACATCACCTGGCGCCATCTGCTGCAGCAGACCAGCGAATGGGAGGGCGAACGCTTCGGCGTGTCCGACCAGGCCGACCGCTACCGCGCCGTCACCTTCGGCGTGCCGCCGGACGGCAAGAAGGGCGAGGCGCGGCCCTTGCAACGTCCCGGCACGTACTGGGAATACAACGACGTGCGCATCAACCAACTGTCATACGCGCTGCTGCACCTGTTCCGCAAGCCCTTGCCCGAGGTCTTCCGCGAAGCGGTGACGCGGCCCATCGGCGCCAGCGAAGACTGGCAATGGGTGGGCTACGACAACGCCTGGGTCGAGATAGACGGCCAGCGCATGCCGTCGGTGCCTGGCGGTTCGCACTGGGGCGGCGGCATGTCCATCAGCGCCCGCGACCAGGCGCTGATCGGCCAGATGCTGCTGAACGACGGCATGGCCAACGGCCGTCGCATCCTTTCGAGCGAATGGATCAGGGACATGCGCACGCCGTGCGCCATCGCGCCGTACTACGGCTATCTGATCTGGCTGAATCACGAAGGCCGCGTGTTTCCCAGCGTGCCGGCTTCCAGCTTCTTCGGCGTGGGGGCGGGTAGCTCGTTTACTTGGGTGGAGCCGGAGCGGCAGATGGTGGTGATTGTGCGTTGGCTGGATTCGGCGCATGCGGATGCGTTGTTCGGCAAGCTCCTGAGCGCGGTGGATGCTGGGGGCTAGATCGTTTTTGGCTTGGCTTTTGATGGTCAGGGTCTAGGGGGCTTTGAGCATGCGAAGGTCGGGGTTCTGAACCGCCGAGGCCGCCCTGCGCCATTCCGATGCTCGCCCCGGTGGGGCTGCGCTTCGGATGGCTCCGGGCAGCCTCGGCTGACAGCCGCCTGATGCATTGGTTTCGGACCCCGTTCATGGGCAGA
>JALDYL010000219.1:0-7459 GCA_032153965.1 Achromobacter sp. | reverse complement strand
GGACCCTGGCCGTGGCGCTGTGCAGCCGCCGCCTGCCTCTGCCCTTCGTCGGCCGAGTGCTGGCGGTGATGGGCTGGATCAGCGTGGGCTTCCTGCTGTTCCTGCTGTTCCTGTCCAACCCCTTCGAGCGCCTGATGCCGCCGGCCATGGCCGGGCGCGACCTGAATCCGCTGTTGCAGGATCCGGGCATGATCGTGCATCCGCCCATGCTGTACATGGGTTACGTCGGCTTCTCCGTGGCCTTCGCCTTCGCCATCGCGGCGCTGCTGTCGGGCGAGCTGGACGCCATGTGGGCGCGCTGGGTGCGCCCCTGGACGCTGGCGGCCTGGACCTTCCTGACCGTAGGCATCCTGCTGGGCAGCGCCTGGGCCTATTACGTGCTGGGCTGGGGCGGCTGGTGGTTCTGGGATCCGGTGGAGAACGCCTCCTTCATGCCCTGGCTGGCGGGCACCGCGCTGATCCATTCCCTGATCGTGACCGAAAGGCGCGGCGCCTTCCGCAGCTGGACGGTGCTGCTGGCGATCTGCACGTTTTCGCTCAGCATCCTGGGCACGTTCCTGGTGCGCTCGGGCGTGCTGACTTCCGTCCACGCCTTCGCAGTGGATCCGGGCCGCGGCCTGTACATACTGGCATTCATGCTGGTGATCGTGGGCGGATCGCTGGCCCTGTATGCGTGGCGCGCGCCCACGGTGGGGCTGGGCGGCGGCTTTTCGCTGCTGTCGCGCGAGTCCCTGCTGCTGTCCAACAATGTGGTGCTGACAGTGGCGGCGGGCTCGGTGCTGCTGGGCACGCTCTACCCGGTGGTGCTGGACGTGCTGGAGTGGGGCAAGATTTCCATCGGCCCGCCCTACTTCGAAGCCGTGTTCGTGCCGCTGATGACGCCCGCCATCTTCCTGATGGGCATAGGCCCGGTGGCGCGCTGGAAGCAGGCGGAGCTGCCCGACCTGGGCCGCCGCCTGCGCATCGCCTTCGCGATCAGCGTCGCGACCGCGGTGCTGCTGCCGCTGGCCATGCCGGGCCCGGCGCGGCTGGGTTCGCCCATGGTGATGCTGGGCCTATGGCTGGCCGCGTGGTCGGTCGCCAGCGCCGCCGCGCACGCCTGGCAACGCCTGACGGATGGCGATGGCCAGTGGCTACGCCGGCTGGGCCGCCAGCCGCGTTCCTGGTACGGCATGCTGCTGGCGCACGCGGGCATGGGCGTGTTCATCGCCGGGGTCACGCTGGCCAACGGCTATGAAGTCAAGCAGGAGCTGCGAATGGAGCTGGGCGCCACCCAGGAAGCCGGCGGCTACGCCTTCACCTTCGCCAGCATCGCTCCCGCCGCCGGCCCCAACTACAGCGCACAGCGCGCCGTGTTCCCGGTGACCCGCGACGGCAAGCCGGTGCTTACGCTGTATCCGGAAAAACGCCTCTACACGGTACAGGACATGGCGCTGAGCCAGGCCGACATCGACAGCGGCTTCACCCGCGACCTGTTCGTGGCCCTGGGCGAACCGGTGGGCGACCAGGCCTGGACGGTGCGCCTGCAGGTCAAGCCCTTCATGACCTGGATCTGGACGGGCTGCATCCTGATGGCGCTGGGCGGCCTGCTGGCGGCCGGCGACAAGCGCTACCGCCGCGCGCAGGAACCGGCGCGCGCGCCGCAGCCGGCCATGGCAGGCGCCGCGCGGCCCACGCGGGAGGGCGCCTGATGCTGCGCTACCTGCTGCCGCTGGCGGCCTTCCTGGCCATGGCCGTGTTCCTGGCGATGGGCTTGTCGCGCGATCCACGCGCGGTCCCCTCGGCCATGATAGACAAGCCTGCGCCCGCCATCGGCCTGCCCGTGCTGCTGGCCCCCGGCAAGAAGCTGGAGGTGCAGTCGCTGCGCGGCCAGGTCTGGCTGCTGAACGTATGGGCGTCCTGGTGCGGACCGTGCAAGGAGGAACTGCCCGTCTTGCGCGAGGCCGCCCAGCGCCACGGCATTCCGCTGTACGGCTTGAACTACAAGGACAAGCCGGAAGAGGCCGAAGCCTGGCTGGCGCGCAACGGCAATCCCTACCTTGCGTCCGCCAGCGACATCGACGGCCGCGTCGGCATCGAATATGGCGTGTATGGCGTGCCCGAGACCTTCGTGATCGACCGCGACGGCCGCATCCGCTACAAGCAGCTGGGCCTGATCACGCCCGAGATCTGGCGCGACCGGATCCAGCCCGCCATCGAGGCGCTGCGATGAAGCGGCCGGACAACCTGCCTCGCGGCCTGGCGTGGGCCGGCCTGCGCGCCCTGCTGCTGGCGCTGGCCTTGACGGCAGCCGCGCGCGCCCAGGTCCACGCCGGCGCCGCGCAGCCCTTGCCGCCTGTCCTGGAACAACGCGCCGACAAACTGGCCCATGGACTGCGTTGCCTGGTATGCCAGAACCAGACCCTGGCCGAGTCGAACGCGCCGCTGGCCCAGGACATGCGCAAGCTGATCCGCGACCAATTGGCCGAAGGCCGCAGCGATGCGCAGATCATGCGCTTCTTCGAAGACCGCTATGGCGACTTCGTGCGCTACGACCCGCCTTTCAAGCCCATCACCTGGCTGCTGTGGCTGGGGCCGTTCGTGCTGCTGGCACTGGGCTTCGCGGTGCTGGTGCGCACCTTGAAGCGCCGCGCCGGCGCGCGCGCGCCCCTGACCGACGACGAACGCGCGCGCGCGGCGCGCTTCCTGGATACCGGCTCATGACCACTCTCTGGATCATTGTGGTGCTCCTGCTGCTGGCGACCCTGCTTTGCCTGATCCCGCCCCTGCTGCGGCGCGCGCCCGCCGCGCAACCCGCGTCCGAGGCCAATGTGCGCGCCTTCTATCTGGCGCAGCGCGAACAATTGCGGCGCGACATGGACAACGGCAGCCTGACCGCCGCCGCAGGCATGCGTGCGGAAGAAGAGTTGCAACGCGACCTGCTGCAGGACCTGGACTTGCGGCGCGGCCGCGGCGCGCCCTGGGCCGGGCAGCGCGCGGGCATCGCGGCCGCCTGCATGCTGACCGTGCTGATCCCGGTGGCGGCCGTGCTGCTCTATGGCCAGTTGGGCAACCCGCGCGCGGCGGCCAGCGCCAACGCGGGCCAGCCCGCCGAACCGCACGCGGCCGACACCGGCAATGACATGACGCTGGCCATCAATGCGCTGGCCCAGCGGCTGCGGGCGGCGCCAGACGATGCCGACGGCTGGTACATGCTGGCGCGTTCCTATGAAACCCTGGGGCGCTACACCGATGCGGTGGCCGCCTATCAGCAGGTGCTGCGCCTGGTCCCGGGCCAGCCCGCGGTACTGGCCGACCTGGCCGACGCGCTGCTATCGGCCAATCAAGGCAACCCCGACGAGGCCTCCATCGCAGCGGTGGCGCAGGCCCTGGCCGCGCAGCCCGACCAACCCAAGGCCCTGGCCCTGGCCGGCATGATGGCCTTGCGCCGCGGCGACGCGGCCGAGGCGCTGGCGCATTGGGAACGGCTGCAAGCCCTGTTGCCGCCGGACTCGGAAGCCGCGCGGCAGATCCAGTCCAACATCGCGCAGGCGCGCAACATGGCGGCCACGCCGGCCGCGACATCCACGGCCTCGCCCTCCGCAGCGGCCCCTGCATCGGCATCGACGCTCCCCGCCGCCAGCGCAGCGCCCGCGGCCGCCGCTTCCGCTGCTTCCGCCGCCCGCATCAGCGGACGCGCCAGCATCGCCGATACGCTGCGCGGCCGGGTCCAACCCTCCGATACCGTGTTCATCCTGGCGCGTCCCGAGGAAGGTTCGCGCATGCCGCTGGCCATCCTGCGCATGCAGGTCTCCGACCTGCCGCGCGATTTCGTGCTGGACGACAGCAGCGCCATGTCGCCGGACGCGACCTTGTCGCGCGCCAGCAAGGTGCGGGTGGAGATCCGCGTCAGCAAGTCCGGCACGGCGGCCGCCCGGCCGGGCGACCTGGGCGGCGCATTGCCCGGCATCGGCATCCATGCGGACGGACTGGAACTGGTGGCCGATACCGTCGTGCCCTGAGGCGCACAGTACCGGCCCCGCGCTCAGACCCGCTCGATCCGCGCCGGCAGCCCCTGGCGCACCGCGGCGCCGGACACCCAGTCGATCCAGACGTTGGCGTGCTCGCCGCGCGTGGCGTCGCCAAATCCCAGGTCGTTCAGGTTCACGCCCGCGGCCAGCGCCGGATCGTGCGGCATGGGCTTGCCATCCACCACGTGGGCGCGCGCGCCCAGCTCGGTATGGCCGTAGCCGTGCTCGATGCCGACCGCGCCCGGCTGGATGCCGTCGCGCAGCAGCGCCAACCCGGTCACCGCGCCGCCCGGCGTCACGATGCGCACCGCGTCGCCGTTGCGGATGCCCAGGCGCTCGCCGTCCTGGCGGTTGATCGACACCGGATTGTGCGGATGCACCTGGCGCAAACGGTTGACGCCGATGGACATGGAACTCATCAGATTGGACTTGAACGAGCTGAGCAGGAAGGGCCAATCCTGCCGCGCGTAGTGCGCCCGCATATCGCGGCCGTCGGCCAGGCGCGTCGGATACCAGGTCGGACAGCCGCTATAGCGCTCGCCCGTCATGGAATGGCGAAAGCCCGCCAGTTCCTCGCTCCAGACCTGCAGCGGCTTGGCGTAGGCGGCGCGCGTCTGCCGCGTCCCGCCTTCTTCCACCCAGGCGTCCTGCATCTTGTCGAAGCGCCCGCCGCGGCTCATCACCATGGCGACCTGGCGCCATTCGCCCGGTTTGAGCTTCTGCTGCAACAGCGCGCCGTAGCGGTCCACGCCGGTCAGCGCCATGTCGTCATCGCTGGCCTCGGGCACGGGCTTGCCGGCCGCAAAGGCGATGTTGGCAATGCCGCGCAGGAAGAAGTCCTCCGGTGTGTCCAACGCGTACTTGGCGCCATCCTTGTCCGAGATGGCGTTCGCACCGAAGCCCGGCATGCCCAGCCGCTTGGCGCAGGCGATCAGGAAGGTCTCCAGGCAGACCGGCTCGTCCGTGGCGGTGCGCGCCACGCGCGGCTGCACGGCCGGCCAGCGCACGGTGGACGCCTTGGCGACCACGTCCGCCCAGGGCGCCGAGACGCCCCAGCTTTCGTAGGTCACCGTGTCCGGCACGATGTAGTCGGCCAGCGCGTTGGTCTCGTTGATGAAGGGGTTGATCGATACCGACAGCGGCAGGAGGCGCGGATCCTTCATCTTGTCGATGATGACGCTCTTCAGGCCGGCGATGCCGTAGATCGGGTTGCTCATATGGTTGAACCAGACCTTGGCATGGTACGGATAACCCGCCAGCGCGGACGCCAGCATTTCCGAGCTGAGCCCGCCGGTGGCCGGATACCAGGGCGCCGCGGCCGGATAGGCCGGCTGGCCGGCGGCCTTCTTGCGCTTGAACTCGCTGGACTTTTCATACGGAAAGCGGTTGCGCGACAGGCCCACGCCCTTGGGCGTGGCGCGGTTGGCGAAGCCGGCGATGTTGTAGCGCGGCCCCTGCCCGTAGGGCGGGAACGGACCGGCATCCAGCACCAGCCCGCCTTCGACGTTGAGGTTGCCCACCAGCGTGTTCAGCATGGCGATGGCGTAAGCGGTATAGAAGCCCGAGCCGCTCATGGTGCCGCCATGCGCATCGGCCACGGCGCGCTTGCCGTAGCTGGTGAAGCGCTCGGCCAGCGACGCGATCTTGGCGGCGGGCACGCCGCTCAGTTCCGCGTATTCGTCCAGCGTCTTGCGGCGCGCTTCCTCGCGCAGCAGCGACAGCGAACTGCGCACGCGCAGCGCCTGCGGCGCGCCGTCCATGCCGGGCGCGGCCACCGTCTCGTCCACCAACAGCGTGGCGGGCGCGGCCGTGGTGTGCGGCGCCAGCGTGCCGTCTTCCAGGCGCACGACGTACACGTCTTCCCACTTCTCGCCGGCATCGGCCGGGCGCGCCCAGCCCAGGTCGGCGCCGCGCAGGAAGCTGCCCAGGCGCGGATGGCCGGGCTCGGCCACCACCAGGTGTGTCGCGTTGGTCCAGGCCGCCTCGCCCGCCGCCTTCATGGCGTTGGGTCCGGGCTGCGCCAGCGCACGGGCGTCATAGCGTTCGTTGTCCAGGATCCAGCGGATCAGGCCCATGGCCAGGCCCAGGTCGCCTGCCGGATTGACGGCTACCCACTCATTGCCCGATCCGGCCGACAGGCTGGACGAAGCCGGCAGCATGGGCGACACGACCACATAAGTGAAACCGTTTTCCTCCGGCCGCACGCGGGCCTCCGCCAATTGGCGGGCCTGGCGCTGGAACGGGTTGCCGGCCTGCGCCGGGGCCGCGCCGATGAACAGGCCGAAGCGCGCATTGTCCCAATCGGGCTTGCCGTGAGGCATCCCCTTCAGGTCGCCCAAGGCGGCGCCCGCGCCCACGCGGAAGCTCTGGCCGCAATAGGAACCGTGGTTGCTGAAGTTGACCGTGCCGAACGACTGCCCGGCAAAGCGCTGGATCAGCGGCGTGCGGCCTTCGTTGGACGCGTCGGTGAAGAGGAACTGGTTGACCTTGGCGCCGTACTCGGGGTTCTGCGGGTCCAGCGGCGTTTCGCGGTCGAAGATGGCGCGCAGGCCGTCCACCTGGCCTTCGCCGAACAGGTCGCCGCCTTCGCAGACTTCCTGCACCAGCTGTTCGAACGAGATGGTCTGCCACTTGCCCTCGCCGCGCTTGCCCACGCGCTTGAGCGGCTGCAGCACGCGGAAGGGACTGTTCATCTGCTCCAGCATGGCCGAACCGCGGGCGCAGGACGTGGCGCGCCCTTCCAGGCCGTTGTCGCCGCCCAGCTGCGCATAGACCTCGCGCACCGGTGCTTCCATGGCGGCCGGCCGGGTCGTGGCCAGCGGATGGTAGGGGTTGCCAGCCACGCGCAGGATGCGGTTTTCCTTCGTGTCCACGCGCAGACGCACGCCGCATTGCGTCCAGCAGCCCAGGCAGCTGGATGGGCTGACCGTCTGGCCCGGCTGCGCGCTGAGCACGCCGGTCAAGGGATCGATGCGGAATTCCGGCGTCAGCGAATTGCCGCGCACGGCATGCGCCGTGGGCACGCCCGCCGTGCCTTGCGCCAGGCCCTTCACGGCCCGGACCACGGTTTCGCCGTAGCCCGCCGCGAACGCCGCCATGCCGCCGGCGACCACGCCGCCGCGCACCATCAGCTTGCGCCGCGCCTCATCGCGCGGTTGGTCGGCGGCCTCGTCCGGCGGGGCGCCGCGCTTGTCGTCTTCGTGTTGCTTGTCCATTGCTTCTATTCCATGTTCTTTCGTCTAGCGGCGGCGCTCAGGCCGCCAGGCCCCGCGTGCGCGCCGGGAACAGCTCCAGGGCGTAGGTCACGGCGGCGATCAGCGCCACGCACAGGCCCAGCACGCCCACCATGCCGAGCAGGCCGTCGCTGCCCCAGGGCATCTCGTACAGGTAGAGGCCGGCGCCGTACTTCGGCACGCCCTGCACGCTCATGAAGACCACCCAGCGGAAGA
>JALDYL010000035.1:0-37533 GCA_032153965.1 Achromobacter sp. | reverse complement strand
CCCCCCACCACCCCGAGGCCGCGCGCGAGTTCGACCGCATGCAGCAACTGGGAAAGGCCGCCGCCGGAATGTCCCGCGATCAAGTCCGGACCTTGCTGGGCGGAGAGATTCCGGCCCGGCCCCGGCCGCAACGGCAGCGCCGCCTTGCGCCGCGACTTGCCGCTGGCTGTGCGGCATTGGGCGCGGCGGCCATGGTGGCGTGGTGGAACCTGCCGGCGGAGATTCCGGGGTACTCCGCGGCGCTTAGCGCGGAGCGCGGTGAACGCCGGCAAGTGACGTTGCCCGATGGTTCCGTGCTGGAACTCAATGGCGCAACGCGCGCCGACGTGCGCCTGTACGCCGGACGCCGGGAAGTGGCGCTGGACAGCGGCGAGATCCTGTTTACCGTCAGCGCCGATGCGGCGCGGCCATTCATCGTGCGCGCCGGCAGCGGCGTGGTGCGCGTGACCGGCACGGTCTTCGATGTGCGGCGCGACGAAGATCAGGTCGCGGTGCTGGTGGCGTCCGGCACGGTGGAGGTGTCGGGCGGCCGCTGGTGGAACATGGGTC
The DNA here is from genome assembly GCA_032153965.1 of Achromobacter sp. Taxonomy (GTDB): domain Bacteria; phylum Pseudomonadota; class Gammaproteobacteria; order Burkholderiales; family Burkholderiaceae_B; genus Achromobacter. The sequence goes on along the minus strand of JALDYL010000035.1, from coordinate 36,984 downwards.
ATGCCGTGCTGCGCGGGGGCGACGGCATCCGCGTGCCAGGCAGCGGCGCGATCGGCGTGCCCGCGCCCGCCGATGTCCAGAACGCGATCGCGTGGCGGGAAGGGCGGGTAGTGTTCAAGAACGCGCCGCTGACCGAGGTGGTGCGGGACATGAACCGCTACTTGTCCACGCCGTTGCGGCTGGCGGACGACAAGGCGGGCCGCTTGCGGGTATCGGCGTCATTCAGCCTGGATCGCCCTGCGGCCCTGGTCGACGCCTTGCCGGCCGTGGCGCCCGTGAAGCTGACGCCGCGCCCGGACGGCGCCATCGACATCAGCGCCAAGTAGGCCAGGCGCGGTGCGGTTACAAAATAAATGAGAATGGGATTCAGGTTTATCTCCGGCTGATTCGTTCTACGAAGGAAGGCGGCAGCCGCCGCGTTTCCATTTCGGGAAACGTTCCCCGTATCGTCGAACAGAACAGCAGGCACTTGTGACCATTCCAGCCAGGCATTTCCCCGTAGCCACGCGATTCGCGTGCACGTATCCCCGTTTCATGTTGACTTCCTTGGTGTTGGCCCTGACCCTGGCGACGGTGGGTGCACCCGCGATTGCGCAGGTTCAAGCGCCTGCCGTGCCGATCGACATTGCGGCGCAGCCCTTGGGCGATGCCCTGATGCAATGGGCGGCGCAAACCAAGGTGCGTGTCTTCTACGCGCCTGATGTGGTGGCCGGCCTGAGCAGCAACGGCCTGCGCGGGCGACTGGAGCCCGAGGAGGCTTTGCGCAGCCTGCTGCAAGGCACGGGCGTGACGTACCGCTGGCAGGCAGACAGCATCATCTTGTCGCGCGAGGGCGGCGTGGCCAGCCTGGCGCCCGTGACGGTGCTGGGCAGCCTGAATCCGGCGGTGACCGAAGGCACGGGCTCCTACACGACGCCCGCATCGGCCGTGGCCACGGGCCTGACCTTGTCGTTGCGTGAAACCCCGCAGTCCGTCAGCGTCGTGACGCGCCAGCGCATCGACGACCAGAACCTGCGCTCGTTGGACGAGGTGATGGGCAATGTGGTCGGGGTACAGGTGGTCAGCGAGGACACCGACCGCACGGACTTCTGGTCGCGTGGCTTCTACATCGACAGCCTGCAGTACGACGGCGTGCCCACCACCATCGGCCTGTCGATGTATGGCGAGTCCGACAATGATTCGTTCATCTACGACCGCATCGAAGTCGTGCGCGGCGCCACCGGGCTGATGACGGGTGCGGGCAACCCGGGCGCTTCCATCAACCTGGTGCGCAAGCATGCCAACAGCCGCGAATTCACCGGTACGGTGAGCGCCGGCGCGGGGTCTTGGAATCAGTACCGCGGCGCCGTGGACCTGTCCACGCCGTTGAACCAGGAAGGCACCGTGCGTGCGCGCATGGTGGCGCTATATCAGGGCCGCGATTCCTACATCGATCTATACCATGCCAACAAGCAGGTGTTCTATGGCGTCATCGATGCGGACCTGACGCCATCGACCCGGCTGAGCGTGGGCGCGGACTATCAGGACAAGCGTCCGCGCGGATCAACCTGGGGCAGCCTGCCCGTGGTGTTCAGCGACGGCACGCCGACGGACTGGCGGCGTTCCAAGACCACGGCGGCGGACTGGACCTACTGGCACACGACCAATCAGACGATGTTCGCCACGCTCGCGCATCGTTTCGCCAACGATTGGGAGGTCAAGGCCGATTGGTCCCAGCGCAAGAGCAAGTACGACGCCAAGCTCTTGTACCTTTATGGTGACCTGGACCGCGCAACGGGAACCGGCTTGGCGGCGCTGCCGGGATACTGGAATTCCTACGCGCAGCAGACCTCGCTGGACTTGCAGGCCACGGGGCCGTTCAGCCTGCTCGGCCGCAAGCATGAACTGGTGGTGGGCGCCATGCGCAGCCGCTACGGCGAGGACTTCTACCGCTATGGCTTTGACCGCGCCACGCTGGCGGATACCGGCAACTTTTACCAGTGGGACGGCTCGTATGCGCAGCCGTCCTGGACCGAGGCCAGCTTGCGGGACACGGTGACGCACCAGCGCGGCGTCTATGCCGCGGCGCGGTGGTCGTTGACCGACAACCTGACCGCCATCACGGGCGGCCGTTACGCGACCTGGGAATCGAAATCCCCCACGCGCGACCAGGAGGATTCCCAGTTCATCCCGTACGCCGGCCTGGTGGTCGACCTGAACGACACTTACTCCGCCTACGTCAGCTACACCGACATCTTCCAGCCCCAGGACAATCGGGACAGCAGCGGAAATTATCTGGATCCGGTGCAGGGCCAGAACTATGAGGTGGGCGTGAAGGGCGAGTACCTGGATGGCAGGCTGAATACTTCGGTCGCGCTGTTCAAGGTCAAGCAAAGCAAGGTTGCGGTGCTGGACGCAGACAAGCTGGTGCCGGGCACGCCCGACCAGGCCTACAAGACCGCCGACGGCGTCACCACCAAGGGCATCGAGCTGGAAGTGAGCGGGCAACTGTCGGAGGGCTGGAACGCCTATGCTGGCGGCACGTACTACACCAGCCGCGACGCGCAGGGCGTGTCGGTCAATCCCGAGCGCCCGCGCGCGGTGGCCAAGCTGTTCACGACTTATCGGCTGCCGGGCCAGTGGAACCGCCTGACGGTGGGCGGCGGCGTCAACTGGCAGCTATCGAGCTACTCCGAAGTCAGCGCCGGCGACGCCACGGTCACGGTCAAGCAGAAAGCCTACGCGATCTACAACCTGATGGCGCGCTACGACTTCAATTCGCGCCTGTCGGCGCAGATGAACCTGAACAACCTGTTCGACAAGAAGTATTACCTGGGCGGCGTGGGCAACCAGGTGTACTACGGCGAGCCCAGAAGCGTATTCGTCAACCTGACCGCCAAGTTCTGATTGCGGCGCGCGCTGGGGCGGATCCGGCGCGGCTGGCAACATGCCGCGCCAGGCTGGCGTTCGCGGTTCTTGTAAAGAGGATGAAGATAATTATAATTGCGAATCATTTTCATTAAGTGGAAGCGTCTGGCCGCGATGGCGGGGCGCACCGTCATGCCATCCTCTTCATTCGCTCCCCGCGCCGAAGTGCAATCGGTCTATCAGGCTCACCACCAGTGGTTGCGCAGCGTGCTGTTGCGCAAGCTGGGCAATGTGTCCGACGCGGCCGATGTGGCGCACGACACGTTTGAACGGCTGATCCGCGCCGACATCCGCGAACCGCTGAACGAGCCGCGCGCCTACTTGCGCACCATCGCCACGCGCCTGCTGATCGGCCGGGCAAGGCGGGCCGCGCTGGAAGCGGCCTACGCTGAATCGATGGCGTTGCAGCCGGTGGCGGTGGAACCCTCGGTGGAAGCGCGCGCCCTGATCCTGGAAGCCCTGGAACAGGTCTGCGAATTGCTCGACAGCCTGCCCATGAACAGCCGCCGGATATTCCTGATGGCACAGGTGGACGGAATGTCCTATGCGGAGATCGGCCAACGGCTGGGGCTTACGCCCAACGCCGTGCAGAAGTCCCTGGCGCGCGCACTGGTGCATTGCTACACGGCGGTCTACGGTTGAGGCAGGGCAGGATGGACCACGCCAAATTGCTGCGGCAGCTTGCGCCGGAAGCTGGACCCATCGATCCCAAGATTGTGCGCCAGGCCGCCGATTGGTGGTCGCGGCTGCGCGAGGATGTGACCGACGACGACCGGACGCGCTTCGAAAGTTGGCGCCGTGCGGAGCCCGCGCATGAGTTGGCCTGGCAGCGGCTGAATGCATTGACGCGTGATGTGGCGGCGGGCGTGGCCGAAGCCGGCGGCGACGTGGCCGCGCGCACGCTGCGGCAGGCGCCGTTGATCCAGTCGCGCCGTAACGCCATACGCTGGATGGTAGCGGCGGCCGGGCTGGGCCTGGGCACCTGGGCGGCGAGCCAGAGCGGCGCCGTCCGTGCGCTGTCGGCGGACTTGCGGACCGGCACCGGCGAACGTCGCGCCGTGACGCTGCCGGACGGCACGCTGCTGGAATTGAACACCGCCAGTGCGCTGGACCTGCGCTATACGGCCAGCCGGCGCGAGCTGGTGCTGCTGGAAGGCGAGATCCAGGTGACCACCGCAAGCGATCCTTTGGGGCGGCCTTTCACGGTGCGCACGCGCGCCGGCGTGCTGACGCCAGTGGGCACGCGGTTTCTGGTGCGCGACCTGGAAGACGGCCGCATCCGGGTGGCGGTGCTGGAAGGCGCGGTGGACGTGCGGGGCCTGGACCCGAACGATGCGCCGCGGCGGGTGGCGGCTGGCGGGCAGGCGGAGTTCTCGGCGGGGGGCGGCTTCGCGGCCGAACCGCTGGACGCGGGCGCGTCGGCGTGGCTGGACGGCATGCTGATCGCCGATGAAATGCCGCTATCGGATTTCTTGCGCGAGTTGGGCCGTTACCGTCCGGGCTTGCTCACATGCTCGGGCGAGGCGGCCGCCTTGCGCGTCGTGGGGGCCTTCCCGCTGACGGACAGCGACCAGGTGCTGGCCATGCTGCAGGAGGTCCTGCCCGTGCGCGTGCGCCGCTACACCCGCTATTGGGTGACCGTGGGGCTGGCGTGAACTTTGCCCGGCCAGACTATTTTGTAACAGCGGCGGCGGATATCCGGATCTCGCGCTTCATGTAGAGCAAGCAGCCTGCCTTCAGGCCGCGCCGATTCTTCATGAGCCAGGGAACCCATTCATGTCTTCTCGTCTAGTCCGCGCCGCGGCCCTTGTCCGCCTTTCCTTGCCGCGCACGGCCTTGAGCGCCGCGCTGCGCTGCACCCTGCCTGGCGTCATGGCGGCCACATTATGGCCGGCCGCCGCACAGGCCCAAGCCCAAGCGGCCGGGCAGCGCGCGATTGCCTTCAGCATCGAGGCCGGCCCGCTCAACGCGGCGCTGGGCGCGTTCGGCGTGCAGGCGGGTGTCATGGTGGCGTCCGATCCGGCGCTGACGGCAGGCGCCGTGACCGGGGGCGTGACGGGTACCTATGCCATTGATGCGGCGCTCCGGCGCCTGCTGGCCGGCACCGGACTGGAGGCCGTGGCGCGCCCCGAGGGCGGCTACCGCCTGCGGCATGCGGCGCCGGCCGCGGCCGCGACGCTGGCGCCGGTCACGGTGACGGGCAGCTACGCCACCACCACGGATGGCACGGGCTCCTACACCTCGCCCGCGGTCACCATCGGCAAGACGGCGCAGGCTCTGAAAGACATACCGCAGTCCATCACGGTGCTGACCCGGCAGCGCATGGACGACCAGGACATGGTCAGCCTGCCGGACGCGGTGAACAATACCGCCGGCATGGTCGGGGTGCAGGGCGTGGGAGCCGGGGTGGCGATCAACGCACGCGGCTTTCCGGTGGACCTGTTGCAATACGATGGCGTGTCCTTGCTGCGCAACAGCTACAGCCTGGGCAACTGGGAGCAGGACTCGCTGGTGTTCTATGACCGGGTGGAAATCCTGCGCGGCGCAGCCGGCCTGCTGCAGGGCGCAGGCAGCCCGGGAGGCGCGATCAATCTGGTGCGCAAGCGCGGCGGGGCGGAACCGGCGCTGGTGGTGACGGCCAAGGCTGGATCCTGGGATCACTACGGCCTGCAGCTGGACGCGGGCAGCCCCTTGAATGAGTCCGGCACTCTGCGCGGCCGCGTGGTGCTGGATGAAGACCAGAGCCATTCCTACATCGACTACGTGTGGGAAAAGACACGCAACCTGTACGCCGCGCTGGACTACGACATTACCGAGAACACCACGCTGGGCATCGGGATCAGCAACCGCTACAGCCGTTCACGGCCGATGTTCGTGGGCTACCCCCGGTACAAGGACGGCGGCGATATTGACCTGCCGCGCTCGACCTTCACGGGCTCGACCTGGAATCGCGCGAAGAACGATCAGACCATTTTCTACGCCGACCTCGCGCACCGCTTCAACGATGCCTGGCAGTTCAAGCTGGCCGGCGTCGCCATGAACGAAAAGAATACGACCGTGCACCAGCGCGTCGCCGATGCGGTGAATCCGGATGGCAGCGGTCTGTCCTACGGCGATTTCGGCGTGGACTTCAACAGCAAGCAGCGTGGCCTGGACATGTCGGTGAGCGGCAACTTCACTGCCTTGGGGATGCAGCAGGAAGTCGTGGTGGGCGCCAACTATTCCAAGCTGACCACGCAGGACCGGTTCACGCGCGTCTGGGAAGATGGCGGCAATATCTTCGATATCGACCACCACCGGCCGTGGCAGGACATCGACACCATCGCCCAGGCCAGCGGCTATGACGCGCGCAGCGCCTACGACATCCGCCAGAAGGGTATCTATGGCACCTGGCGCGTCAAGCCGACCGAATCGCTCGCGCTGATCGGCGGCGGGCGCGTAGGCTGGTACGACTACACCTATGCCGGCGGCGGCAGCGTCACCACGTCCAGTGAGTCAGGGCGCTTCATTCCCTACGCCGGCCTGGTCTACTCGCTGACCGACAACTGGTCGGCCTATGCCAGCTACACGACGGTGTTCGAACCGCAGACCGAGCGCAGCGTCGCGGGCAGCCTGCTCAAGCCCATCGAAGGCAACAACTACGAAATCGGCGTCAAGGGCGAGCTAGCGGACGGCCGCGTCAACACGATGCTGGCCTTGTTCCGCTACGACCACAAGAACCGCGCGGTCAACGACTACGACGCCGGCTTCGCCTGCGACGGCTGGTATTGCTCGCGCGCGGCGGGCAAGGTCCGCAGCCAGGGCCTGGAGGCCGAGATCTCGGGCGAAGTGGTCAAGGGCCTGGAGCTGTACGCCGGCTATACCTACAACACCACCAAGTACCTGGACGATCCCGACAACCAGGGCAAGGTCTTCAACACCTGGACGCCCAAGCACATGCTGCGCCTGTGGGCCAACTACCGGCTGCCGGGCGACCTGAGCCGCCTGAGCGTGGGCGCCGGCGTCAACGCGCAGACGCACACGATCAGTTCGGACCGCAAGTTCACCATGGCGGGGTTCTCGATCTGGAACGCGCGCCTGGGTTATCAGGCCACGCCGGAACTGAGCATCGGGCTGAACCTCAACAACGTGTTCGACAAGAAGTATTACGTGCCCTCGTACAACACGCTCAGCAGCAACAACTACTACGGCGAGCCGCGCAACGTGATGTTGACGTTACGTTACGCGCCCAAGCTGTAGCGCGGGCCGCGGACCCGAGAGTGCCCAGGCCGGGCGCAGGGATGCGATAGAATATAAATGGTTCCTATTTACATTCTATTGCCAGGTGCGCCTTGCCTACGCCCGATTCTCCGCCCGCCGATACCGTCGCGAAAATCTATCGTGACCACCACGGCTGGCTGTCGGTCTGGCTGCGCAAGAAGCTGGGCAATTCCTTCGACGCGGCGGACCTGGCCCACGACACCTTCGTGCGGCTGATGGCCGGGCGGCGCAGAACGGATGCAGGCGCCGAACCGCGCGCGCTGCTGACCCACATCGCGAAGGGCCTGGTGGTGGACCATTGGCGCCGCCGGGCGCTGGAAGAGGCCTATCTGGCCGCGGTTGCGCAACTGCCCGAGCGGCAGGCGCCGTCGCCAGAGGCGCGCGCCCTGATCCTGGAAACCCTGGGCGCCATCGATGCGGCGCTGCGGACCTTGTCCGCCCGGACGCGCGAGATCTTCCTGATGTCGCAGTTCGACGGCATGGGCTACGACGCGATCGCGCAAAGCCTGGGCGTGTCGCTGTCCACGGTCAAGCGCCATGTGCAGGCGGCGCTGGCCGCATGCCTGATCGCCAGCCAGGCCGACGCGTGATCGATCCCGCCATCCTGAAGGAAGCGGCCGGCTGGCTGGTGCGCTTCCAATCCGAGACCTTGTCGCCGTCGGACCGCGAGTCCTTCGACCGCTGGCGCGCACGCAGTGCGGCGCATGCCGCCGCGTGGCAGCGGGCAGAGGACATGCTGCGCGGCTTCGGGCAGGTTCCACCGCGGATCGCCGGCGATACCTTGCGGCGGCTGGATCGTCCGGGACGCCGGCAGGCGCTGCGGGCGCTGGCTGGCCTGTTGGTGCTGGGACCGGCGGCCTGGCTGGCCGGACGCGAGCTGCCCTGGCGCGAATGGAGCGCGGATGCGCGCACTGCGACGGGCGAACAGCGCCGCATGAATCTGGCCGACGGCACGCAGTTGGTGCTCAACACGGCCAGCGCGGTGGATATCGAATACACCGCAAGGCAGCGCACGTTGTGGCTGCGGGCGGGCGAAATCCTGTTGACCACGGGCCGCGACTCGCCGCAGCTGCAGCGGCCCTTTGTCGTCCAGACCGCGCAAGGCGCGATACGCGCGCTGGGCACGCGCTTCATGGTGCGCGACGAAGGCGACGCCGTGCGCGTGGCGGTGTTCGAGGGAGCGGTGGAGATCCGGCCCAAGTGGGCCGGGGCCGGCGCCACGGTGCTGCCGGCCGGGCAGCAGACGGTCTTCAATGGGCGCGAGGTGCAGCCCCAGATGGCGGCGGACGCCATGGCCGCCTCATGGGAGCAGGGCATGCTCGCCGTGCGCGATTGGCGGCTGGCGGACCTGTTGGATGAGCTGGGCCGGTACCGCCGGGGCGTGCTGCGCTGCGATCAGGCGGTGGCGGGGCTGCGGGTTTCGGGGGCTTTTCCCTTGAACGACACCGATGCCAGCTTGCGGCTGCTGGAAAAGACCCTGCCCGTGAGAGTGAGCCGGATCACGCCGTACTGGACCACGGTTGCTGCCCGCGCCGGCGTTACAAATTAATCGCAGTCGGGCTGAACCTTTTTTCCGCTTCGTCCGGTGTACCGGGTGAACCGCCGCGTATCGCGCGCCACCCAGACCCCTACGAAGGATAGCTTCATGGTTTCCCGAATCTCCCGCTTGCCACGCCCGGCCCGTAACGCAGCCGCTCTGTCGCCGCTGATGGCGGCGCTGCGGGCCGCCGGCATGGGCTTGGCCCTGCTGGCCGCGACGGGGACGGCGCAGCCAGCGGCGGCCGCCGAAGCCGTCAGCGCGGCGGCGCGCAAGTCCTACGCGATCCCCGCAGGCCCTCTGGGCGATGCGCTGGCCAGGTTCGCCGCCGCCGCAGGCGTGCCGCTGTCGTTCGATCCGGCCATGGTGGCGGGACTGCACAGCAACGGACTGGACGGCGATTACACCGTGAAGGAAGGCTTCTCCCGTTTGCTGTCGGGGTCGGGCTATGGCTTGTCGGAGCAGGGCGGCGGAGCCTATTCGCTGCGCAAGCTGCCGTCGGGGTCGGATGAGTCGGCGACCGTGCTGCCGGCGGTCACCGTCGCCGGCGCCGCTACGGCGCCTTTCGCGTTGCCGGCGGAATACGAGGGCGGCCAGGTGGCCAGGGGCGGACGCCTGGGCCTGCTGGGCAACCGCGACGTGATGGATACGCCGTTCAACGTCACCAACTACACCTCGGACCTGCTGGCGAATCGTCAGGCGGTAACCCTGGCCGATGCGCTGAACGTCGAACCCTCGGTGCGTTTCACCGGGCAGATCGGCGGCGTGACCGACTCGTTCTACATCCGGGGCTTTCCCATCGGCGAAGGCAATCTGGGCGAAATCGCGTTTGACGGGGTTTATGGCGTGGCGCCCAACTATCACGTCTTCACCGATTACATCGAGCGGGTCGAAGTGCTGAAAGGGCCGGCCGCGCTGCTGTACGGCATGTCGCCCAACAGCGGCGTGGGCGGCGTGATCAACATGGTGCCCAAGCGGGCGCTGCCGCAGGACCTGAGCCGCGTGTCCGCCGACTATGTGGGCGACTCGCAATTCGGCGCGCGGGCGGACCTGAGCCGCCGCTTCGGCAAGGATGGGGAATGGGGCGTGCGCGTCAACGGCATGCATCGCCAGGGCGATACGCCGCTGGACAATCTCTATTCGCGCACCGACATAGGCGCGCTGTCGCTGGACTACCAGGGGGAGCGGCTGCGCGCCTCGCTGGACCTGCTGACGCAGAACGAAAAGATCGACGCGCCCACGCGGCCCTTTCTGGTGGCCGCCGGCATAGACGTGCCGCATGCGGCCGACGGGCGGCGCAACGCCACCCAGCCCTGGGGCTGGTGGAAATCGGACGGGCAATCGGCCCTGCTGCGGGTCGAGTACGACATCAGCGACCGCTTGACGGTATTCGCCGACGCGGGCGGCTCGGACACGAACGTGTCGCGCCTGTCGGACCAGACGCCCACCATCGTCAACGCGGCCGGCGACACGGTGGTCACACCGAACAACTTCAGGTTCGAGGTCAACCGCAGCACCTACAACGCAGGCCTGCGCGCCAAGCTGGACACAGGCCCGGTGCGCCATTCCATCAGCGTCATGGGCAGCCTGTACAGCGACCGGAACTCGCAGGCCAGTGTGATGGGCACGCCGCTCACGTCGAACATCTACCATCCAATCACGCGGCCGCAGCAACACATCCCGGCGCCGGCCAACGTGCCCAAGATTTCCTCGTCCGATCTTTCCGGCCTGGCGCTGGCCGATACGCTCAGCATCCTGGACGAGCGCGCGCAGCTGACCCTGGGTGTGCGCCAGCAGCGCATCCAGTCCCGCAATTTCAACGCCACCACCGGCGCGCGCACCGTCAGCTATGACGAGAGCGCGACCACGCCGCTGGCGGGCATCGTGGTCAAGCCCTGGAGCAATGTCTCGCTGTACGCCAACTACATCGAAGGGCTGAGCAAGGGCGATGTGGCGCCTGCCACCGCGTCCAACGCGGGCCAGGTGTTCAAACCCTACAAGGCCCGGCAGAAGGAAGTGGGCGTGAAGGTGGACATGGACAGCGCCATGCTGACCGTGAGCGCCTTCGAGATCACCAAGCCCAGCGGCCAGTTGACCAACGGCGTGTACGGCGCGGACAGCGAGCAGCGCAATCGCGGCCTGGAACTGAACCTGGCCGGCGAACCGTGGCGCGGCCTGCGCCTGCTGGGCGGCGTGACCTGGCTGGACGCGGAGCTGACGCGCGCCGGCAATAGCGCCGTGGTCGGCAACCGGCCGGTGGGCGTGCCCAAGGTGTCGGTCAACCTGGGCGCGGAATGGGATACGCCCTGGGTCGCGGGCCTGACCCTGACCGGCAGCATGATGCACACCGGCAGCGAATACATCAATCAGGCCAACACCCAGTCGGTGCCGTCGTGGACCACTTTCGACCTGGGGGCGCGCTATGCCACCAAGGTCTACGGCAAGGACGTCACGCTGCGCGCCAATGTGGTCAACGTGTTCAACCGGGCCTACTGGTCGGGCGTGGCCTCGTATGGCACGATTTCCCAAGGGGTGCCGCGCACGTTGATGCTGTCCGCGTCGATGGACTTCTGACCGGCGCTAGGAGGCCAGCAGCCCGCTGATGCGGGCCAGATTGTCCAGCGTGCTGCGCAGGTGGTCCGCCAGCTGCGCAGCGGCCTCTTCGTTGCGTTCGTGTTCCAGCAGCTCCAGGATGGCCAGGTGCTGGCCGCAATGCTGCCTGTAGCGGCTGCGATCCTGCATGGAGCGATAGGAAAGCAGCCGGCGCACGCGGTTGACGCGCTTGATGGCGTCGATGAAGAAGGGATTGCCCGAGGCCTCCACCAGCGATTCATGGAAGCGCACGCCGCGCTCGTGCAGCTGGTCGGCGGTGTCGGTGGCGATGCCGCCGTCCAGCAGGTGCTTTTCGGCGGCGCGGCAACGCGCCAGCACCTGCTTGTCGATGCGAAAGCCCGGTTCCAGCAGCGCGGCAGGCTCCAGCGCCAGCCGCAGGCGGTAGGACTGCAGCAGGCTGTCGGGCGTGGTCATCATGGATGAAAACTCCCAGCCGTAGCCGGGCCTGCGCTGCGCCCAGCCTTCTTGCGCGATACGCCCCAACAAGACCTGCGTCTGCGCGTTCGTCAGGCCATAGCGCGCACGCAGCAGCGCCTCGCTGCATTGCATGGGCAGTTCGCCGCGCAGCAATTCGTCGGCCAGTGTGAAGTAGCTGTGCGTGACGATGTCATCGACCGACGGCGGCGCGGCATCTTCGTGCCAGTCCGCCAGCGCAGCGTGATCCTGTTCCAGGAAATAGCCGCGGTTGGGCTTGCGCGAGACCACGCCGCGCTGCTCCAGCATGCCCAGCGCGTCGTTGACCGGCGAGCGCGACAGGCGCAGCCGGTCTGCGATCTTTTGCGCGGTCAGGTGCGCGCCCGCGGACAGGCGGTCTTCCTGGATCAGCGCCAGGATTTTGGCGACGGTATTGGTCTGGGCGCTCATGCGTGGCGGACAGCGGCAGTGATGGTGTCCGAGAGGATAGCGGGAATGACGCCGCCCATGCGCAGCAGCCTGACTTCCAGCCGGGTCTCGACCGCGGCGGCGGCCTGCAGCGTCTGGACGGCGCCGTTGGCGCGCAGGACGCGTACCGTCACGGCCAGGCGCGGCGCCAGCGCGGCGGGCTGGGCATCGATCTCGATCTGGTCGCCGGACTGGAGCCGCAGCGTTGCCGGCGTGACGCCGGCGGGCAGGCGCAAGGGCAGGATGCCCATGCCGATCAGGTTGGAGCGGTGGATGCGTTCGAAGCTCACCGCCAGCACCGCGCGGATGCCCAGCAGGCGCTGGCCTTTGGCGGCCCAGTCGCGCGAGGACCCCGTGCCATAGCGTTCGCCCGCCACCAGCACTACCGGCTGGCCGGCCCGGGCGTAGCGGCCGGCGGCTTCCCAAATCGGTTCCATCCGGCCGCTGGGCGCATGCAGGGTATGGCCTACCGGCGCGCCGGGACAGAGCAGGTTGACGAGGCTCTTGCTGTAGAAGGCCGCGCGCAGCATCACCTGCCAGTTGCCGCGGCGCGACGCGAACACGTTCAGATCGTTGCGGTCGTCGCCGCGTTCGACCAGGAAGTCCGCGATCGGGCTATCCGGCGGAATGGCGCTGGCGGGCGACAGGTGATCGGTGGTCACATCATCGCCCAGCACCAGCAGGGGATGCGCAGTGTAGCGGCCCAGCTGGCTGGCCGCTTCGGTGCTGGCGAAGGGCGGGCGGCGCAGCGCGGTGGAGGCGGGGTCCCAGGGAAAGCGCGCAGAGTCCGGCGATTGCAGGGCCTGCCAGGCCGGGTTGGCGCTGGCGATCTGGAAGGCCCGGCGGTAATCGGCGGGTTGCTGGCCGGCGGCCAGCGCGGCGTCGATCTCGGCGTGGTCCGGCCAGAGCTCATGCAGATGGACGGCGCGGCCGTCGGGCGTGGTCTGCACGGGTTCGCGGCTCAGGTCGCGTTCGGCGTCGCCCGCCAGCGCGTAGGCGATGACGAGCGCCGGCGACATCAGGAAGCCCAGGTCCAGGTCCGGGTGGATGCGGCCGGCGAAGTTGCGGTTGCCGGACAGCACCGCCACGGGGTGCACAGTGCCCGCAGCCATGGCTTCGCGCACGGGTTCGGGCAGGGGGCCGGAATTGCCGATGCAGGTGGTGCAGCCGTAGCCGACGATGTCGAAACCCACGGCGGCCAGGTCTTCCAGCAGCTCTGAGCGCGCGAGATATGCAGAGGCGGCGGGCGAGCCTGGGGCCAGCGAGGTCTTGACCCAGGCAGGCACGCGCAGGCCCGCCTGACGCGCCTTGCGGGCCAGCAGGCCGGCCGCGGTCAACAGGCGCGGATCCGAGGTGTTGGTGCAGCTGGTGATGGCGGCGATCGCGACCGCGTGACGCGGCAGGCCGTTGGCGCAGGCCGCAGGCGCGCCAGCCAGCGCGGCCAGGATGGTCTTGGTGTGCGCGTAGGGATGCAGGTCCTGCGGCCGCCGGGGGCCGGCCACATGCATCTGCACGCGGTCCAGCGCGATGTCGATGACGCGGCTATAGCGCGGCTCGGCGGCGGGGTCGTAGGCGATGCCGGCATGTTCGGCGTAGGCCTGTACCCGTGCGATCAGCGCTTGCGGGCGGCCCGTCTGGCGCAGATAGGCCAGCGTCTGCCCGTCGATCGGGAAATAGCCCGTGGTGGCGCCGTACTCCGGCGCCATGTTGGCTACGACGCAGCGGCTGCCGGCAGGCAGCGTGGCCACGCCTGGCCCGAAGAATTCCACGAACTCCCCGGACACTTGGATCTCGCGCAGGCGCTGCGTCACGGTCAGCGCCAGGTCGGTCGCGCTGACGCCCGGGCCCAGCGCGCCGCTCAGGCGCACGCCGATCACGTCGGGAATGCGCAGCAGCGTGGGCATGCCGAACATCACGGTCTGCGCTTCCAGTCCGCCCACGCCCCAACCCAGCACGCCGATGCCGTTGATCATGGGCGTGTGGCTGTCGGTGCCTATCATCATGTCCGGATGCAGGGCGATGCCGTCGGCGCCTTCGCGCTCGCAGACCACGGTCGCCAGCTGCTCCAGGTTGATGGTGTGCATGATGCCGGTGCCCGGCGGATGGATGCGCACATTGGACAGGGCCTTGGAGGCCCAGCGCAGGAAGCGGTAGCGCTCGGCGTTGCGGCGCAGCTCCAGGTCCAGGTTCAAGGCCGCGGCATCGGCGCGCGCATAGGATTGCACCGCCAGCGAATGGTCCACCGAAACGTCCACCGGCAGCACGGGATTCAACGCGGAAGGATCCACCCCGGCCTCGGCCAGCGCATCGCGCATCGCGGCAATGTCGACCAGGGCCGGGGTGCTGGTGGTGTCGTGCATCAGCACGCGCCCGGGCTGGAAGACGATCTCGGCTTGGCTGGTGCCGTGCTCCAGCCAGCCGAACAGCGCCGCGGCGGCCGCCTTGCGTTCCGCGTCCTGCATGTTGCGCAGCGCGTTTTCCAGCAGCAGGCGCAACACCACGGGCAGGCGAAAGTAGTCGGCGCCGTACATGCCCGGCAGGTCCAGGCAGGTGTGGCGGACGCCGTTCAGGGTGAAGGCGGCGTGGCGGGGCGTGGCGGCGAGGGTATCCATGGCCGCTATTTTTGCATATTGAATATTCAAAATGCAATTTATCGGGCGGGGCTCGATGGCCTGAGTCTCGCCCCGGCGGGAGTTTCGCGTCCCTTGCGCCGTGAGGGCGGGCTAGCGCATGACGGCGTCCAGCGCGCTCAGGGCAGGCGGGATCATGGCCAGCAGGCGGGCCTTGCCCACCCCATCCCTGGCTTGCACGGACAGGCCGTGCAGCACGACGGCGTAGTAGTCGCCCAGGGCCTGCACATCGGCGCCGGGCTTGAGTTCGCCCGCCTTGAGCGCGGCTTCGAGGCGGTCGATGATGGATTGCGTGCGCGCCTTGCGATGAGTGGTGAGCCACGCCATGACCGCTTCGTTTTCCGCGGCGTAATTGGTGGCGGCCGACACCACCATGCAGCCCTGCGGACGACCGCGGCGGGTATAGGTGGCCACTGCGTCCGCCAGCAGCTTGGCGATGGCTTCGCGCACGCCCTCGGCGCCTTCCAGGGCCTTTTCGGCGAAGGCGCCATCGCCTGCCTCGTAGCGCGCCACCGCTTCGCGGAACAGCTCCTGCTTGGAGCCGAATGCGGCATAGAGCCGCGCGGAGGCCAGCCCCGTCGCCGCCACCAGGTCCGCCATCGAAGTGCCCTCGTAGCCTTGCTTCCAGAACGCAAGCATTGCTTGCTGAAGCGCCAGGTCGCGGTCGAATTCTCTGGGTCTGCCTGCCATGACGGTCTCGTTGAAATGAACTGAGCCGCAGTGTAACGCCGCGCCTGCGCGGCCAGGCATGCGGAGCCTGCGCTTGCGCTGATTTCCGCCATCGTCTATTCTTTGTCGTTCGACAAACAATTAGATTGAGAAATCATGCAAACGATCAAAGGACCCAGCCTGCATCTGGCCCAGTTCAGCGACGCCGTCGCGCCCTTCAACAGCCTGCCCGCCATCGCCGAATGGGCGGCGGGCGTAGGCTTCAAGGCCCTGCAGATTCCGGCCTGGGACCAGCGTTTTTTCGACAGCGCGACGGCGGCCGCCAGCCAGGACTATTGCGACGAGATCAAGGGAACGCTGGCCAACCATGGCTTGGTGATAAGCGAGCTGACCAGCCACATCTTTGGCCAGTCGCTGGCGGTGCACCCGGCCTATGACGCCATGGTGGACAGCTTCGCGCCGCCCCAGGCGCGAGGCAATCCGCAAGCCCGGACGGCGTGGGCGCGGCAAGGGCTGCTGGACACGGCGCGCGCATCGCGCAGGCTGGGCCTGACCGAGATGGGCACGTTCTCGGGTTCGCTGGCCTGGCCCTATCTGTTCCCGTTTCCGCAGCGTCCGGAGGGCCTGATCGAAGCGGCGTTTGATGAACTCGCCAAGCGCTGGCTCCCGGTCCTGGACGAGTGCGAAGAGCAGGGCGTGAACCTGTGCTTCGAGATCCATCCCAGCGAAGACCTGCACGACGGCGTTTCGTTCGAGATGTTCCGCGAGCGCGTGGGCGGCCATGCGCGCTGCGCCATCCTGTTCGACCCCAGTCATTTCGTGCTGCAGCAGCTGAATTACCTGGAGTACCTGGACATCTACAAGGACCACATCCGCATGTTCCATGTGAAGGATGCGGAGTTCAATCCGACCGGACGGCAGGGCATCTACGGCGGATATCAGTCATGGATCAATCGGGCCGGGCGCTTCCGTTCGCTGGGCGACGGGCAGGTGGACTTCAAGGCGATCTTCTCGAAGCTGGCGCACTACGACTACCAGGGCTGGGCCACGCTGGAATGGGAATGCTGCCTGAAGGACCAGGAGACCGGCGCGCGCGAGGGCGTTGAGTTCATCAACCGCCACATCATTCCGGTCACCTCCAAGGTGTTCGACGACTTCGCCGGCGCCGCCATCGACAAGCAACAGATCAACGCCCTGCTGGGCATCGCATGAGCGGCCCGCGCCGCATCGAGAAGCATCCATGACACACCAACATTCTTCCTTCGACGACTTCGCGCACCAGTACGTCCATGTCGACGGGCACCGCATCCATTGCGCCACGGCGGGCAAGGGCACGCCGGTGCTGCTGATTCCGGGCTGGCCCCAGACCTGGTACACGTGGCGCCACGTCATGGCGGCGCTGGCGCAGGCCGGCTACCTGGCGATCGCGGTGGATCCGCCGGGCACTGGCGATTCCGACCGTCCGGCGTCGGGCTATGACACCGGCGCCGTTGCCGCCACGCTGCACAAGCTGATGACGCAGTTGGGCCATGCGCGCTACCAGGTGGTGGGCCACGATATCGGCATGTGGGTGGCCTACGCGCTGGCCAGCGATTTTCCGGCGGCAGTGAGCCGGCTGGCACTGACCGAGGCCGTCATTCCCGGCCTGGCGCCCGCACCCACCATCTTCGCGCCGCCGCAGGAGAACATCTTTCTGTGGCACTTCATGTTCAATCAGTTGCACGATCTGCCCGAGACGCTGATCGCGGGCAGGGAAAAGGCCTACCTGACCTTCATGTTCGACAAGTGGTCGCATCGCCGCGACCGAGTCGCGGCCGAGGTCTACATCGACGCCTATGCGGCGCCCGGCGGGCTGCGCGGCGGATTCGCGTATTACCGCGCCATCCCGGAGACCATCCGGCAGAACGTGCTGCGCGCCAAGCGCATGCTGGAGATGCCCACGCTGGCCATCGGCGCCGAACATGCGACCCGCGACGCGCCGCTCATCACCATGCGCGACAACGCCAGGGACCTGCGAGGGGCGATCATTGCCGATTGCGGGCACTTCGTCACTGAAGAGTGCCATGAAGCCTTCCTGGAGCACCTGCTCCCGTTCCTGTCGCGGGAGGGCTGAGCGCGGCGCAGGGCTTGCAGTATGCTTAGCCGCTTCATGGACATTCCCGATGTTGCCCCAATGACTGATTTTCCCTTCGATGCCGTGCTATTCGACTGCGATGGCGTCCTGGTCGATTCCGAACCCATCACCAGCCGCGTGCTGACCGAGATGCTCAATGAACTGGGTTGGGGCATCACGCATGCGGAAACCATGCAGATCTTCACGGGCAAGGCCGTCCGGGACGAGCTGCCGCTGATCGAGTCGCGCACGGGCGCCACGATCACGCCGGACTGGTTCGATCAGTTCCGCCTGCGCCGTAATGCCGCGTTGGACCGCGACCTGATCGAGATCCCGGGCGCGCCGGACGCGGTGCGGGCCTTGCACGAGGCGCTGGACGGCCGCATTGCCGTGGCCTCGGGCGCGGACCGCCGCAAGGTGGAACTGCAGCTGGCCAAGGTCGGCATTGCCGACTGCTTCGGCGAACGCGTCTTCAGCGGCCACGAGATGCCGCGCAGCAAGCCCTATCCGGACGTGTACCTGGCGGCCGCGCAGGCGCTGGGCGTAGACCCCCGGCGTTGCGCCATCGTGGAAGACACGGTGACCGGCGCCACGGCCGGGGTGGCCGCCGGCGCCACCGTGTTCGGCTACAGCCCGGACGCCAACGGCCATAGCGCCGCCGAGGCCTTGCGCGGCGTGGGCGTGGCCCACGTGTTCACCGATATGAATTCCCTGCCAGCGCTGCTGGCGGGCTGGCGGGCAGCCGCCTAGCCGCCTGCGCGCCGGACCAGGTTCAGCGCGTGTATTGCTCGCCGCCGTCCAGGTCTATCACCGTGCCGCTCAGGTAGCCCGCGCGCGGCGAAGCGCCGAACACGATCATGTCGGCGACTTCGCCGGGTTCCATCAGGCGTCCGAAGGGCAGGTCCGACAGCGTTTCCTGCCAGCGGCTTTCGTCGCCCCAGCGCGCCTGGGCGCGCTGTTTTGCCAGCGTCAGCACGCGGTCGGTGCGGGTGCGCGAAGGGTTCACGCCGAAGACGCGCACGCCATGGCGCGGCGCATCGCCGCCCAGGGCGCGGGTGAAGGCGATGAGCGAGGCATTGGCCGCCGCGCCGCAGATGTAGTCGGCGCGCGGCGCCGAGCCCGCCATGCCGATGATGTTGGCGATGACGCCCGCGCCGGCTTCGCGCATGCGCGGGTAGTAGTGGCGGGCCAGATCGATGTAGCCGTGGACTTTCAGTTCCCAGCCGGCGCGCCAGCGTTCGTCCTGCACCTGATCGATGGCGCCGCCCGGCACCGCGCCGGCATTGTTCACCAGGATGTCGATATCGCCCGCCTCCTGGCTCAGACGTTGCGCCGCGCCGGGTTGGGCCAGGTCCAGCGTGACCGCCCGCGCCTGCTTGCCGGTCGCATCGCGTATGGTCTCGGCCGCCGCGCGCAGCGCCGCGTCGTCGCGCGCCACCAGGATCGGGTCGGCGCCTTCGCGGGCGAAGGCCAGCGCGCAGGCCAGGCCTATGCCCTTGGATGCGCCCGTGATGAGCACGCGTTTACCGTCTAGCTGCAAATCCATGTAACCCTCCGGTTGGTTCCGTCCGCGGTCCCGCGCGACGCCAGCTCGGTTGTAAACCAGTTGTGCCCACATTTGCCAGTGCGTGCGCGTCATGGCGAGGGCTGCGAGGCGCCTGTTATGCTGGTCCGACCATTTCCCACGAGGGGACGGCGATGACGGAAATCTGGCTGGAAGTCTGGTCCACCGTGCGCAGCGAGTTTGCCGACATCCCCGATGTGGGCGAGGCGACCCGCATCGTGCTGCGCCTGAGCGTGGCGATGCTGCTGGGCGGCCTGCTGGGCTACGAGCGCGAGCGCAGCGGCAAGGACGCGGGCCTGCGCACCCACATGCTGGTGGCGCTGGGAGCGGCGATCTTCGTGCTGGTGCCGCTGCAGGGCGGCATGCAAGTCGGCGACCTGAGCCGGGTGCTGCAGGGCGTGATCGCCGGCATCGGTTTCCTGGGCGCGGGCGCCATCATCAAGCTGAGCGGCGAGCGCGAGATCCGCGGGCTGACCACCGCGGCCGGCATCTGGATGACGGCGGCCATAGGCGCCGCGGCGGGCATGGGACGCGAAGCCACCGCCGTGGTCAGCACGCTGATGGCCCTCTTCGTGCTGGCGGTGCTGCGGCGCGTCGAGGCGCGCATCGCCGCCCGGCAGGAACACGGCGTCATCTCGACCGACGCCAAGTAGACCTGCAGCAGGCGCCTCAGCTGCCGCCGGATACCTCGATGAAGGAGCCGCTGGTGTAGCCGGCCTCGTCAGAGAACAGCCACATCACGGCGCCCGCCACTTCTTCGACGGTGCCGCCGCGGCGCAGCGGAATCGCACCCTTCAGGCGGTCCACGCGGCCGGGTTCGCCGCCGCTGGCGTGCATGTCGGTGTAGATGGTGCCGGGGCGCACGCCGTTGACGCGGATGCCCTCCGGTGCGACTTCCTTGGACAGGCCGATGGTCATTGTGTCCATGGCGCCCTTGGAGGCGGCGTAGTCCACGTATTCGTTGGGCGAGCCCAGGCGCGCCGCCGCCGACGAGACGTTGACGATGGCGCCGCCCTGGCCGCCATGGCGCGGAGACATGCGGCGCACCGCCTCGCGGGCGCACAGGAAGGCGCCGATCACATTGGTGGACAGCACGCGCAGCAGGCGGTCGGCGCTCATCTGGTCCACGCGCATCTGCTGCTCCAGGATGCCGGCGTTGTTCACCAGCGCGTCGATGCGGCCCAGCTGCCGATCCAGTTCGCCGTACATGCGCAGCACCTGGTCCTCTTGCGAGACGTCGGCCTGCAGGGCGACGGCGCGGCCGCCGCCCTGCACGATTTCCTCGACCACCGCGCGGGCGGCGTCGGCGTTGGCATGGTAGTTGACGCCTACCGCGTATCCGCGGCGGGCGGCCAGCTTGGCGACGGCGGCGCCGATGCCGCGGCCGCCGCCGGTGACGAGCATGATCTTGGACATGGCTGGCTCCTGGTGGGCTTACACCTTAGCAGATGGCGGCGGGCTCAGATCCAGACGTCGTTGGGGGCGCTGCGCTCGCCGCCCTGGTCGCCGGTGTTGAGTACGCCGCGTGGCTCGATCAGCAGCATTTTGACTTCTTCGGGCGCACAGGGCTTGTGCTCCACGCCCTTGGGGACCACGGCCATTTCGCCGGGGCCCAGGTCGATGTGGCCGTCGCGCAGTTCGATGCGCAAGCGGCCCTCGATGACGATGAAGGTTTCATCGGTGTCGGCGTGGCTGTGCCACACGAATTCGCCCTGGATCTTCACCAGCTTGAACTGGTAGTCGTTCATTTCCGCGACGACCTTGGGCATCCAGTGTTCGGAGATCAGCGCCAGTTTGTCGGCGAAGTTGATGGTGCGGATTTCGGGCATGGGGAGAACCGTTGCATAGGGTTGAGCAAACCCCAGCATAGAAGGCTGCGCCGACTCCGTCTTGTACGATTGAGCAGCTTTGTGCGAGTCCGCGGCTCAGCGGCGCAGCATGCGGCGCCAGCGGTCGGGCGCCATGCCGTAGGTCTGGACGTGGCGGCGCGTCAGGTGGCTCTGGTCGGTAAAGCCCGACGCGGCGGCCGCCTGCGCCAGCGGCATGCCCGCGGCGATCAGGCGCCGGGCCTGGTCAAGGCGGCGCAGCATCACGTAGCGGTAGGGGCTGGTGCCGAACAGCGCGCGGAAGTCGCGCGACAGGCTCCAGCGGTCCGTGCCCGCGGCCGCCGACAGCTGTTCCAGGGTGATGGACCGCTCGAGCGAGGCGTGGATGTACTGGCGCGCGCGCTCGGCGGCGGCATAATCGGCGCTGCGGCGCGCGGGCTTGCCGCCGGCCGCGGCGCGCAGGGCATGGCTCAGCTCGTACAGCGCGTCGTCCTCTTGCAGCGGGTCGATTGGGTCATGCGTGTCCTGCAGCAGGCTGGCGCTGGCGGCGTACAGCCGCGGATCGGCCGAGATGCCGCCCGGGATGAACGGCAGCGGCCGTCCGCCCAGGATCTGCTGGATGAGCGCAGGCTCCACGTAGATCATGCGGTAGTGGAAACCGGCCTCGGTGCCGGCCTGGCCGTCGTGGACCTCGTCGGGATGCAGCACGATGGTGCCGCCGGGCAGGCTGTGCCGCAGCCCGCGGCGGTAGTGGAAGCTTTGCACGCCCGACAGCGTGCGGCCGATGGCGTAGGTGTCGTGGCGATGCATGCCGTATCCCGGGCCGCCGAAATAGGCCTCGATGCGCTCCAGCTGGCCCGAGGGCGCGGCGCGCAATATCCAGTCCTGTTTCAGTGTGGCGGGCGGCATGGGGGAGCCTGTCGAGATCTTGCTTGCAACTATTCTAGGCCCAGCCCGGGTCTGCCGCGATCCTGCCTCAATCCGCCTCCCGCAGCAGCCGCAGGCCCACCAGCGGATAGCGCGTTTCCTGCGTGTTCCAGTTGCGGTAGGAGGCGCGCGTGTAGAGCGCCCAGGTGTGCCAGGAGCCGCCGCGCCGCACGCGCACATTGCCGCTGGCGGGGCCTTGCGGGTCGTCTACCGGCGAATGCGCGTAGTAGTCCTCGCCGTACCAGTCCGCGACCCATTCCCAGGCGTTGCCGTGCATGTCGTACAGGCCGAAGGCATTGGGCGCGTAGCTGGCGACCGGGGCGGTGAAGGCGTGGCCGTCGGCGCGGGCGGAGGCGTGCGCCTGCCATTTGGGCCACAGCGGCGCGGCGTCCGCGTCGAAACCGTTGCCGATGTCGGGCATGGCGGCGGGATCGTCGCCGTTCTGGTAGCGGGTGCGGGTGCCGGCGCGGCAGGCGTATTCCCATTCGGCTTCGGTGGGCAGGCGGTAGACCTTGCCCTCGGTCTGGGTCAGCCAGCGCGCCAGCGCCGTGGCGTCGTTCCAGCTGATGTTGACCACCGGATGGTCGTCGCCCTGGGCAAAGCCGGGATTGCGCCAGGAATAGCGGCGGTCGCGGCCTTCGAAGGCGTCGCCGCTTGCGGACTTGTCGGGGTCGTATTGCGGGTTGTAGCCATAGCCGCCGGTGCCGTCGGCCTCCGATTCCGGCACGTAGCCGGAGGCTTCGATGAAGCGGCGGAACTGGCCCACGGTGACTTCCGTGCGCTCCATGTAGAACGGGCGGGTGATGCGCACGGCATGCACGGGCGCTTCGTCGGACAACTGGGCGTAGCGGTCCGATGGATACAGCGGATAGGCGCGCGCCAGCGCCTCGGGCGCTTCGTCGCTGCCCATCTGGAAGGTGCCGGCCGGCACGCGGACAAAGGTCATGCCGAGCGAATTTTCGATCAGGGCGGGCGGTTCCGCCGACCAGGAAGGCGTTGATAGCAGGGTGCAGAGCAAAGCCAGGGCGGTGCGTGTGCGCATGGGAGTCCGGTGGGCGGAGCATGAAGGGTGCGCAATAGTAGAGCCGCCGCTTGCGGCCGGCCAGACGCGGGGAACCCTCATGCTACGGCGGCTCAGCCGGCGCGGCGGATGGTGAAGTTGATGCGCTGGCTGCCCAGGCGCGGGTGCGGCAGGTCCTTGATGGGCATGATGCCGTGAAAGCGCAGCCGGTCCACGCCGCCCCACACGACCACGTCGCCATGGAACAGCGGCGTGCGGCTGGCCTTGTCCGCGCGCTGGTCGCCGCCGAAGAGGAACATGGCGGGCATGCCTAGCGACACGGAGACGATGGGCGCGCCATAGTCGCGTTCGTTCCTGTCTTGGTGCAGCGACAGCCGCGAACCGGGTTCATAGCGGTTGACCAGGCAGGCGTCCGGCTCGAAGCCGGGAAAGCCGGCCTCGGCCGCGGCGGCCTGTGCCAACTGCAAGAACGCCGGGGGCATGGCGGGCCAGGGCTGGCCGGAGAGCGGATCGATGCGCGCGTAACGATAGCCGCGCGCGTCGCTGGTCCAGCCCAGCTGCCCGCAGTTGGTCAGCGCCACCGACATGGTGTAGCCGCCCGGCGTTGCCATGTGCCGGAAGGGCGCTTGCGCGGTCACGGCGTCGACCCCGGCGAGCAGCGCCTCCACCACGGGCAGGGCAAAGCCGCGCAGCACCATGGCTTGCGGGCCCAGCACGATGCGTCCGGCTTGCGCGGCGCCGTCGTCGCCAAACAGGTCCAGGTTGCTCGCCATGTCAGCCTACAGCAGCGGTTCCAGCGGCAGCAGCGACACGAACCAGACCGACAGGCGCTGCCACACCGTGGTGCCGGGCTCGGTATCGTGGCGTATGGTCTCGCCGTTGCGTTGTTCCAGCCAGTAGAGCTGGCCACGGTCGTCCAGGCAGACGCGGTAGGCGGACTTGGGGATGTCGCGGTCGAACGCGTCGGCGATGTGGCGCGCCAGCGTCGGGCTGTCTATGACGAAGCCCAGCTCGGTGTTGAGCTTGGCCGAGCGCGGGTCGAAGTTGAAGGAGCCGACGAAGATGCGCCTGCCGTCGACGGCGAAGGTCTTGGCATGCAGGCTGGAACCCGAACTGCCGAAGGGGCCCATGCTTTTGTTGCGCTCGACCTCGGCGCCCATGCGCTTCATTTCGTAGAGTTCCACGCCGCTGGCCAGCAGGTCCTTGCGGCGCTTGGCGTAGCCGGAATGCACCACGGCGACGTCGGTGGCTTCCAGCGCATTGGTCAGCACCTTGACCTTGACGCCGCTGCGCGCCATCTGGGCAAAGGACTCGGTGCCGACGGCGGTCGGCACGAAGTAGGGCGACACCAGTTCCAGATCGGTGGTGGGGGTGCCGATGATTTCATGCAGCTGATGCGGCAGCATCGCCTCAGGCGGCGCGGTGCCCAGCGTCTTGCGCGGATCGTCGCTGACCATGCGCGTGTCGGCCCATTCCAGCGTCAGCTCGCCTTGCAGCAGCTGCTGGATGAAGGGCAGCTTGCGCATGGCGTCGGCATAGGCGGCGGCTTCGGGAGAGCGCTCGACCTGGGCGGCGGCCTGTTCCAGTTCGTCCAGTTCGCCGGGGTCGGGCTTCTTCAACAGCCGGTCTACCGGGTAGGCCGAGTCGCTGGCCCAGTAACGGTCGAAGTCCGTCGACACGTCGTTGACCGCGGCGCCGAGGGCCAGCACGTCCAGGTCGGTGAAGAGCACGCCGCTGGCCGCGCCGAAGTATTCGTCGCCGATGTTGCGGCCGCCGATGATGGTGGCCTGGTTGTCGGCGGTGAAGGACTTGTTGTGCATGCGGCGGTTCAGGCGGCTGAAATCCGTCACGTAGCCCAGGGACTTGGGCCAGCGCAGCACGAAGGGGTTGTATAGCCGCACCTCGATGTTCGGGTGCGCATCCAGCGCGGAGAGCTCCTGGTCCAGCCCCGAGGTGCCGTTGTCGTCCAGCAGCAGCCGCACGCGCACGCCGCGGTCGGCGGCCTCGTGCAGGGCCTCCAGCAGCATGGTGCCCGTCATGTCCTTGTGCCAGATGTAGTACTGCACATCCAGGCTGCGCTCGGCGGCGCGCGCCAGCAGCATGCGGGCGGCGAAGGCGTCGTAGGCGTCGGGCAGGGGGTGGATGCCGGACTTGCCGGGATGTTCCGCGGCCAGCGGCGCGATGGCCCGGCCCAGCGGGGTGTCCTGCGATGCCTCCGGCGTCAGCGCATGGGATACGCTGCGGTTATCCAGCGGCGGCAAGCCGCAGCCGCTCAGAAAGCTCAGGCAAAGGGCGGTCATTATCAGGGGTTTGGCCAAGGTCATGACCCGTATTGTGCCGAAATCGCGGCGCGGGCTGGAGCGGGCCTCTGTTTACCTGCCGGGGGCTTGACGGTTTTCCGTATTTGAGAGAAATTCTCTAATATGGAAAATAACAATGCACCCGACCCCGATCTGGACCAGCGCATCGCCGGCCGGCTCAAGGCGCTGCGCCAGGAGCGCGGCTGGTCCCTGGACGAGCTGGCCGCCCGCGCCGGCCTCAGCCGCGCGACGCTTTCCCGCCTGGAAAATGCCGAGGTCAGTCCCACGGCCAGCGCGCTGGGCAAGCTGTGCGCGGCCTATGGCATGACGATGTCGCGCCTGATGCGCATGGTCGAGGACGACTTCGTGCCGCTGGTGCCGCAGCAGGCGCAGGCCGTGTGGGTGGACGCCAGCGCGGGATTCCGCCGCCGCTCGGTATCGCCGCCTGCGCAGCAATTGGCGGGCGAGGTGCTGGCGTGCGAACTCGCGCCAGGCGCGCGCATCGCCTATGAGCGTTCGCCCCGGCCCGGACTGGAACACCATCTGCTGATGCTGGAAGGCGAACTGGCCATCACCGTCGACGGGCAGGCGCAGCGCCTGTCCCAGGGCGATTGCCTGCGATACCAGTTGTTCGGCGCGAGCGAATTTTCAACCCCGCCGCATTGCGGCGCCCGCTACCTGCTCTTCATCGTCTGAGTCCACCATGTCCCATCCGAATCCTGAATTGATCCTGTTGTCGGGCCACGCCGCCGACGCCCTCGTGCCCGAACTGGCCGAATTGCTGCGCGCCTGCGTGCAGGGCGGGGCCAGCGTCAGCTTCGTGCTGCCGTACTCGTCCGAGGACGCGCAGGCATTTTGGCGCGCCAAGGTGGTGCCGGCGATCGCCGGCGGCAAGTCGGCGCTGTGGGTGGCGCGGCAGGACGGGCGCATCGCGGGCTCGGTGCAGCTGGATTGGGACACGCCGCCCAATCAGCCGCATCGGGCCGAGGTGCGCAAGCTGCTGGTGCATCCGGATTTCCGCCGTCGCGGCATCGCCCGCGCCTTGCTGGCCGAGGCGGAAGCCATGGCGCTGCGCCAGGGCCGCAGCCTGATCACGCTGGACACGCGCACGGGCGATAGCGCCGAGCCGCTGTATGCGTCGCAGGGCTACCAGACGGTGGGAGTGATACCGGGTTTCAGCCGCGATCCGCATGATGCCGCCAAGCTGGACGGCACCACCATCATGTACAAGCAGCTGTGATGGACGCTGCCGCCGCGGGCGGCAGCGGCAGGGCTCAGGCCAGGGGCTTGATGCCCACGCTGTAGGGCGGGGCGTTGCCGCGCGCCGGGGCCTTGATCTTCAGCATCGAGCCGCCAGGGGTGTATTCGAAGTCCTGGTAGGGCACTTCGAACCATTGATGAAAGCTGGTGCGGGAGAACTCCGGCACCCAGACCTTGGCGCGCTTGGCATCGCAGTGGAATTCGACCAGCGTGCGGTCTATGCCCAGCGGCCGGGTGTTGCCGATGCGGTAGCTGACTTTGAGTTCGGCGCGCGCGGTCGAGCCGGGGCGCCAGGCCAGGCCGACGGATTCCATGAATTTTTCGATCGCCTCGATACCGCGATGCATGACTGACTCCGAATACAGGTGGGCGCAAGGCCCCGAGAAAAGTGCTGTTTCCCGCGGTGGCGCGGCAAACACCCCGAATTATCCGTCATTCCAGGGCCGGACGTCTCCCGGCTTGCATCCCGTCAATCGGCGCCATTGAGTAAAGCAAATGGACGGCGCGCGGCCAGGCCCGCACCATGGCACCCATGTCCTCTATAAGACCTGCGCGGCCCGCGCCGGTCCGGACGCGAAATCCTAGGAGTCATCATGGCAAATTTCATACTGGCATTGGTCAACGCGGAACTCTCTCTCTTCGGCGTCGAGACGCCGGACGCGGCGCTGGAGCCGTCCGCCGCGCAGCAGGCGCCAAGCGCGCCTGCATTCGACAGCGAGCACTATCGCAGCGCGTTGGGTTGAGCGCGCGGAACGCACCGTTGCAGGAATAGGCAGGATTCACGCAAGAACGAGCCTGTACGCGCAGGCTCGCGATTCTTACCATTTCGTCCAGGGTCGGGGCGGCGCGTTCATTGCGGATGCGCCGGTTCCGCCACGCTGACGGGCGCGTTGCCGGCAGCGCACGCAAGGGAAGGGAATCGCATGAATACCGAAAAAATCTGGTTGGTGACGGACGCATCCGCAGGGCTGGGCCAGGTCCTGGTGAAGATGCTGCTGGATTTGGGCCACAAGGTGGCTGCGACCTCGCAGGACGGCGATGCGCTGCTGGATGCGGTGGGCGCCAAGCTGGAGGGGCAGTTCCTGCCCCTGACGGTGGACCTGGCCGATGAGCGCAAGGTGCAGCGCGCGGTGGATGCCACGGTGACCGCCTTCGGCGGCCTGGACGTGGTGGTGAACAACGCGGGCCATGGCTTGCGGGGCGCGCTGGACAGCCTGCCGGACGAGGACCTGCGCGGCACGTTCGACATCAATGTGTTCGCCACGTTGAACGTGATCCGGGCGGCCTTGCCGCGCATGCGCGCGCAGCGCAGCGGCCACGTGTTCAATATCTCGTCCATCCTGGGCTTCGATGGCGGCCGGGCCGATTGGGGCGCCTATAGCGCGGCCAAGTTCGCCGTCAGCGGCCTGACCGAAGCGCTGGCCGCCGAGGCCGCGCCGTTCGGCATTCGGGTGTCGCTGGTGTATCCGGGCGCCTTGCGCGCAACGGACGGCGAGCAAGCGCCCGAACGGGCGGCGCGCCATGAGCAGGCGCGCGACGCGGACGGCGATCCGGCCAAGATGGCGCGCACGCTGATCAATGCGGCGCAGGCGCAGTACGCGCCCCTGCACCTGTTCCTGGGGCGCGACGCCTTCGACCAGGCGCGCGCCAAGATCCAGTCGGTGCAGCAGGAACTGGCGCGTTGGCGCGAGATGTCCGTGTCCATCGGCTGCGTCGATGAAAGGCGGATGGCGGCCTGACGGTCGGGCTCAGGCGGTCCAGCCCTGCACCGCCTGGTAGGCGCCCAAGAGCGCCAGGCTCACCATGAAGCAGCGCTTGAAGACCTGTGCCGACATCCTGCCGCGCAGCCAGGTCCCCAGCGCCATGCCGGCCAGCGCGGGCAGCAGCATCAGCACGGATGCGCCGGCCGCCTCGGGCGTGTAGCCGCCGGTGAGCGCCAGGCCCAGCGCCAGGGCCAGGGTGGACACCGTGAAAGAGATGCCCATGGCCTGGATCAGGCCGTCCTTGCCCAGGTTCAGGGCCTGCAGATAAGGCACGGCGGGGATCACGAACACGCCGGTGGCGGCGGTGATGAGGCCGGTCGCGGCGCCTACCGCCGCGCCCGTCAGCCCCTGATGGCGTTGCGGCGCCTTGGGCGGCGAGCCGAACAGGCCCCAGGCGGCGTAGGCCACCAGCGCCAGCCCCAGGCATACGCTGGCCCAGTGTCCCGACGGCGGACCCAGCCACAGCGCGCCGCCTATCGTGCCCGCGCAGACGCCAGCCTGCATGGCGCCGATGCGGCGCAGCACCTGGGGCAGCGTGGTCCATGGCCGGGCCTGCCAGAGATTGGTGATGAGGGACGGCACGATCAGCAGCGCCGCGGCCTGCGCCGGCGCCATGACCAGCGCCAGCATGGCCATGGAGATGGTGGGCAGGCCCAGCCCCACGACCCCCTTGACCACGCCGGCCAGGATGAACACCGACACGGTGACGGCAAGCAGCGCGGGCGTGCCGCCCGAAAGCAGATCCGGGAGCGTCATGCGGACTCGCAGCGGGCGGTCAGGCCGTCGCGGGGACGGCCGAACAGGGCGTAGGCGACATCGTCCGCGCCTGCGCCATCCTGGCGCGCGGCGCGCAGCAGCCAGCGCCGTCCCTCGCACAAATCGGCGCGCAGGGACTCGCCGTACAGCGCAGGGCCGCCAAGCAAGGCGATGCCCAGCATGCGCTGGGCGGGCCCATGGCCGTCGCGGGCGGCGGCGCGTAGCCACTGCTCCATGGCGGCATAGTCGCCCTGGGTCTGGGCTTCCAGGGCCAGCGCATATTTCTGCGCTGGCGTGGTGTGCGGGTCCAGGCTGCCGGCTTCGGCCAAGCCTGAGCCTTGCAGAATCAGGGCCAGCAGGGCGATGGCGGGCCAATGCGCCTGCGCGCGTCGCGGTTTGAAGGTTCTCATGGTTTTCCCCGGATGGAAAGAGCTGGGACTTCATTGTCATCTTCCACGCCCTGGATCCTGCATCGGGATCTTGCGTAGCGGGCCTATGGCACAGCCTGAGGGTTGCCGTGCTACGCTTTTTGCATGCGATTCGATCTCACCGATCTGCGCCTGTTCCTCAACGTACAGGAAACCGGCTCCATCACCGCGGGGGCCAGGCGCAGCCACATGACGCTGGCGTCGGCCAGCGAACGCATCCGCGGCATGGAGGACACGCTGGGCGTGCCGCTGCTGCTGCGCGAGCCGCGCGGGGTCGAGCCCACGCCCGCGGGCCGCACGCTGGCGCACCATGCGCGGGTGGTGCTGGCGCAGATGGACCGCATGCGCGGCGAGCTGGATCATTACGGCCTGGGGCTGAAGGGGCTGGTGCGCGTGCTGTGCAACACCACGGCATTGAGCGAATACCTGCCGCCGGTGCTGGGTGCGTTTCTCAAGGACCATCCCCGCGTTTCGGTGGACCTGGAGGAACGCCTGAGCCACGAGATCGCGGACGCGTTGCGAGCAGGCACTTGCGATATCGGCGTGCTGGCCGATACGGCCGACCTGCACGGTCTGCGCACGCAGGTCTTCCGCCACGATCCCCTGACGCTGATCGTGCCGCCGGACCACGCGCTGGCCGGTCATCAGTCGGTGTTGCTGGCCGACGTGGCCGGCCAGGAATTCGTCGGACTGGTCGAAGGCAGCGCCTTGCAGGAACACATTGCGCATCATGCGCGCCGCGGCGGCAAGGCCCTGTCGTACCGCGTGCGGCTGCGCAGCTTCGACGCCGTATGCCGAATGGTGGGACAAGGCGTGGGCGTGGGCATCGTGCCGCGCGTGGCGGCCGCGCGCTACGGCCGGGCCGCGGGCGTGCGGCGCGTGGCCCTTGCCGACGACTGGGCCAGGCGCGACCTGGTCCTGTGCGTGCGCGATACGCTGCCGGCCTATGCGGCGGCGCTGGTGGAGTACGCGCTGCGGGACGCGCCTGCGCGATAGGGCGCTAGGGGCGCGCGAACAGCCGGCGCCAGCCCAGGGCGGGGCGGTCGAACCAGGAACCCGACGCGACAGCGCCCAGGATGAGCAGGCCGTAGACGCACATCGCCAGCGCGGCGATCGCGAAGAACAGGCTCAGCGATCCCGTCAGGCGCAAGGCGATGGCGCCCGCGCCGATGCCGAGCAGCAGGCGCAGGAACCCCGCGATCAGCGGCCATTTCAGGCGGCCGGCGCCTTGCGAGGCGAAGTACATGGAGAATCCCAGCGCAAAGAAGCCATAGACCGGGCCGACGGTGCGCAGGTAGCTGGCGCCGGCCTCCAGCATATGGTCCTGCGCGCCGAACAGGCGCAGCCAGGCTTCGGGAAAGAATGCGGCCGCTAGTCCGATGGCTTCGGCCAGCACGAAGGCCATGGCGCCGCCGGTCAGGGCGATGCGCTGCGCGCGTTCGGGCTGGCCCGCGCCGATGTTGGATCCCACCATCGCCACCATGGGCGCGCCCAGCCCGAAGGCGATGGGCATCAGCAGGTATTCCAGGCGCACGGCGATGCCGTAGCCGGCGACCGCTGCCGTGCCGGCGTAGGCGCCGACCAGCGCCGCCGTCAGCGCCACCAGGGCGTTGGTCAGGAACGGGTTGATGGTGGCCAGCGCGCCCACGCTGAGGATGCTGCGCATCAGGCCGGGATACAGGCGGCTGGGCACCAGCCGCGCCGCATTGCGTCCGCTGGCGCAGTACAGGCCCAGGATCAGAGCGCCCAGGGCGTAGTAGATCACCAGGGCCCAGCCGCCGCCGGCCACGCCCAGCGCGGGGAAAGGCCCCCAGCCGAAGATCAGGCAGGGCGACAGCGGGATCAGCAGCAGGGCGCCGCCGCAGATCACGGCGCCGGGCACCAGCATGTTGCCGGTGCCGCGAATGGCGCTGGCGAACGCGTTCATCAGCCACATCAGGACGATGCCGCCGAAGATCACGTCGGAGTAGGCCAGGGCCGCCTCGAGCGCCTCGCCCTCGGCGCCCAGCTTGCGGTAGAGCCACGGGCCGCCCAGCAGCAGCAGCGCGCAAAAGGCCAGGCCCAGCAGGCCGTTGAGCACCACGGCGTGCAGCACCAGCTGATCCGCCTCGCGCTGGCGGCCGCCGCCCAGCGACCTGGCCACCGCGGCCGAGATGCCGCCGCCCATGGCGCCCTGCGACATGTTCTGCATCAGCATCAGCACCGGCACCACCAGCGCCACGCCCGCCAGCACCGGCGTGCCCAGGCGCGCCAGGAACCAGGTCTCGATCAGGCCGGTGGAGGACTGCGCCAGCATCATGAGGATGTTTGGCCATGCCAGGCGCGCCAGCGTGGGCGCGATGGGACCATGCAGCATGGCCTGCAGGCGCGCGTTGGCGGGACGGGACGGCTGCGACGCGGACATAGGGAGGAACCCGTGGATGGCGTCTGGATATTTACGTGCATATGCCAGTAAAAGTCAAGATTGGGCTAGACTTGGAACCCAAGCCGGCGGTAGCGTTGAGGCCTCCGCGTCCTCCACTTTTTGTGCCTGTCATGTCCGACGAACAGCCTTCCGTTCCAGCCGCCTCCATTACGCCCGATCCGCTCGTCTGCAACGGCGCGGCGCTGCGCAAGGCGACCCGGCGCGTATCGCAGTTGTACGACACGGTGCTGGCTCCCTGCGGCCTGAAGGTCTCGCAGCATTCCATCCTGGTGCACATTGCGCGCGCGGGCTCGCCGTCCATGACGGACCTGGCGCGTATCATGGTGCTGGACCGGTCGGCGCTGGCGCACAACCTCAAGCCGCTGGAACGCGACGGCTATGTGCAGATGTCGCGCGATCCCCTGGATGGCCGCAGCCGCCGCGTGGCGCTGACGGACGCGGGACGCGCCAAGCTGGCGGAATCCAGGCGCCTGTGGAAAGACGCGCAGCGCCGCTTCGAGGCGGCCTATGGCGCCGAGCGGGCGGCCGCGCTGCGGCGTTCGCTTGCGGACATTTTTTCCGACGAATTCGCGCTGGCGTTCAGCCGCGGCTAGGGCCTATGCGGGCCGCCCCGCCAGGGGCTCCGGGCCCGGAGCGTAGCTGCTTGCCGCGCGGGCGGACCCCCGACCAGCCCAGCGCCAGCACCGCGCCCAGCACGCAAGCCATGCCCGCCAACTGCGCGGGGGCCAGGGACTCGCCCAGCAGTCCAGCGGCCAGAGCCACTGCCGACACCGGGGCCAGCGCCGTGAACAAGGCGGCCTCGGCGCCGTTGACATGGGCCGCGCCCGCATACCAGAGCAGAAAGCCGCCCACCGTGGGCAGCAGCGCGTAATACGCCACCGCCGCCAAGGCCGGCGCCGACAGGCTCAGGTTCCAGGGCGCTTCCGCCACGCTGGCCGCGGCCGAGACCGCCAGGCCGAAGCCCGTCATCAGCGTGGACAGCGCCAGCGGCGCCACCGGCTGGCGCAAGCGCTTGTTCAACAGAATGAACAACCCCTCGCACAGCACCGCGCCCAGGATCAGCGCATTGCCCGCCAGCGAATGCGCGCCGCCCGCGCCGGCCGAATGGCGCATCATCAGCCAGACGCCGAAGGCTGCCGCGACGATGGCGGCGAGCGTCGCCTTGCCCGGGCGTTCGCCCAGCAGCACGATGGCGATGGCGGCCGAAACCAGGGGCAGGGTGCCCAGGATGATGCCGCCGTCCACCGCCGACGCGCGCTGCAGGCCCGCGATCAGCAGCGCGGTGTAGCCGACGCTGCCAGCGATGGCCTGGACGGCCAGCAGCAGCCAGTCGCGCGGCTCCAGCCGCGGCAGGCGCGCGCCGGTCAACGCCATCAGCAAGGCAAAGCAGGGCAGGGCGATGGCGAAGCGCAAGGCCGTTGCGGTGAAGGGCGGCAAGCCCGTGCCGATGATCTTGCTGGCGGCTACCGTGCTGCCTACCAGCGCCATGGCGGTGGCCAGATAGCAGTAGCCCCGCATCCGATTGTTCATGACCCGATCCGCGCCTGTGTGAGAGCAAGGCGCACAGGCTAAGCGGCCGGGCGCGGCCGGGTCTTGAATGAAATTGCGGGGATCAGCCGGCCGCCAGCGCGTAGCGTCGCGGCGATACGCCGTAGGCGCGCACGAACAGCCGGGTCATGTGGCTCTGGTCGGCAAAGCCGACCGCGGCCGCCGCGTCGGCCAGGGCCGAGCCCTGCCGGATCAGGCTGCGCGCCAGCAGCAGGCGGCGCTGCACCTGGTAGGCGTGCGGGGTGAGGCCGGTGTCGCGGGCGAAGGCCCGCAGCACCTGGTAGCGGCTCAGGCCGCTGGCCGCGGCCAGGTCGGCCAGGGACAACGCGGCTGCCGGGTCGTCGTCGATCAGCGCGCGGGCATGGCGGATGGCGCCGGGAGCCGCGCGCGCAGGCCGGGCCAGGCGCTCGGCGTCGCGGTCGCGCGCCTGCGCCAGAATGCGCAGCAGCAAGGCCTCGCAGGCCAGGGGCGCCGCGCCGGCGGTGGCCTGTGCATACAGCGCCAGCACGTCGCGCGCCAGCGCGGGGCGGTCCTGCGCGGGGTGTTCGAATTCATAGGCCCGTGCGCTTGCGCCCAGCTCGGTCGCGGCCTGCGCCACGACTTCCGGGTCCAGGTACAGCATCTGCCAGGCGCGTCCGCCGTCGCCGATGGGGGCGCCGT
Organism: Achromobacter sp.; assembly: GCA_032153965.1. GTDB lineage: Bacteria > Pseudomonadota > Gammaproteobacteria > Burkholderiales > Burkholderiaceae_B > Achromobacter. The sequence continues at coordinate 2,895 of JALDYL010000035.1, read as the reverse complement.
CATGCACTTCGCCGGGGTTCACCGTGATGACGTGCCCGGGGCCGGCCTCGACCTGGCCGCGGCCGCTGTGCGAGACCTGGGCGCCCTGGCGCATGACGCCGATGCCGAACTGTTCGTGCGTGTGGCGCGCGAACGCATGCCGGCTGTGCGCGGCCACGGCCTGCACGCCGGCGAGGGCGCTGCGCTGCATGACGAATTGGCCTGAGGTCATGGGGGAGTAGGAGGGGCAAGGGGGCTTGCGGGCAGTATCGCCCGCCCGCCCTGGGCGGATCAAGGGCCGGCGGCCCCGCCCTCAGGCTATTGCAGCCCGTTCCAGCGCGCCACAGCGGGTTCGGCCGCGGCCCACTTCCACTGGCCGCCCGGCTGCTGGCAGATCATGCTGGAGTAGGCGGGCGCGGGCGCATCCTTCTGTTCCACCGTGAACAGCACTTCGCGGCAGTGGGCCAAGGGCGTGGCGATGTCGCGCACCACCTGGATGCCGCCGCGCTCGTTGCCCACCGGCAGCGAATGGCGGATTTCCCATTGGCGCACCTGGCCGATCGGCAGGGCGCCCGCCGCATTGGCCATGACGTTCTGCTGGTCGTTCTTCCATTCGCGCAGCACGTACTTCACGGTGGCGTCCACCGCCGCCTGGACCGTGACGCCGATGGCGTAGCCCGCCACCGGATTGGCGGTGGCAGCCCCGCTGATGGTGCCGACCACGGCGCCGGTGGCGCCGCCGATGGAAGAACTCTGGCAGCCGGCCAGGCCCAGGCAGGCGGCCAGCGCCAGCAGGCTTGCGGCGCGCCTCACTGCAGGGAGCCCCAGCGGGCCGTGGCGGGTTCGGCGCTGGCCCAGCGCCAGTGCTCGCCGTCGCGGCAGATGGTGGTGACGTAAAACTCGCGTTGCGGATCGGCGCCAGCCTTGTCGGCCGGCGTGACGATGGAGAAGAGCACTTCCTTGCATTCCAGGTTCACGCCGCTGATCAGCCGGCTGACGGTGACCTCGCCCCGCGCGTCGCTTTCGATGGGCAACTGGTGCTTGACCTGCCAGTTGGCCACTTTGCCTACCGCCAGCGGGCCGGCGGCCATGGCGATGGCGTCCTGCTCTTCGCCGCGGGTCTTGCGCTGGGCGTAGGCCAGCGCGGCCTTGGCGCCGGCCTGAACGCCCAGGCCGATGCCGGTGGCGACGGTGGCGTTGTCGGTGACCTTGTTGGCGATGGCGGTGCCGGCGATACCGGCCGCCGCGCCCGTGCCTTCGTTCAGCAGCGAATTGCAGCCGGACAATCCGGCCAGCGCGGCGCCGATGAGGAGGGCGATCGCGCCGCGGCCCGGGTTGATAGGCGGAAGTGTGAACAAACTGCATGCCCTCCTGCTTGTTGCTTGGCGCGGGAAGTATAGGAGGGCGCGCTGCCGCGGTGCGAGCGTATTTGCATTTGTTGGCAATTTTCCCGCCGCGCGGCTCAGGCGGACGGGCGCGCGCCCTTGGTGTAGGCCTCGCGCAGCGCGGCGGCGAACAGCGCGTCGACATTGCGGCGCAGGCCTTCGGCGCGCGTGAACAGCGCGATCGGCGGCAGCGTCCAGTCGAAGGAATAGGGCACGATGGCGGCGCCCGCGATGCGCACCAGTTCGTCGGCGATGTCGGCCGGCAGGATGGCGACCGCGCGGTCGCTGGCCACGATCATTTCGCCGATCAGCTTGGACGAATCGCTCTGCACCGATGGGGTGGGCGGCGCCAACCCGGCGCGCAGGAAGATCTCGGACACCTGTTCGCGGATCGGGCTGTCCGGCGTGCCCAGGATCCAGTCCAGGTCGGCCAGCCGGTTCCATTCCAGCCGCGAGCGGCCCAGGCGGGCGGCCAGGCGCCGGCTGGCGATCAGGCGCGGCTGCTGGTGGTACAGCACCTCGAAGCCCAGATTGTCCATGTCCACCGAAGGCGTGGCCCAGCCCACCACCAGGTCCAGCGTGTGGTCGCGCAGCTGCCGCAGCAGCGCCGGCCCCTGGCCTTCGTGGATGGTGGCGGTGATGCGGCGGCCCTGGGGCAGGGTGCGGCTGATGGCGGACGACAGCATCTGTCCGGACACGAAGGGGATGACGCCGATGTGCAGATGGGCGGCATGGCCCGCCGCCACGGCCTCCATTTCCTGGACCAGGTGCCCCAGGTCGTGGACCAGGGCGCGGGCCCGCGCCAGCACCACCGCGCCCAGGGGCGTGGGCGTCATGCCGCGCACCGAGCGTTCGAACAGCGGCACGTCGAACATGCTTTCCAGTTCCGCCAGGGCGTTGGTCACGGCGGGCTGGCTGGTCGCCATGTGCTCGGCTACCCGGGTCAGTGAGCCGTGCTGCTCGATCTGTAGCAGCAGCACCAGATGGCGCATCTTCAGCCGCGAGGTCAGTTTCCGGATAACGAGGTCCGGATCAAAGGCTGTCATAGGCGGTGCATAAGGTAAAGATTATGGAACGATATTAAAGTTGAATGATCTGCTTATGTATTGGAGCCTAGAATTTTTCTTATATCAAGACAAGGAGGCTCTGCCCCATGAATACGCAATCGGACCGCCAGGCAGCCCTGGACTATCACGAGTTCCCCACCCCGGGGAAGATCTCCGTCGTGGCGTCCAAGCCGCTGGTCAACCAGCGCGACCTGGCCCTGGCGTACTCGCCCGGCGTGGCGGCAGCCTGCGAAGAAATCGTGGCCGATCCGGCCAATGTGTACCGCTACACGGCGCGCGGCAACCTGGTGGGCGTGATCACCAACGGCACCGCGGTGCTGGGCCTGGGCAACATCGGCGCGCTGGCCTCCAAGCCGGTGATGGAAGGCAAGGCGGTGCTGTTCAAGAAGTTCGCCGGCCTGGACGTGTACGACATCGAAATCAACGAGACCGACCCGGACAAGCTGGTCGAGATCATCGCCGGC
>JALDYL010000218.1:0-7544 GCA_032153965.1 Achromobacter sp. | reverse complement strand
GCAATTGCTTGAGGTCGTAGCCGGTGTTGTCCTTGCGCAGCGTGCGCAGGCCATGGAAGATCTCGCCCGTGGGCAGCACCGCCTCCAGGCCCAGCACCAATTCGCGCGCCATGCCGTAGCGCACCACGTTCACGCCGCCGGCGTTGGTGGCGACGTTGCCGCCGATCTGGCTGGAGTCTTCCGCCGCCAGGCTCAGCGGCAGCAGACGGCCGGCGTCCTGCGCGGCGCGGCGCAGATTGCCCAGGATCGCACCCGCCTCGGCCACCATGGTGTTGGCGATGGTGTCGATGGAGCGCACGGCGTTCATGCGGTCCAGGCTCAGCACCACGTTGCCCGCGGCTGCGTCCGGCGTGGCGCCGCCGCACAGGCCGGTGTTGCCGCCACGCGGCACCACCGGCACGCCTGCCTCCTGGCATAGCGCCAGGCAGGTGGCGACCTCGGCGGTCGTGCGCGGACGCACCACCGCTTGCGCGTTGCCCTTGTACAGGCCGCGCCAGTCGGACAGCCAGGGCGCGATGTCGGCCTCGGCGGTGATGACGGTGTCGGGGCCCAGGGCCTGGACCAGGCGTTGCGTAAAGTCGGATGCGCTCATGATGTCTGCCTTGCGGCGGGAGAGAGTTGATCGAGTTGCAGGCGGCTGGCCGCCTGTTGCAGATGGCGGGCGGCCGCCTGCCGCGCCCGTTCGGGATCGCGGTCGCGGATGGCCTCGAACACGGCCACATGTTCCTGGTGCACGGCGGCCGTGAGGCCAGCCTGACGGCGGCTGTTGCTGCGGGCGGTGCTGACGGCCAGCCTGAGTTGCAGGTTCAGGTACTGCAGCAGGTCCTGGTAGCAGCTGTTGTGCGTGGCGGCGGCGATGGCGCGGTGAAAGGCGATGTCGTGTTCGACGCCCTGCTCCGGATCTTCCAGATGCGATTCCAGGTCGGCCAGGGCGCGCGCCATGGCGGCCAGGTCGGTGTCGTCGCGCCGCAGCGCGGCCAGCGCGGCCGCGCCGCCTTCCAGTTCCATGCGCAGTTCATAGACGCCGGCCAGCTGCTTGCGGTCCACGGCGATGCCGGCGGACAGCTGGAAACCCTGCGCGCCGGTGCGCGACAGCACGGTACTGCCGGAACCCTGCCGGCTCTGGATCAGGCCCTGGGCGCGCAGGCGTTCGGTGGCCTCGCGGATGACCGCGGCGCTGACGCCGTATTGCTCGGCCAGCACGCGGCCTGCCGGCAGCTTGGCGCCCACGGGATAGGCGCCCCCGGCGATGTCGGCGGCAATCTGGCGGGCGACCTGTTCGGTCAGGGTGAGGCTCTTGGTCAACATCCGGGCATTATAGGCATACTTTTCAGGTTATCTGATAACTTTTCACGCAAGCCGCGGGGGCTTGGGGTGCAGACTTGCGGGTGTGCCGCGGGCGGCGCGGCTCAGGCGACGGCGGGTTCGCTGTCCGCGGCGGTCTTCTCGGCCTCCTCCGCCCCGGCCACGGCGCAGCAGCGGCCGCCCTGCGCCTTGGCGCGGTAGAGGGCGGCATCGGCGGAATGCAGAGCGGCTTCCGGACTGCGGTTGGCACCGGACACGATGGAAATGCCGATGGACAGGCCGACGCTGACCCGCGTGCCGTCCGCCAGGGCGATCGGCTGGGAGGCGTCGTGCAGCAGGTGTTCGCCCAGCCGCAGGGCGGCGGTAGCGTCAATGCCGGTCACCAGCACGATGAACTCGTCGCCGCCGATGCGCGCAGCCACGTCGTCCACCCGCAGCATGGCGCGCATGCGCTGGGCGATGGTCATCAGCACCTGGTCGCCGGCGGCATGGCCGTAGGTGTCGTTGATGAGCTTGAAGTCGTCCATGTCCATGTACAGCAACGCCGCGGAACTGTCCTGGCCGCGCGCGCTGGTGCAGACGCGCTCCAGCGCGGCCTGCAGGCCGGCGCGGTTGGCCAGGCCGGTCAGCGCGTCTTCGCTGGCGCGGCGTTCGCTGTCGCGCTCGGCCAGCATGGTGGACACCAGGATGCGGTTGAGCCGGTGCGAGGCCACGCTCATGCTGACCAGGTAGAACGGGATCTGGATGAAGACGATGGCTGTGACGTATTCGCCGGTGAAGGCCGCACCCAGGCACATCGGCCCCAGGCTCAGGAAGATCATGGCGCCGACCAGTCGCGGCGCGCCGTAGTTCCGGAAGCAGATGCCGCCGGCCATGGCGCCGCAGGACACCCCGGCCAGGGTGGCGGCCAGCCAGTCGCCGTTGATGAAGGTGACGAAGACGCCGTAGCCCACGCTGAACGCCCACAGCAGCGCCAGCAGGATGTAGATGTCAGTGTGGGTATTGCCGCCCTTGGGCGCGGCGCGCAAGGCGGACCGCAGGATCAGGACGCGCACCAGCGCCAGCACCACCTCCATGGCCAGCCAGGACAGGTACAGAGGTTCAGGGCGGCGCCAGGCGACCACGCCGGAGATCATAAGGGTGTTGATGACGCCGCCGGCAAAAATGGGCAGCGTGCCGAACAGGCTGGCGATCAGGGCCGAGCGGATGTCCGCAGGGGTATCGTGCCCGGAATGCGTCAACCAACGCGTCAGGCGCCATTTGGGCAAACTGAACTTAAGTGCTGTATCCACGCGGTAACGTCCCTGGCCATCCACCCGATTTCGGATAGGCTGGCTGGCGTTATAGCAGGTATTTCAAGCCTTTAATATTGTCCGCGGGGCCAATTCCGGCCAGGAAATCAGTGTCCGCGATGTCCGCAGACCGCGCATTCCGGGTCGCGCTGGACGTTGACGCTGCGCCATTGCATGGTGCGCACGTCCAGCCACAGCAGGCGGCCGGACAGGCTTTCGCCCACGCCGGACAGCAGTTTCAGGGCTTCCGCCGCCTGCATGCTGCCGATGATGCCGACGACCGGCGCGAACACGCCCATCGTGGCGCAATTGGCTTGCTCGACGTCGTCGCCTTCGGGGAACAGACAGTGGTAACAGGGCGCGTTGTCGTCGCGCAGGTCGTAGACGCTGACCTGGCCGTCGAAGCGGATCGCGGCGCCGGACACCAGCGGCTTGCGGTGCTGCACGCAGGCGCGGTTGATGGCGTGGCGGGTGGCGAAGTTGTCGGTGCAGTCCAGCACCAGGTCCGCCTGAGCGACAGCGTCGGACAGGGCCTGGCCTTCCAGCCGTTCGACGCGGGCATGGACCCGGGTCTGCGGATTGAAGGCCGCCAGCATGTCGCGTCCGGACTCCGCCTTGTGGCGGCCGACGCTGGCGGTGGTATGCAGGATCTGGCGTTGGAGGTTGCTCAGCTCGACGACATCGTCGTCGGCCAGGGTGATGTCGCCCACGCCGGCGGTGGCCAGGTAGAGCGCGGCGGGGGAACCCAGTCCGCCCGCCCCCACGATGAGCACACGCGCCGCCAGCAGTTTTTCCTGCCCTTCGATTCCCAGCTCGTCGAGCAGGATGTGGCGGGCGTAGCGCAGCAGTTGCTCGTCGTTCATTTGTCCTTGCTGGGCTCGACTCCGGTCGGCGTGATCTTCATGCGCTGGGGCGTGCCGCCGCCGGCCTTGGCGTCGGCCTTGGCCTGGGCGCGGGCCGAGCCCTTCTGCACCGGCTTGCCGGCCAGTACGTTCAGCGCCTGCTGCAGCTGGAAGTCGTCCTTGCCGCCGAATTCGAACACCTTGGCCGGCACGTCGACGTTGTCTTCGCCAGCGCTGGACTTCACTTCGTTGGCGGTCTGCTGGTTGGACAGGTGGCGCTGCAGGTCGGCTTCGCGCGGCAGGCGGAACAGATCGCCTTCGGCCGTGTCGGCGACGACGTAGTCAGGTTCGATACCGGTGGCCTGGATGGAGCGGCCGCTGGGCGTGAAGTAGCGCGAGGTGGTGAGCTTGACCGCGGTGGTTTCGGACAGCGGCAGGATCACCTGCACCGAGCCCTTGCCGAAGGTGCGGTTACCCAGGACCTTGGCGCGCTTGTGGTCCTGCAGCGCGCCGGCCACGATCTCGGAGGCCGAGGCGGAGCCCACGTTGACCAGCACCACCATCGGCACGGTCTTGGTCCAGGCCGGCAGGCCGGACAGGTAGTTGCTTTCGCCGCGGGCGTATTCCGACGGCGTGGCCAGGTACTTGTGGCGGGCGTCGGGGGTGCGGCCGTCGGTGGTGACGACCACCGAGTCGGGCGGCAGGAACGCGCCGGACACGCCGATGGCGCTGGTCAGCAGGCCGCCCGGGTCATTGCGCAGGTCCAGCACCAGGCCCTTGGGGGCTTCCTTGGCGCCGAGGTCCTTCAACTGCTTGGCCAGGTCGGAACCGGTCTTTTCCTGGAACTGGGCGATGCGCACGTAGCCGATGCCGTTGTCCAGCATCTTGCTGCGCACGCTGCGCACCTTGATGATGTCGCGCACGATCTTCAGCACGATGGGCTGCGGACGGTCGGCGCGCATGATGGTCAGCGTGATCGGCGACTTGGGCGCGCCGCGCATCAGCTTGACGGCGTCGTTGAGCGTCATGCCCTTGGTGGGCGTGTCGTCGATCTTGATGATGAGGTCGCCGGCCATCACGCCGGCGCGGGCGGCGGGCGTGTCTTCGATCGGGGAAATGACCTTCACGAAGCCGTCTTCGGCGCCGACCTCGATGCCCAGGCCGCCGAATTCGCCTTGCGTGGCCGTCTGCATTTCGCGGAAGGCGTCGGCGTCCAGGTAGGCAGAGTGCGGATCCAGGTTCGACACCATGCCGGAGATGGCGTTGTCGATCAGGGTCTTGTCGTCGACGGCCTCGACGTAGTTGTTCTTGATGGCGGCGAACACATTGCTCAGCTGCCTGAGTTCGTCCAGGGGCAGAGGACTGCCGCGCTGGGCGACCGCGGTCACGCCTACGCTGAGCAACACACCAGCCACCGCACCGATGGCAATCAGACCGAAACCGCGAAACTTACGAGTGCCCATGCACACTTCCCGAATTTTGTTTTCGCCGATGGGGTTTGGTAATTACCAACGACATCAATCTACTGCGCCAGCCATTGTGCCGGATCCACAGGAGCGCCACGATGGCGAATTTCAAAGTATAGGCCGGATTCCACTTGGCCGCCGGTTGCCCCGACCGTAGCAATAGTATCGCCACCCGTCACCGAATCACCCACCCGTTTGAGCAGACTTTGGTTGTAAGCATAGACGGTCAGGTATTGCTGCCCATGATCCACAATGATGAGGTTGCCAAAACCGCGCAGCCAATCGGCGTAGACCACCGTGCCGGGGGCCACCACCTTGACCGGCGTGCCTTCGGGCGCGCGCAGCACCACGCCGCGCCATACACCGCCGTCCGGGCGGTCGACCCCGAAACGCCCCTGCACCTGGCCGCGCACCGGCATGGACAGCCCGTGGCGCAAGCCGTTGCCGCCGCCCACCGGCGCGGCGCGCGCGGTCTGGGTCTGCTGCGCGGGTTCAATACGGCTTGGAGCGGGTTTTTCCTCTGGAGGTTCCGCCTTCTTGGACGGTTCCGCGGGTTTGGCCTGAGGCGGCGGTTCGGGCGTGGTCAGGCGGGACTGCTTCTGGTCGGCCGGACGCAGGCCGGCGGCATCGGGATCGGCCACGGCCACGGGACCGCGGCTCTGGCGCGAGGCGGCTTCGACCTGCTCGCGCGCCTGGGCCGCGTCGCGCGCGTCTCGGGCGTCGCGCTCGCGCTTGGCGTTATCGGCGGCCTGCTTGGCGTTGTCGGCGGCGAGCTTGCGGTCGGCCTCGGCCTTCTTGCGGGCGTCCTCGGCGGCGCGGCGCTCGGCGTCGGCGCGCTTTTTGGCTTCCTCGGCGGCACGGCGCGCCTCTTCCGCGCGGCGTGCTTCCTCGGCCCGCTTGCGCGCTTCCTCGGCGCGGCGGGCATCCTCGATCTGCTTGGCGATGGCCGCGTCCAGATCGGTAATCAGCCGCGACAGGCGCTGATCGTCGCGGCCCAGCTTGTTGGCTTCGGCGCGCTGGGCGGCGATCTGCCCTTCCAGCTGCGCCAGCAGCGTGGCGCGCTCCTTCTGCTGACCGACCAGCGCGGTCTTCTGCTCGGAGGTTTCGGCCACGACTTTTTCGATTTCGGCGCGGCGGGCGTCGGCGCGCCCCTGCAGGGCGGCCAGGCGCTCGATGTCCTCGCGCAGCGCCTGCACGGCGTCGGCGCGGGCCCGTGAAACGTAATCCAGATAGCCCAGGTTGCGGCCCAGCACCTGGGGATCATCGCCCGACAGCAGGGCGGTCCAGGGCGACAGGCCGCTGGTGTACTGGGTGCGCAGCTGTTCGGCCAGTTCGGTGCGGCGCTTGGCCAGCACCACCTGCTGGGTGCCGATCTGCTTTTCCAGGCCGGTCAGGTCGGCCTGTGCCTGGCGGTTGGCCTCGGCCAGCTCCCGCAGGCGCAGGTTGATCTTGGAAATGGCCGACTCGGACTGCTTGAGCGCGTCGGCGGCTTCCTTGCGGGCAGCCTCGCGGTCATCGATATCCTTTTGCAGGTTCTCGATGCGGTCGCGCAAGGCGGCCTGCTGCTTTTCCGCGTCGGACTGGCGGCCGGCAAGGTCGTTGGGCGCGGCGCGAGCCGACAACGCCCCACCGGTCAACATGACCGCCAACAACAACCCTGCCGCGCGACGCATAGGAATATCAGTCCTTCTTAGCCTTGCCCTGGGCTGCCACCGCAGCCATGGCCGCCTCGATCTCGGCGGCATCGCCCAGATAATAGTGGCGGATCGGGCGCAGGTCATCATCCAATTCATAGACCAGCGGCTGGCCGGTCGGGATGTTCAGGTTGACGATGTCGTCGTCCGAAACGTTGTCCAGGTGCTTGATCAGGGCGCGCAGGCTGTTGCCGTGGGCGGCGATCAGGACATTGCGGCCGGCGCGGATGGCCGGGGCGATGGATTCGTTCCAGAACGGCAGCACGCGCTCCACGGTGTCCTTCAGGCATTCGGTGGCGGGCAGCTGGTCGGCCGGCACCTTGGCGTAGCGCTTGTCGAAACGCGGATGGCGCTCGTCGTCCAGCGCCAGCGGCAGCGGGGCGATGGCGTAGGCCCGGCGCCAGATCAGCACCTGCTCGTCGCCGTACTTGGCGGCGGTTTCGGCCTTGTTCAGGCCTTGCAGCGCGCCGTAGTGGCGTTCGTTCAGGCGCCAGGTCACGCCGACCGGGGTGTACATGGCGTCCATGGCGTCCAGGGCGATCCACAGGGTCCGGATGGCGCGCTTGAGCAGCGACGAGTAGGCCAGGTCGAAGGTGAAGCCTTCTTTCTTGAGCAGTTCGCCGGCCTTGCGGGCCTGTTCGCGACCGGTTTCGGTCAGGTCGACGTCGGTCCAACCGGTGAAGCGGTTTTCCAGATTCCACTGGCTTTCGCCGTGGCGCATCAGAACGAGTTTGTGCATGATTTGGGACGCTTGTAACGCGGGTTAAAGTGAAGGAATGCGCTCATTTTATAATTGAGCGATTTTGCCCTTGATTTTGCCCCGGCGCACCCGCCCATTTCCGTGGCGCGGCGCATCAGGGTTCGCCTATACCAGGCTAGTCGCCGCACTTCAGGATGCCCCGTGGACCTTTTGCAATTCTTGCTCGATAAAAACAACATCTTCAT
>JALDYL010000217.1:0-7640 GCA_032153965.1 Achromobacter sp. | reverse complement strand
CGCCCGGCAAAAGCAAGGCCCCGCTTGCGCGGGGCCTTGTTTTTGCACGCCGGCGGCGCGTCCTCAGTGGCTGATCATCCAGGGCCTTGCGCCCGCGAAGGATTTCCCCCCATCCGGCGCGGTGCGTGTCTTGCCGGCCGCCTTGCCGCCGGAACAACACCCGCAATTCATGCCGTGGCCCGAGCGGGAACTGCGCGGCTCATGCGCGCTGCGCTCATTGACCGCGCGCGCCCGGTTCACCGCGGACGACAGCGCCGAAATCGCCGGCGCGCCGCCCAAGATGCGGCCGCACATCGCGCCGCATTGCGGGCAGGCGGCCGGGTCGCGCCATCGGGCCAGGGGCACCAGCGCCGCGAACTCGCCGCAATCACCGCAGGCATAGTCATACATGGGCATGGAATGGCTCCTAGCGGTCACGCGACAGCGGCATGTCCACGCCGCCCTGGATGTGCTTGACGGGTCCGGACGCCGACGGCTGGATGTCGAAGTCGAAGATCTCCGTCGGCAGCCACAGCGTGGCGCAGGAGTTGGGGATGTCGACCACCCCGCTGATATGCCCCTGCACCGGCGCGCAGCCCAGCAGCGAATACGCCTGGGCGCCCGAATAGCCGAACTTCTTCAGGTATTCGATGGCGTTCAGGCAAGCCTGCCGGTACGCCACGTTGACGTCCAGGTAGTGCTGCTTGCCGGACTCGTCCACCGAAATCCCTTCGAAGATCAGGAAGTCCTTGTAGGCCGGCGTGATCGGGCTGGGCTTGAAGATCGGGTTCTTGATCGCGTACTTCTCCATGCCGCCCTTGATCAGCGACACGCGCATGTGCACCCAGCCCGCCATTTCAATGGCGCCGCAAAACGTGATTTCGCCGTCGCCCTGCGAAAAATGCAGGTCGCCCACGGACAGGCCGCCGCCCTTCACGTAGACCGGGAAGAACACGCGCGCCCCGCGCGACAGGTCCTTGATGTCGCAATTGCCGCCATGTTCGCGCGGCGGCACGGTGCGCGCGCCCTCGCCCGCCGCCTTGTCGCGTTCCGCGCCTTGCAGCGCGCCCATGTGCGCCGTCTTCGGCGCGGGCGGATTGGCCAGCGGCGGCACGCGGTTGGGATTGGTGTCGATCAACGCCTGCTCGCGCCGGTTCCAGGTGTCCAGCAGCTTCTTGTCGGGCAGGCAGCCGATCAGCCCGGGATGGATCAGCCCGGCGAAATTCACGCCCGGGATATGGCGCGACGAAGTGAACATGCCATGGAAATCCCAGATGGATTTCTGCGCATGCGGAAAATGCTCGGTCAGGAAGCCGCCGCCGTTATTGCGGCTGAAGAAGCCGTTGAACCCCCACAGGCTGTCCGGCTTGGCGCCGATGTCCAGCAGGTCCACCACCAGCAAGTCGCCGGGTTCGGCGCCTTCCACGCCCACCGGTCCCGAAAGAAAGTGCACCGTGGACAAGTCCACGTCGCGGACGTCGTCGGCGCTGTCGTCGTTCTTGATCGCGCCGCCAGTCCAGTCGTAGGTTTCCAGCACGAAGTCATCCCCCGGCTTGACCCACACGGCCATCGGAATATCCGGATGCCAGCGATTGTGGATCTGCGCGTTCTCGTAGGGGGATTGGGCCAGGTCGACCTTGATGAGGGTGTCAGTCATTCTCTTTCATCTCCAACGTAACTTGTTGATAAAACAGAAATTTCTATCTCCGACCATCTAACATGAATGCGCCAGGCAGCGCTTATGAGTCGTTGATATGTAAAGCACAGTAGGCGAGTTTGGGACCGGCGTAAACTGGGTTTCCGACCAGTAACCATACGATAATGATTGGAGACGTGGCCGGTGCATGGAACGCTTCACGCGCCCAATGCAACCCGGGTACCACCACCTCATCCAGGAGCTATCGCGTACAACGCTTTTCAAACATTCAACACCAAACGCTACACAAGCAAGAAACATACCTCCGCCACACTAGTGGATTCGAAATCAGTGAGCGTATCTTGTTGGATGCCATGCCTACCGCCCCCTCCCTCAAACGTAGTACCGCGCAAAACTGTGCGATCTATCTGTCCGGCGGCATTGGCGACGGAGTGCTCGGCATGGTTTTTGCCCAAGCACTGGCCGAACAAACCGGAGGGACGGTTTCATTGCTGATGACTCAAAACGAGTCTTCGCAAGACCTGTTTCGTGCCCAGCCCTATGTAGCGGAAGTCATATCTCTGCGATCGGAAAACCGGTTGCGAGGTTGGGAACGGATCACACGGGTAAAACAGGTATTGACGGACGGGGGCTACGACAGTCTCTTTTTGTTTACCTTCCGCCCTCATATCGCCTTGGCGGCCCGCTTGGCGGGGATCCCGCAGCGCGCCGGTTTCTTGCGTATGCATCAACCGCATCTCGCGGCCCTGCTCACGCATCGCATATGGGTGCGCCGCAAGGGAACCCCGCACCCTGACATCTATACATGGCTGCCGTTGCTGTATGCCAAGGCGGGATATCAATATGAGCCACGCTATCCCTCGTTGTTCTGCAAGGACTCGGCGCACGGCAAGGCCATCCAGTTTTGCCAGGCGCAATCGCGGACGATTGGGTTCGGATTGAATGGTTCGATACCCTGCAAACGTTATAGCGGCAGAGCTTTTGCGGAGGTAGCACGCATTTTGCATGCGCAGGATAGTGGGCTGCGGTTTGTCTTGGTGGGCGCCAGCGATGTCCAGGACATCGCACAAGAGATTCGCGCCCTGCTGCCCGAATCCATTGTTTTACTGGACGCGACGCAACAGGCCACGGACATATGCGATAGCCAGGCGCTGATCGCGTGCTGTTCGGTATTTGTCTCCAACGACAGCATGGGTATGCACATTGCAGCGGCCCACGGAATACCGACGATTGGATTGTTCGGAGCCACTCCTGCGTTGCGGTATGTGCCCTGGTTGCATGCACTTGAAGCCGCTGTAAAAGGCGACATGGCCACCATAGCGCCGCAGACCGTGGCCGAGGCGGCCTGGAAGCATTTGGAGGCAACGGGTTCGCCTGGATCTACCGTTGCGGCGGGCTGATACTCCCGGCAGTTATGATGCTGCCCATTCAGCCGCATTACCAAGGTATCCCCGCATGGCCGCTTTTGACCGCCGTACTCTCGCCATCCTGCTCCTCTGCGCCGCCAGCCCGCCCGCCGTAGCGGACGATTGCGTTGCGCAGATCCAGGCGGAGCAAACGCGCATCGACCGCGCACAGGACGTGCAGCGCACGCGCGAGGCGTCCAACGACCTGCAATTGAATCGCGAACTATGCCAGGGCCGGCTGGACCTGCTGGATGCGCGCTACGCCCTGGTCGACGACTTCGAGGCCTGCCGCCGCAAGGGGGTGGAGTTTCCGGCAAAGATGGCGCGCGCGCTGAGCGACGCGTCCGAGGATCTGGCCGACAAAAAGGCCGCATGGATCAGAACCTGCGGCCTGCAGATGAAGGATTGAGCGGCCCGCCAGCCGGCGGGCGCGCGGCTCAGGCGGCCTGCTTCTCGGCGCTGTGCGGGAAGAAGATGGCCCGGCTTGGATCGAAGCCGTAGCGGTGCTCGAACTCGGTCGCGTCCGCGGCCAGCGCCAGCACCGAATCCAGGATGAAATCGGCCTTGTCATCCGGCAGCAGCACGCTGAAGTTCAGCCGGATGAAGCCCGGCTTTTCCATCTCGCGGCCGTCCAGGATGGCCTGGCGCATCTGCTGCGACTCATCCGCGCCGATATCCAGCAGGCGATGCACATAGGGCCCCGCGCAGGCGCAGCCGCCGCGCGCCTGGATGCCGAAGCGGTCGCTCAGCATGCGCGTCACCAGCTGCTGGTGTACGAAGCCGCCGCGGCCATTGCGCACCCGGAACGAGAAGATCGGCAGCCGTGCCGCCGTCAGCGAACCCAGCAGCTCCAGCTGCTCGGCGCCTTGCCATCTGGCCAACGCGCGCTCCACGAAATGTTGATTGCGCTGGCGCATGAACTCGGCGCCCAGGGCTTCCTTCACCAGCAGCACCAGCGCGGCGCGGATATCGCCCACCACATTGGGCGTGCCTGCTTCCTCGCGCGCTTCCAGGCTGCCGCTGTAGTCGTGGCCCGCGGGCGAAACAAAGCGCACCGTGCCGCCGCCGGGCCAGGTGGGCTTGGTGTCCAGCACCGCGTCGCGGCGCACGATCAGCACGCCAGACGCGCCCGGGCCGCCGATGAATTTGTGCGGCGAAAAAACAATCGCGTCGATCGCCGCGTCGGCGGCGGGCGTCATCCGGATCGGCAGATAGGGCGCGCCGCCGGCATAGTCCCACAGCATCTTGGCGCCCGCAGCCTTGACGCGCCGGGTCACTGCCGCCACATCCGCCACGATGCCCGTCACGTTCGAAGCCGCCGACAGCGCGCAAACGACCAGCGCGCCCTCCCCGGCTTGCAGCGCCGCATCCAGCTGCGCCAGGTCGGGGCCGCCTTCCGGGCTTTCCGCCAGCTCGACGATTTCCGCGCCGCATTCGCGCCACGGCAGGATGTTGGAATGGTGTTCGTAGGGGCCGATGATGACGCGCACCTTGCGGCCCGCGGCCATGGCCTCGCGCACGCCGAACAGATGCACCAGCCGGTTGATCCCCGCCGTCGCGCCCGACCCCGCAAAAATCACGGCGTGCTCATCGCTCGCGCCGCAGCACCGCGCAATCGCCGCGCGCGCTTCGCGGCGCAGGCGGGTAATGAAGCCGCCGCAGTACGACGCCTCGGTATGCGAGTTGGCGTAGTACGGCAGCACCTGCTCAAGAATGAAACGCTCGACCTGCATCAGCGCCCGGCCGGACGCCACGTAATCGGCGTACACCAGCGGCTTGACGCCATAGGGGCCTTCGACCACCGCATCCTTGCCGATCAGCCCGTCGGCCAGCGCAGCGGCGACGTCGTCCGTCTTCAGGCTTTCTTGGAATTGCTGCAACGGCGTGATCTGGGCGGGGGTCGTTTTGGTAGGCGTATTCATGTCGGGGATGTTCCTGGGCACACCGAAATATCATACGATGGAAAGAAATTTGAAACCTCACCTAAATTTTGCCTAAAACCTCATAAATTGGGTCATTTGATCTTTTATATGGAAAAAATAGACAAGTTTGATCTGAATATCATCTCCTGCCTGCAAAAGGACGGCGCGCTGTCGCAGCGCGAGCTGGCCGATCGCGTCGGCCTGTCGCAAAACGCCTGCTGGCGCAGGCTGCAGCGCCTGAACGCCTGCGGCATCATTCGCGGCACCCGGGCCGAGGTCAATCTGGTCGAACTGGGGCTGGACCTGACGGTGTTCGTGATGATCCGCACCAGCCATCACGCCAAGGCCTGGGCCGACGGCTTTCGCCAGCACGTGGGACGCCTGCCCGAAGTGACCGAGTTCTACCGCATCGGCGGGGACTGGGACTATCTCATCAAGGTGGTCTGCCGCGGCATGGCCGGGTACGACCGCTTCTACCAGAAGCTGATCACGGATTTCGAGCTTTCCACGGTGACGGGGTTCTTCAGCATGGAGGCCATCATCGAGAACCGGCCGCCGGATCTGGGGGGCTTGGAGGGTTGACGGCGGCTTGTGGCTTGCAAAATGCAAGCGTATTATAACTTTCATCTTGCAAGTAACTATCGAGAGCACAGCCATCCCATGAAACGCATTGATCTGAGCGAGTGGGCTTGTCCCGTCGCTCGCAGCCTGGACCGCGTCGGCGAGTGGTGGAGCATCCTCATCCTACGCGACGCCATGTATGGGCTGACCCGCTTCGACGAATTCCAGGGCAGCCTGGGCATCGCCTCAAACATGCTCACTCGGCGCCTGGCCGACCTGGTCGCCGCCGGACTGCTGGATCGCGTCCAGTACAGCAGCAAGCCTCCCCGCCACGAGTACATCCTGACCGAACTGGGCCGATCGTTCCGCCCGGTGATGCTGGCGCTCATCGAATGGGGCGGCGAGCGCTTCTCCCCGGAAGGACGCGCCGTCCAATTGGTCGACAAGGCGACGGGACGGCCCGCGCGCATCGGCCTCGTGGACCTGGACACAGGACTGCCCATCACGCAGGACAGCCATGCCCTGGCGCCTGGCCCCGCTGCCGACGAAGTCATCAAGGACCGTTTTGCGCGCATGACCGCAAAGCACGCAGTGCTTAACGATTGAGATGGATGAACATGAAAAGAATCGTCGTAACGGGTATGGGCATGGTCTCCCCCCTCGGGTGCGGAGCCGAGCACGTGTGGCGCAGCTTGCTACAGGGCGATTCCGGTATCGTCGCGCTGCCGCCCGATCTGGTTGAAGGCATTCCTTCAAAGGTTGGCGGCCTGGTTCCTGCCCATGCCGACGGCCATCCGGCCGGCTTCGATCCCAATCTGGTCGCAGACGCGAAGGACCAGAAAAAAATGGATCGCTTCATCCTCTTTGCCCTCGCCGCGGCCAAGGAAGCGCTGGAGCAGGCAAAGTGGTCACCCGCCACGGAAGACCAGCGGACCAGGACCGCCACCATCATTGCGTCCGGCATAGGCGGATTCGGAGCCATTGCCGACGCCGTGCGGACCACCGAGACCAAGGGCCCTCGCCGCCTTTCACCGTTCACGATTCCCAGCTTCCTGGCCAACATGGCTGCCGGCATGGTAGCCATCCGGCATGGTTTCAAAGGTCCTCTCGGAGCGCCAGTCACCGCTTGCGCCGCCAGTGTCCAGGCCATAGGCGATGCCGCCCGCCTGATTCGGGCAGGTGAAGCGGACATCGCGCTGTGCGGCGGCGCCGAGGCATGCATAGACCGCGTCAGCGTGGGCGCGTTTGCGGCCGCCAGGGCGCTTTCGACGCACTACGCCGAGCATCCGGCGCAATCTTCACGCCCCTTCGATCAGGCGCGCGATGGCTTCGTCATCGGCGAAGGAGCCGGACTCCTCGTGATCGAAGAACTCCAGCACGCGCTGGATCGCGGGGCAACGCCCATCGTTGAACTGGTCGGCTATGGCACCAGCTCGGACGCCTACCATATGACCTCGACGCCGGCCGACGGCAACGGCGCGCGCCGGGCGATGGAATTGGCGTTGCAGCAGGCCGGTATCGCCCCAAGCGCCGTTCAACACCTGAACGCCCATGCGACCTCCACGCAACTGGGCGACAGCAGCGAATTGAACGCCATCCGGGCGGTGTTCGGCGCGGCCGGGCGCCCTGCCGTCTCAGCCACGAAATCCGCCACGGGACATTTGCTTGGCGCGGCGGGCGGCGTCGAGGCCATCTTCACGGCCTTGGCCCTACGCGATCAGATCGCCCCGGCCACCCTCAATCTGGAAACGCCGGATGACCTGGCCGCGGGGATCGACATCGTGCGCGGCGCGCCCCGACCGATGGAAATCGAATATGCCATCTCCAACGGCTTCGGCTTTGGCGGCGTGAACGCAAGCGTGCTGTTCCGCCGCTACGCTTGAGCGCTGGCGCGTGCGCGTTCGCGCTTGGCAGTGAGCCGGAACACGGCGTGCGCGGCCGCGCCCACGCCTGCATGACATTCCCGTGACGCCAGGACGATCGGATTTGTAATTCCAATGACCGCGGATTGTCGGGCGACGGCCTGCACACTGGCCCTGCCAATCCGCCAGAAGACATGGTTTCCGTGGCTTCCGGTCGGTATGACGCATATCGATCTTCCCTGCTCACGGAGTC
>JALDYL010000216.1:0-7657 GCA_032153965.1 Achromobacter sp. | reverse complement strand
GCCAGGTTGCCCAGGCCCCGGTCGGCCATGCGGCCGAAGCGATTGGCGGCGTAGGCGCCGGCAGCGCCCGCCAGGCCGAACAGGCCGATGGCGGTGTTGCTGTATTCATAGGGAGGGCTGGACAGCAGGAAGGTCAGGGGCGTCCACAGCATGCTGAAGGCCGCGAACAGCAGCCCGCCCAGCAGCGACCGGGCGCGGAACAGCGGCTCTTCGACGAACATGCGCAGGATCGAGCCCAGGAGGCGCGGATAGCTCAGCCCAGCGGGGCTCTGGTGGCGCGGCAGCAGGCGCCATAGCGCGGCGGACATGCCCAGCATCAGGATCGCCGCCACCCAGTACACCGTGCGCCAGCTGCCCACGTCGGCCAGCGCGCCCGCGACGGTGCGGGCCAGCAGGATGCCCAACAGCAGTCCGCTCATGACGGTGCCCACGGCCTTGCCGCGTTCGTGGGGCGCGGCCAGCGTCGCGGCGTAGGGCACCAGGATCTGCGCCACCACGGACAGCATGCCGGTCAGTGCGGTGCCCAGGATCAGCACGGTGATGTTGGGGGCGAAGGCGGAAATCAGCAGACCGCCCGAGGACAGCAGGCTCATCAGCACGATCAGGCCGCGGCGCTCGAACATGTCGCCCAGCGGCACCAGCAGCATCAAGCCCAATGCGTAGCTCAGTTGAGCGGTCGTGACGATGCTGCCCGCCGTGGCGGTGGACAGCGAGAATTGCTCGCTGATGGTGTGCAGCAGCGGTTGCGCGTAGTAGTTGCTGGCGACCGCGAGGCCGGTGGCCACCGACATCAGCAGGATGATGGGCGCGGTCAGCGCGGGCGTCTGGGAGGACTGGGTAGCGGAAGTCATGGATCTGATGCGAGGGGGGAGGCTGCGGAAGGGAGCTCGGTTCAGGTGCCGACGCCGCCGGGCGTTTCCAGGTCCTGCTTGATCAGCAGCTTCCTGAGCAGACCGGCCAGTTGCTTGCGTTCGCTGGCGGTCAGCGGCTCCAGCAGTTCGTTGAGGTCTTTCAGGTAGTCCTTGAGCACCAGCTTGATGGTGCGCAGGCCTTCGGCCGTGAGCGACACGATGACGCCGCGCCGGTCTTCCGGATTGGGACTGCGCGTGAGCAGTCCGGCCTGTTCCAGGCGGTCGAGCCGGTTGGTCATCGCGCCTGAGGTCAGGAGCAGGGCCTCCACCAGCTTCTGCGGATTCAGCGCGTAGGGCGCGCCGCCGCGGTACAGCGTGGCCAGCACGTCGAATTCGCCCTGGTGCAGGTCATAGTTGCGAAAGCTGCGGTTCACGTTGCGCGCGGCCAGCGCGTTCAGGCGGAACACGCGGGTGACGACGGACATGGCGGCGAAGTCCTGGGCTGGGCATTCGCGGGTCCATTGCGAGATCACCAGATCGACAAGGTCATTCATGGATAGACGGCGTTTATTTTTACGTGAAGTATCTTAACATGAAGATAAGTTGGGATGAGAACGCCATGCGTGCGGCAAGCGCCGCGGCAAAAAAGAAGGGCCCGCCTCTTGCGAAGCGGGCCCTTCCGGCTTGACCGGAACTACGCGCGAATTACTGCGCGGCGTCCTTCAGCTTCTTGAGCGGGCGAACCTTCACCTTGACCGAAGCCGGCTTGGCGGGGAACCAGCGCTCTTCACCGGTGAACGGATCCTTGCCGAAGCGCTTGGCCTTGGCGGGAACCTTCTGCACGGCAACCTTGAACAGGCCGGGCAGCGTGAATTCGCCAGCGCCCTTCTTGTCCACGGAGCTCAGCACCGAGGTTTCCAGGCTGGTCAGGACGGCCTTGACCGACTTGGCTTCAACGCCGGATTGCTCAACGATGTAGGCGATGAGCTGGGTCTTGTTCAGAGCAGCCTTGATGGCCTTGGGGGCAGCAGCGACCTTCTTGGCGGCGACGACCTTCTTGACAGCCGGCTTGGCAGCGGGCTTCACAGCGGTTTTTGCGGCGGTTGCCTTCTTTGCGGGCGCCTTGACGGCGGGCTTGGTGACTTTCTTGGCAGGAGCTTTTGCTTTCGTGGCCATGGTCAAAATCCGTATGTTGAGGACATGGAGCAGCGCGCGCGCCGGATATCGGCGTTTAACGCTACGCGGCCGATGATAGCGGAAGAGTGACGGTTAATGCGGTTTTCTAGCGGGTTTTTGGCCCTTGTTTGTTGTTTTCGACACAGAAAGTGCTTTGTAGAAGGGCCCTCGCAAGATGTCGTGACATTCATCGCGCATTTTTTCAGATGTCTGCGGTACTGAACCAACCGCGCCGGACATGTTCCAATTGCGTGCCCTGCGCGAGGACCGCGCGGGAAAAACCCAAGCATGGAAGTGAAGCAAGCCATATGTTGATGAAGAAGTTGGCGGCGAGCCTGATCGTCGCGGCCGCGTGCGTGTCGGGCGCCATGGCGCAGACGGTGCCGGCGCCGGCCTTGTCGGCCAAGGCCTGGCTCTTGCTGGACGAGACCAGCGGACAGGTGATCGCGTCGCACGCGGCGACGGCCCGGATCGAACCGGCGTCCTTGACCAAGATCATGACGGCCTACGTGGTGTTCGAGGCGCTCAGCAAGAAAGAGCTGTCGGCCGAGCAGTTGGTCACGGTGTCGACCCGCGCCTGGAAGGTGCCGGCGGGCAGCTCGAAGATGTTCCTGGAGCCGGGCTCCAAGGTGTCGGTGGACGATCTGCTGCGCGGCCTGATGATCCAGTCGGGCAACGACGCGGCCATTGCGCTGGCCGAGGCGGTATCGGGCAGCGTCGAGGCCTTCGTGGCGCGGATGAACGACACCGCCGCCAGGCTGGGCCTGCATGCCACGCATTTCGCCAGCCCGCACGGC
Source organism: Achromobacter sp. (assembly GCA_032153965.1). GTDB lineage: Bacteria > Pseudomonadota > Gammaproteobacteria > Burkholderiales > Burkholderiaceae_B > Achromobacter. The sequence continues at coordinate 4,833 of JALDYL010000216.1, read as the reverse complement.
CTGCCCGATCCGGGGACCTATTCCACCGCCAGCGACCTGTCGATGCTGGCCACGCGCTATATCCGCGACTATCCCCTGCTCTACAAGACCTACGATTCGGCCAAGCAGTTCACCTACAACAAGATCACGCAGCCGAACCGCAACCGCCTGCTCTGGCTGGATCCCAGCGTCGACGGCCTGAAGACCGGACACACCGATTCGGCCGGCTATTGCATCGTCGCCACCGCGCAGCGCCCCAATGGCGCTGACCGGCGCCGCCTGATCACGGTGGTGGTGGGCACGGCGTCGGACAAGCTGCGCACGCAGGAAAGCCGCGAGTTGCTGGAGTGGGGCTTTCAGGGGTTCAATACCATCAAGCTGTACGCGCGCGGCCAGGCCGTCGCCACGCCCGAGGTCTGGAAGGGCGAGCACGACAGCCTGAAGGCCGGATTCACGCGCGACGCGTATGTGACGGTGCCCGCGGGCGCCAAGGTCGAGCCGGTCTGGACACCGCAGGATCCGCTGATCGCACCGATCGCGGCCCAGTCCCCGGTGGGCGCCGTGCGGGTGCTGGTGGACGGCAAGCCCGCCATGCAGTTTCCCGTGGTGGCGCTGGAGCCGGTGGCCGAGGCGGGATTCGCGGGACGCGCGTGGGATTCCATCCGCTTGTGGTGGCGTGGCCACGCCGGATAACGGAGGTGTGCAATGGCGGTGAGCTTTCCTGGAGGTCCGGCCCCCGCGCCGGGAGCCGATGATCCCCTGGCCCTGCTGTCGGCCTGCCACGGCCGCATTTCCCGCCAGTGCGCCACGCTGGGACGCCTGGCCGGCCACCTGCCGGTGCACGGTAGCGACCCGGTGGCCCAGACCGCGGCGGCCAGCGTCCTGCGTTATTTCGATACCGCCGCCGCGCATCACCACGAGGACGAGGAAGAAGACCTTTTTCCCGCCCTGATCGAGTCCATGGCCGGATCCGACGCCGTCTGTCTGCACGCGCTGGTGGACGGCTTGGTGGCCGAGCACCGGCAACTGGCGCGGCGCTGGGAACCGTTGCGTCAGGCGCTTGCCGAGATCGCGGCGGGCCGGCAGGCCGAACTGCCCGCGAGCCAGATCCAGGAGTTCACCGAGGCCTACGCCGCGCATATCCAGCGCGAAGAGAGCGAGCTGCTGCCGATGGCGGCGCGGCTGATCGCGGACGACGCGCTGGCCGCGATCGGGCAGGCCATGAAGGCGCGGCGCGGCGGCGAGGCCGGCTGACGGTTCGGGCAAGGCGGGATTGGCGCTACGATGGCCACAGCCGGCGCGCGGCGCGCCGGGTTTGCCGCCTACGTTCCCGCCATGAACAGAAACGCCCGTTTCCGCCAGAAATTGCAGGATTCCGTCTTGATGCACGCCATGTCGGCGCACAATCCGCTATCCGCCAGGCTGGCGGCCGAGGCCGGTTTCGACGCCATCTGGGGCAGCGGCTTCGAGCTGTCGGCCAGCCATGCGGTGCCTGACGCCAACATCCTTTCGCCCTCGCAACACCTGGACATGATGCGGGCGATCGCCGCCGCGGTGGACGCGCCCGTCATCGCCGACATCGACACCGGATTCGGCAACGCGATCAATGTCTCGTACATGGTGCCGCAGTACGAAGCCGCGGGCGTGTCGGCGGTGGTGATGGAGGACAAGACCTTTCCCAAGGACACCAGCCTGCGCGCCTCCGGCAGGCAGGAATTGGTGCGTATCGAGGAGTTCCAGGGCAAGATCGAAGCCGCCTGCGGCGCCCGCCGCGATGCGGATTTCTGCGTCATTGCCCGGACCGAGGCCTTGATCGCGGGCGCCGGCGAGCAGGAGGCGCTGGCCCGCGCCCATGCCTATGAAGCCGCCGGCGCGGATGCCATCCTGATCCATTCCAAGCAGAGCACGCCCGACGAGATCCTGTCGTTCGTGGCCGCATGGCAAGGCCGCGCGCCGCTGGTGCTGGTGCCTACCGCCTATCCCCAGTTGCGCGAATCCGATATCCAGGCGCTGGGCAAGGTGGGCCTGGTGATCTATGGCAACCACGCCATTCGCGCCGCGGTGGGGGCGATGCGGGACGTATTCGCCCGCATCCGCCGCGATGGCGGCATCCACCAGGTGGACGCCAGCCTGCCGACGGTCAAGGAAATCATCGCGTTGCAGGGCGATGCCCGCATGCGGGAACTCGAAAGCCGCTACCTGAAGTAGCCGGGACGCGTTGCGCGCGGGGGGCGCTAGCGTTTACGCTAGACGACCCGCCGCAGGCTCTGTGCGCCGCAGGCGGGCCGATCAGAAAGCAGATGCCAAGGGACAGGAAAGAATGATGCAGGGGGGGATGAGCGTCGCGCGCCGGTTGTTCGGCTCGTGGGTGGACGAGGTCAATGCGCGGACCTTGCGCGCGGATGCGACGGCGGGGCTGCTGGGCGCGTTGCTGGTGCTGCCGCAGGGCGTGGCGTTCGCCATGCTGGCGGGCCTGCCGCCCGAGTACGGCCTGTATTCCGCCATCGTGCCCTGTATCGTCGCGGCGCTTTTCGGGTCCAGCCGCCACGTCATGTCAGGTCCGACCAACGCCAACTCGCTGGCGCTCTATGCGGTGCTGACGCCGCTGGCGGTCGCCGGCAGCCAGGGCTACATCCAGTTGGCGCTGGCCGTGACCGTGCTGGTCGGCTTGATGCAATGGCTGGTGGGCACGCTCAGGCTGGGATCGCTGGCGCATTTCATTTCGCCTTCGGCGCTGTTCGGCTTCACCAGCGGCGCGGCCCTGCTGATTGCCGTGCATGCGCTGAAGGACGCGCTGGGCATGCCCGCTCCGGACGTGCACGGCGCGGGAGCCTTGCTGGCAAGCCTGGCCACGAACATCGCGCAGGTGCACTGGGGCGCCTTGCTGGTGACGCTCACGACGCTGGCGGTGGCATTGCTGCTGCGGCGCTTGGACAAGCGCAAGCCCTATATGCTGGCGGGACTGGCGGCAGGGGCGTTGGCGGCCGCCGGGTTCAATGCGATGACCGCAGGCGCGCCGGTGTCCGTGCTGGGCGCGCTGGCGCAACCCTGGCCGCCTTTCCATATTCCCAGCGTGGACTGGCGCGCGCTGCCCGAACTGCTGAGCGTGGCCTTCGCGCTGACCATCGTGGCGCTGGCGCAGTCCATTTCCATCGCCAAGGCCGTGGCCACGCGTTCCGGCCAGCGCATCGACGCCAACCGCGAGTTCGTGGGGCAGGGGCTGTCCAATATCGTGGGCGGGTTCTTTTCCTGCTATCTGTCCTGCGGATCGCTCAATCGCTCGATTCCCAACTACGAGGCCGGCGCCAAGACGCCGCTGGCTTCCGTGTTCTCGGCCTTGTTGCTGGTGGCGCTGGTGGCCTTGTCGGCGCCGCTCCTGGCCATGATTCCGCACGCCGCGATCTCCGGGCTGCTGCTGCTGGTGGCCTGGACCCTGTTCGACATTCCGCGCTGGCGCCAGCTTATCCGCACCCAGCGCGGCGAAGCCATCATCGCCGCCGCCACCCTGGCCGCCACCATCACCATACGCATGGAAGTGGCGATCCTGCTGGGCACGGTGCTGTCGCTGATGGTCTATCTGCACCGCACCTCGCGGCCCGCGATGCGCACCATGGGTTTCGATTCGCGTGGACTGGAGCGGCGCTTCGTGGTGCTGGAGCATCAGCCGGACGCCCTGCCTGAATGCCCGCAACTGAAGCTGCTGCGCATGGAAGGTTCGGTCTATTTCGGCGCCGCCACGCACGTGGCGCAGCGGCTGCATGAACTGCGCGCGGCGCCCGGCGCGCCGCGCCATTTGCTGGTCATGGCCAAGAGCATGAACTTCATCGACATGGCTGGCGCACAGGTCTGGGAAGACGAACTGGCCGCCAGGCGGGCCATGGGCGGCGACCTGTATTTCCACCGCCCCCGGCCGGAAGTGCTGGACATGTGGCGCCGCACCGGATTCCTGCAGCGCCTGGGCGAGGACCACATTTTTCCCGACAAGGCGACGGCGCTACACACGATCTACGCCAAGCTGGACCGCGGCATCTGCGACGGCTGCCAGGCCAAGATCTTCTGGGAGTGCCAGCCCAATGGGCTTAGGGACGACTGAGGCCGGGCGCGCCGGGGGTCAGGCCGGCTGCGGCGTTTCCGTGCCCAGATAGGCGGCGCGGACCCGTTCGTCGGCCGCAATCTGCGCGGGTTCGCCCTCGGCCAGCAGGCTGCCGCGCACCAGCACCGCGATGCGGTCGGCATGCTTGAACACCACGTCCAGGCTGTGCTCGGTAAAGAGGACCGCGATGCGCTGCGTGTCGGCCAGCGTGCGCGTCAGCCGCATCAGCGCATGGCGTTCATTGGTGGCCATGCCCGCGGTGGGCTCGTCCATCAGCAATAGCCGCGGCTGGTGCGCCAGCGCCATGGCCAGTTCGACCCGCTTGACGTCGCCATAGGCCAGCGTGCCGCAATGCTCCTCCGACTTGTCGGCCATCTGCACCTGCGACAGCAGCGACATGGCTTCCTCTGCCGCGTAGCGGGTGGCCCGGCGCCACGGATTCAGCAGCAGCCGGTCGCGCGACAGCAGCGCCGTCTGCACGTTTTCGCGCACTGTCATGGAACGGAAGGTGGCGGCGGTCTGGAAGGTACGGCCCACGCCCAGCCGGCAGATCTTGCCGGCCGATAGGCCCACCAGCTCGCGACCGTCCAGCAGGACGGAGCCGGAGTCGGGCCGCAATTGGCCGCCCAGCGCATTGAAGCAGGTGGATTTACCCGCGCCGTTGGGGCCGATCAGGGCCAGCATCCGGCCCGCTTCCAGCGTGAAGGACACGCCGGCCAGCGCGTCGATGCCGCCGAACGATTTGCGCAGGTCGCGGACTT